>NZ_JBHUSB010000009.1:0-185009 GCF_042673905.1 Arthrobacter sp. NPDC057009
CCGCCGCGCTCTGGTTCACCCTCCAGGCCGTCGCCCGCCCCGAATTCAAACTCCTCTGCGCCGGCAACCAAGGCAGACTCAAATGCGCCTACCACTCCCTCACCATGGCCGCCGCCGCCACCATGATCGCCCTCATGACCACCCACACCCCCACCACGGCAACCCCAACCGCAACCGGGACCACCGCGGCCAGCACCCACGCCACCCACAGCGCACATCACGGCACCGCCGACACCGCAACAACAACAACCGCCGCCCTGGGCAACACCCCCGCCATCGCCTTCACCCTCGTCTTCGCCGCCGCCGCAACCACCTTCCTCATCCTCATCCTCCGCCACCGCACCACCACAACCACCCACCACGGCCGCAAACACTCCACCCGCACCGAACACGCCCTCGAAGCCCTCGGCGCCACCACCATGGCCCTCATGTTCGCCACCATGACCACCTAACCCCACCACCACCTACCCAAAAGGGTCGTTTCCGGCCCAACGTCCAGCAGCAGTACGCGAAAGAGTTCCACCATGCACAACGCACTGACCGGCCAGCGGCAACGGCGCCAAACGCAGAAGTGCCCGGTCTCCCTTACGGAGCCGGGCACTTCAGCCGGGGGAGCGGACTTCCTGTCCGATCACCGGAATCCGTGGCTGTGCGCCAGCGCAATCGCCTCGGTGCGTGAACCGACGTCGAGCTTCCGGAACAGGTTCCGAACGTGGAACTTGACCGTGTTCTCGCTGATGCCCATGGTGGACGCGATGGTGCGGTTGCGGTGCCCGGCGGCCAGGTGCTGGAGCACTTCAAGTTCCCGGGCGGCGAGGTTCCATCCCGCGGCATCCCCGGCCGGGCGGGCCGGCAGGTCCAGCGGGAGCGAAACGAAGATGTCGGCACCCCAGCCCGGCATGACGTCCATCCGCAGATGTCCGTTGAGCGCCTGGACCCGGCGGTCCAGACGGCTGATGCTCGAGTCCTGGGTGGTGAGGGCGCCGCCGCCGTCGTCACGTACGTTGATCAGCAGGTTCTCGCCGTCGCAGTCCCAATGCGTCCGGATCCTGCTGACCTCGGGCTGTTCCATCATGGCCAGCACCAACCCGCGGACCACAGCGCGCGCCGCGTGGGCTACTTCGCCGGGAAGGGCCCGTCCGTTCAGCGGCGGTTCGATGAACTGGACCTCAGTTCCGCTGAAGCTGGTGAGCGGCCGCAGGTCCTCCCGCAGCCGTTCAAAGGCTTTAGCCACGGGCTCTTCCACAAGGTCCGTGGTGCGGTCGCTGAGGGTGCGGAGCCCCACCAGCGCCTTGGCCGTGAGGTCGGTGACCGTCGCGCGGGCGGCGCCGTCCGCCAGGGAGGACGAGCGCAGGGCCGCCAGCAGGGTCTCCAACGTGGTGGAGTGCAGGTCAGTCAGTTCTGCCGTCACGCGCACGCGTTCAGCCGAGGCCGCCCGCGATTCCGCCAGGTACGACGGCGACGCATCGGCCACCTTTTCCTGGATCCGGCGGGCCGTAATGCCCCACAGGTACGTCAGCAGTTCCAGCCCGGGGTTGTCCAGTGGATCTTCCGGGCGGGGATCGGTGAGGACCAGGATGGCCTGGCTGGGGCCGTGTTTCATGGCCAGTGCGGGCCGGGGCCGGCCAGCGAGCACGGCTTCGCCGAACCACGGCGTCTCATCCGAAAGGCCGGCGCGAAGCTCGTCGAGCTCCGCGATGGACACCTTGGAGATGATGTCTTCCTGGCCTGCCTTCTTCTGCGGGCGGCCCGTGCAGTCTTCGGTGAAGATGACCAGCGCGCTGCATCCCAGATGCGGCAGCGCCGCGTCGCGCAGGCGTTCCGCAATCTGGGCGAGGGGGGCATCAGCCAATGCTGCCACGGATTGCAGAAGAGGCCACGGCAGGTCTGAAAGGGACATAGTGAATTCCTTCTGGACTGGTGAGCGGCCGCGCTTCCTCGCACAGCCACCGGGCGAAACATCCGCCCATCCGAAAGTATAGCCAAAAACCGTCAGAAAACAGTGTTACCCCTACCCATTTGTTTCGGAATTATGGGTAGCAACCAGAGACCGGCCGCTATTGGCCGATGACCGTATCAAAGGAGATATACCGTGAATCCGACTGCAACCGCGACACGTATCGCTGAGAGCACCATTGATTCAACACTCGACTGGACGGCCGAGGACCAGCGTGCGGTGGACACCGCCCGGGTTCTGGCCGCGGACGCCGTGGAGAAGGTCGGCAACGGTCACCCCGGCACGGCGATGAGCCTGGCTCCGGCCGCGTACCTGCTGTTCCAGAAGCTGATGCGGCATGACCCGCGCGACGCCGACTGGATCGGCCGTGACCGCTTCATCCTGTCCCCCGGCCACTCCTCGCTGACCCTGTACGTCCAGTTGTTCCTCTCCGGCTATGGCCTGGAACTGAAGGACCTGGAAGCGTTGCGCACCTGGGGTTCGCTGACCCCGGGCCACCCGGAATACAAGCACACCGCCGGGGTTGAAATCACCACCGGCCCGCTGGGCCAGGGCCTGGCCTCCTCGGTCGGTTTCGCCTACTCCCAGCGCCGCCAGCGCGGCCTGTTCGACGCCGATGCTCCCGCCGGCGAGAGCCCGTTCGACCACACCATCTGGGTCATCGCCTCCGACGGCGACATCCAGGAAGGCGTCACCTCCGAGGCTTCCTCCCTGGCCGGGCACCAGGAACTGGGCAACCTCGTGGTCATCTACGACGAGAACCACATCTCCATCGAGGACGACACCGACATCGCCTTCACTGAAGACGTCCTGAAGCGCTACGAGTCCTACGGCTGGCACACCCAGCGCGTTGACTGGACCAGGACCGGCGAATACGTCGAAGACATCCAGGCGCTCTACTCCGCGCTGTTGGCTGCCAAGGCTGAGACCTCCAGGCCGTCCATCATCTCGCTGCGTACCATCATCGGCTACCCGGCCCCCAAGAAGCAGAACACCGGCAAGATCCACGGCTCCGCCCTCGGCGGCGACGAAGTTGCAGCCCTGAAGGAAGTCCTCGGCTTCGACCCTGCCAAGTCCTTCGAGGTTGACCAGGAAGTCCTGGCCCACGCCCGCCAGGTGGTGGAGCGCGGCGCAGCCGCCCGCTCGGAATGGGAAGAGTCGTTCGCGGCCTGGCAGTCCGCCAACCCGGAGGCTGCGGCCCTGCTCGAGCGCGTCGAAGCCCGTGAACTCCCGGCCGGACTCGAAGCCGTCCTGCCGGCCTTCGAGGCCGGCAAGGACGTCTCCACCCGTGCCGCCTCCGGCAAGGTCCTGAACGCCATCGGCCCGGTCATGCCGGAACTCTGGGGCGGCTCCTGCGACCTCGCCGAGTCGAACAACACCACGATCGAGGGTTCGCCGTCGTTCATCCCGGCCTCCCGCTCCACGGAAGCCTGGAAGGGCAACCCGTACGGCCGGGTCCTGCACTTCGGTATCCGTGAGCACGCAGCCGCGTCGATCGTGAACGGCATCAGCCTGCACGGCAAGACCCGTGCGTTCTCCGGCACGTTCCTGATCTTCAGCGATTACCAGAAGCCGGCCATCCGCCTCTCTGCACTCATGGGTGTCCCGTCCATCTATGTGTGGTCGCACGACTCCATCGGCCTCGGCGAGGACGGCCCCACCCACCAGCCGGTGGAACAGCTCGCCACTCTGCGTGCGATTCCGGGTCTGGACGTCGTCCGCCCGGCCGACGCCAACGAGGTTGGCATCGCGTGGAAGACCATCCTGGAGAACACTGAAAACCCGGCCGGCATCGTCCTGACCCGCCAGAACGTTCCGGTCTTCGCCCGCGGCGAGGGCGCTGCCGAGGGTGACACCTTCGCATCGACCGCCGGCGTCGCCAAGGGCGGTTACGTGCTGGCCGAGGCAGCCAGGGACGGCAAAACCGTTGACCCGCAGGTCATCCTGATCGCCACCGGTTCCGAGGTCGCACTCGCCGTCCAGGCCCGCGAGACGCTGCAGGCCGAAGGCATCGCCGCCCGTGTGGTCTCCATGCCGTGCGTTGAGTGGTTCAACAAGCAGGATGCTGAGTACCGCGAGGCTGTCCTGCCCGCAGCGGTCACCGCCCGTGTCTCCGTTGAGGCCGGCCTTGCGCTTGGCTGGAAGGAGTTCGTCGGCGACGCCGGCCGCTCCATCAGCCTCGAGCACTTCGGCGCCTCGGCCGACTACAAGCGGCTGTTCCAGGAGTTCGGCATCACGGCAGAAGCTGTTACTGCCGCCGCCAAGGAATCCCTCGCCGCCGCGGCCAACTAACCGCGCCTGTGGCCGTCGCTGCGGAACACCCCTCCCTTTCCCCGGGGTGTTCCGCGGCGCCGGCTGCGGACCCTGATCATTTTTCGAAGGAAGAAACAAGCCATGACCAACGCAACACCCACCGCACAGCTTTCCGAGGCAGGCCTGTCCATCTGGCTCGATGACCTATCCCGCGAGCGGCTCGCCAGCGGCAGCCTGCAGAAGCTCATCGACCAGAAGAACGTGGTCGGCGTAACCACCAACCCGTCCATCTTCCAGGCCGCGATCACCTCCGGCACGGACTACGACGCCAAGATCGCCGAACTTGCCGCGCAGGGCGCCGGCGTGGAGGAGACGATCTTCGAAATCACGACGACGGATGTCGCCGACGCGTGCGACCTCTTCGCCCCGATCGCCGCCGCCACCAACGGCGTCGACGGCCGCGTCTCCATCGAGGTGGATCCCCGCCTGGCCTGGGACACCGAAGGCACCATCGCCGAAGCCAAGAACCTCTTCAAGAAGGTCGACAAGGACAACGTCCTGATCAAGATCCCGGCCACCCTTGAGGGCCTGGACGCCATTACGGCGGTGCTGGCCGAGGGCATCAGCGTCAACGTGACCCTGATCTTCTCCCTCGACCGCTACCGGGCTGTCATCAACGCCTTCCAGTCCGGTCTGGAGCAGGCCAAGGAAAACGGCCACGACCTGTCCAAGATCCACTCCGTCGCCTCGTTCTTCGTCTCCCGCGTGGACACCGAAATCGACAAGCGCCTCGACGTGATCGGCACCCCCGCGGCCAAGGCACTCAAGGGCAAGGCCGGCGTCGCCAACGCCCGTCTGGCCTACCAGGTCTACGAAAAGCTGTTCTCCACGGACCGCTGGGCAGTCCTTGCCGAAGCCGGCGCCCGCCCCCAGCGCCCGCTCTGGGCCTCCACCGGTGTGAAGGACCCGGCCTACCCGGACACCCTCTACGTCACCGAGCTCGTGGCCGCCGGCGTCGTGAACACCATGCCGGAGAAGACCCTGGACGCCACCTTCGACCACGGCGTGGTGACCGGCGACACCTTGACCGGTACGTACTCCGAAGCGAACACAGTCCTCACGGCCCTTGAGCACCTCGGCGTGTCCTACAACAACGTCGTTGCGCTGCTCGAGTCCGAGGGCCTGGAAAAGTTCGTGGCCAGCTGGAAGGAACTCCTGGCCGACGTCGAAGGCGCCCTCGCCGCCGCACGGACGGCTTCCTAGCCGCCGCACGGCATCCCAGCCGCCGGCTGACCGCCATCCGTTTCGAGGGCGTGGGGACCCGATGGGTCCCCACGCCCTCGTCACCCTGCTCACTGACAGCCTGACCACCGAAAGGCAGACATCATGTCCACCTCACCCCTGAATTGCTGCATCAACCCCAGCATCCTCTCCGCGGACTTCGTTAACCTCGAAGCCGAGCTGGCCCGCATCAGCAACGCCGACGCCGTGCACGTGGATGTCATGGACAACCACTTCGTGCCCAACCTGACCATTGGCCTGCCCGTGGTGGAACGGATCCAGAAGGTCAGTCCCGTGCCGCTGGACGCCCACCTGATGATTTCCAATGTGGACCGCTGGGCACCGCAGTTCGCCGACGCCGGCCTGGCCTCCGTGACTTTCCACGTCGAGGCGTCCGACGCCCCCATCAAACTGGCCCGCGAACTCCGCGCCCGCGGGTCCAAGGCCGGCATGGCACTGCGCCCCGCCACCCCCGTGGAGCCCTACCTGGACATGCTCCCGGAACTGGACATGCTGCTGATCATGACCGTCGAACCCGGCTTCGGCGGCCAGGCATTCCTGGACGTCACCCTGCCCAAGATCCGCCGCGCCCGGGCCGCCGTCGACGGCTCCGGCGTGAACGTCGCCATCCAGGTCGACGGCGGCATCACCGAAGAAACCATCGTCCGCGCCGCTGAGGCCGGCGCCAACGTCTTCGTCGCCGGATCGTCCGTGTACGGCAAGCCGTCACCGGCCGACGCCATCGAATCCCTCCGCACCAACGGCCAGCTCGCCTTCGCCCCGGCAGGACAGCGCGCCAACGACGTCGTATTCCAACAAGCCTAAGGACCACTCATGCGCGTTCACATCGCAACCGACCACGCCGGCATGGAGCTCAGCTCCCACCTCATCACCGCGCTGTCAGCCAGCGGCTACGAGATGGTGGACCATGGTCCCGCCGTCTACGACGCCGAGGACGACTACCCGTCATTCTGCATCAACGCCGCCTCCGCCGTCGTGGCCGACCAGGCTGCCGGCGTGGACGCCCTGGGCATTGTGCTGGGCGGCTCGGGCAACGGCGAGCAGATCGCCGCGAACAAGGTCAAGGGCGTGCGCGCAGCGCTGGCATGGAACCTGGACACGGCCAAACTGGCCCGCCAGCACAACAACGCCAACGTGGTCGCCGTGGGCGGGCGCCAGCACACCGTTGAGGAAGCCACCGAACTGATCGAGGCCTTCCTGGCCGAACCGTTCACCAAGGAAGTGCGCCATGAACGCCGCATCGGCAAGATCGCCACCTTCGAAACCAGCGGCGAGGTCGTCGAGTAACATGCCCATTGCAACCCCAGAGATCTATGCCGACATGATCGACCGTGCCAAGAAGGGCGGCTTCGCGTTCCCGGCGGTCAACGTCACTTCTTCCCAGACCCTGAACGCTGCCCTGCGCGGGTTCGCTGAGGCCGAGTCGGACGGCATCGTGCAGGTCTCCACCGGCGGCGCCGCGTACTGGTCCGGTGCGTCCACGAAGGACATGGTGGCCGGTTCGCTGGGCTTCGCCGCGTTCGCCCGCGAGGTGGCCAAGAACTACAACGTCAACATCGCCCTGCACACCGACCACTGCCCGAAGGACAAGCTGGACGGGTTCGTGCTGCCGGTGCTGGCCGCCTCTGAGGCCGAGGTCAAGGCCGGCCGCAACCCGCTTTTCAACTCCCACATGTGGGACGGCTCCGCCGAGACGCTGCAGGAGAACCTGCGCATCGCCCGTGAACTGCTGGACCGGACCGCCGCAGCCAAGATCATCCTCGAGGTGGAGATCGGCACCGTCGGCGGCGAGGAAGACGGCGTTGAGAATGAGATCAACGAGAAGCTCTACACCACGGTGGAAGACGCCCTGGCCACCGTCGACGCCCTGGGTGCGGGGGAGAACGGCCGGTACATCACGGCCCTGACCTTCGGCAACGTGCATGGTGTGTACAAGCCGGGCGGGGTGAAGCTGCGTCCGGAGATCCTGAAGGACATCCAGGCCCAGGTCGGCGCCAAGATCGGCAAGGAGAACCCGTTCGACCTCGTCTTCCACGGCGGATCGGGTTCCTCGGACCAGGAGATCGCGGACGCCGTGTCCTACGGCACCATCAAGATGAACATCGACACCGACACCCAGTACGCGTACACCCGTCCGGTGGCGGACCACATGTTCCGCAACTACGACGGCGTCCTCAAGGTCGACGGCGAGGTAGGCAACAAGAAGACCTACGACCCCCGCGTCTGGGGCGCCTCCGCCGAAGCCGGCCTCGCCGCCCGCATCGTCGAAGCAACCCAGCAGCTCGGCTCCGCCGGCCAGAGCTTCTAAAGGCCACAGCTTCTAAATTTACGAGAACAGTTTGAAGGCGATCACATGACCAACGAACCATCATCAACGATTGAACGCGGAGCCGGGACGACCTACCGGGTCCACATCGGTACCGATCACGCAGGCCTCGAACTGAGCCGCTCGTTGCAGCAGGAACTGGCCAGCCTGGGGTTTGACGTGGTGGACCACGGGCCGCTGGAGTACGACGCCCAGGATGACTACCCGGGATTCTGCATCAGCGCAGCCGAGGGCGTCGCCCGCGACCTCAGCCACAACCGGCCAGTCCTCGGCATTGTCATTGGCGGCTCCGGCAACGGCGAACAGATCGCGGCGAACAAAGTCCGGGGCATTCGCGCCGCCCTGGTCTGGAACGAGTCAACTGCACGGCTGGCGCGGCAGCACAACGACGCGAACGTCATAGCCATTGGCGCCCGCGAACACACCGTGGAGGAATGCCGCAACCTGGCGCTCCTGTTCCTGCAGGAGCCCTTCACGCAGGACTCCCGGCACAAGCGCCGCATTGCACAGATCGCGGACTACGAAACCTGCGCCACTCCGCTGGCATGCGATATCAGCCGGAGCGACGCACTGGCACGCATGGACCGGAACGTGGGAACGGCAGAGCGCGTTCTAGCTGGCTGATACCCGGTGGTGGGACCCCTCCGGTTCCCAGGGCTTGCCCACCACAAAGCCCTCCTGGAACGGGTCCGAAGGGTCGAGGACGAGCTGGTTGAATGACGTGATCCAGGCGCGCCCGGAGATGCTGGGAACCACCGCGCTGTAAGGGCCCACGGATGTGGTGTTCTCGATCCTGGCGTCGAACTGGCTGCCGATCAGGGACTCGTGCCGGAACAGCTGTCCCGGCACGAGTTCGCCCCGGGCATGCAGCAGTGCCAGCCTGGCGGACGTTCCTGTTCCGCAGGGTGAGCGGTCCAGGCGGCCCGGCGACACGATCACGGCGTTGCGGGATCTGACGATCTCTTCGCCGTCCGGACCTTCCTCACGCATCAGGGGTCCGGTGAATGACGTGTTGGTGATGCCGGGAATCCGAGGGTCGTCGGGGTGGGAGACCTCCAGCTGTTCGGCTGCGGCTTTCTTGATGCGCTGCCCGAGGTCGTACAGCACCGCTTCCTGGCTGACGTCCAGGGAAATTCCGATGGACCCGGCGTCCACGAAGGCGAACGTCATGCCCCCGTAAGCGACGTCGACGGCCACCCTTCCGAGTCCCGGCACGTCGATTTTGGCGTCCTGGTGGTAAACGAAGGCCGGCTGGTTGACCAGCTTCACCCGGTTCACCTTGCCGTCGGCACATGCAGCCTCGATCCGGATCAGGCCGGCGGGGGATTCCAGGACCAACCGGGTGACCGGTTCCGTCATCGCCAGCATCCCCGTTTCCAGGAGGACTGTCGCCACGCACATGGTGTTCGAGCCGGACATCGCCGGGTACTCGGTGGATTCGAGGATGATGTAGCCGAAGTCGGCGTCGGGGTTGTTGGACGGCAGGACCACGTTCGCGTTGTGCCATACCGCGCCGCGCGGCTCGCAGAGGAGCAGCTTGCGCAGATGGTCGAGATGTTCGGAGAAGTGAAGCATCTTGTCGAACATCGTCTGCCCTGGCACCGGGCCGACACCGCCGACCACAACCTTGCCGGACTCACCTTCGGCGTGTGCGTCCACGACGTTGAGCATGCGACTGAACCTCACGCCGGTTACCGCACGTAGTCGGCGCCGGTGATGTCGATGGTTGCCCCGGTGGTGTGCCGGGAGCGGCCGGAGGCCAGGAAGGCGATCACCTCGGCGACGTCCTCGGCTGGGGTGACTTCCCCCAGGGGGAGCCCGGCGAGCACGGAGGGGTCCGTGGCAAGGTCCCCGGCGATGTCGGTCGCGACCCAGCCCGGGGCGACGGCGTAGGCGAGGATGTTGTCCTTGCCGTAGCCGCGGGCAATGCCCTTGGTGAGGGCGAGCAGCCCGCCCTTCGCCGCGCCGTAGGCGAGGTGTCCGGCGTCGTCACCCCGGTGCGCCGAGCGGCTGGTGACGTTCACGATGATCCC
Organism: Arthrobacter sp. NPDC057009; assembly: GCF_042673905.1. Classification (NCBI taxonomy): domain Bacteria; kingdom Bacillati; phylum Actinomycetota; class Actinomycetes; order Micrococcales; family Micrococcaceae; genus Arthrobacter; species Arthrobacter sp. NPDC057009. The sequence goes on from NZ_JBHUSB010000009.1 coordinate 9,872, forward strand.
GCCGCGCCGCTCCCGGAACCCGAGGATGGCTTCCCTGCAGAGGTCGGCAGGGGCCAGCAGGTTCAGCTCGTAGTTGGCCTGCCAGCCCTGCTGCCAGGCGCCGTCGTCGTTGATGTCCGACGGCAGCCAGGCACCGGCGTTGTTGACCAGGATGTCGACGCCGTTCCGCCAGTCTGCTGCCTCGGCCCAGACCCTGCGTCTTTCGTCGGGGTTGCGCAGGTCGCCCTGCACGAGCTTCACGCGCGCCCCGAGCCTGTCCGCCGTGGCCTGCGCGGAGTCCTTGTCGTTGCCGTAGTGCAGCACCACGTGGGCGCCTTCCCGGTGCAGTGCCTCGGCGGTTGCCCGGCCGATGCCGCGCGAGGCGCCGGTGACCAGGACCGTTTTCCCGGCCAGCATGCCCGCCGCTGTCTCCGCGCTCACGCGACGGCCTGCGCGCCGGTGATTTCGATAACGGAGCCGCAGATGTAAGGGGCTTCGTCTGAGGCGAGGAACGCCACGAGTGCGGCGATTTCCTCGGGTTTGCCGATCCGCCCCAACGGGACGAGCGCGTCGAGGTCGGCCACGGTGCGGCCGCTGCGGGCGAGCCCGGCTTCGAGCATGGGCGTGTGCACCTCGCCAGGCGCGACGGCGTTGACCCGGATGTTGTTCGGCGCATAGTCGCGGGCGAGGTTTTTGGTGAACGCGACGACGGCGGCCTTGGACACGTTGTAGGCGATGTGCCCGGGTGCCGGGTACAGACCCCACTGGGAGGCGGTGTTCACGATGGCACCGCCTCCCGGTTCGATCATGTGCGGCAGGACGGCCCGGCACAGGTGGAACAGCGCGTCGACGTTCACGGCGAAGGAGAGGTCCCAGTCGTCCTCCGTCAGGGAGAGCAAATCTCCGCGGCGGTTGACGCCGGCGTTGTTGACGAGGACGTCGAGCCGGCCGCGCGTATCAATGATCCGCTGGACTGCGGCCTCCGAAGCCTCGGGGTCCAGGAGGTCGAAGACCAGCGGCTCGGCCGAGAGGCCCTCGCCGGCCAAGGCATCAGCGACTTCCTTGGCCGCTGCCTCGTTGGCGTCGGCCACGCAGACGTGCGCGCCTTCGGCGGCGAGGCGGCGGGCGATGGCGGAGCCGATGCCGCCGCCCGCTCCGGTGACCAGGGCTGTCTTGCCCTCAAAGCGGCCGGTAAGTCCCGTCGTCGTCATTCTCTTAACCCTCCAGCGAGAAAACAGTCCGGTGCCAGGGCTTGGCCTGCTCGCCGGTGAGGTCGAACATGACGTGTTTGACCACGGTGTATTCGTCGAAGGAGTAGGTGGACATGTCCTTGCCGAAACCGGACTGCTTGAAGCCGCCGTGGGGCATTTCGCTGATGATCGGGATGTGGTCGTTGACCCAGACGGCGCCGGCGCGGATCTCGCGGGTGGCACGCAGGGCGCGGTAGACGTCCTTGGTCCAGGCCGAGGCGGCAAGGCCGTACGGGGTGTCGTTGGCGAGGTCGATGGCTTCGTCGTCGGTGTCGAACGGCGTGACGGCCAGGACGGGGCCGAAGACTTCGTCGCGGAAGATTTCACTGTCGGGGGTGGCGTCGGCAACCAGAGTGGGGCGGTAGTAGGAGCCGTCGGCCAGGTCGCCGTCGTGCTCTTTGTCGGGGGTGCCGCCGCCGATGACGCGGGCGTAGCCGCGGGCACGGTCCACCATGCCGGCCACGGTTTCCTGGTGTCTGCGGGAGACGAGGGGGCCCAGGTCGGTGGCGGGGTCGTCGGTGGGACCGAGTTTGACCCTTGAGTAGAGTCCGGCGACGCCCTCGATGAACTTCTCGTAGAGGGAACGGTGGACGATGGCGCGGGTCGCGGCGGTGCAGTCCTGGCCGGTGTTGATCAGGGATCCGGCGACGGCGCCGTGGATCGCGGCCTCGAGGTCGGCGTCGTCGAACACAACGAAGGGTGCTTTGCCGCCGAGTTCGAGGTGGACGCGTTTGGCGGTGGTGGCGGCAGCGTCCAGGACGGTGCGGCCCACGGTGGTGGAGCCGGTGAAGGAGAGCATGTCCACGTCGGGGTGACGGAGGAGTTCGGCGCCGACGGTGGAGCCGCGGCCGGTGATGACGTTGATGACACCGTCCGGAACACCGGCGTCGGTGGCGGTCTGGGCGAAGAGGAGGGTGGTGAGCGGGGTGATTTCGGCGGGTTTGAGGACGATGGTGTTGCCGGCGGCGATGGCGGGCAGGATCTTCCATGCGGCCATCTGCAGCGGATAGTTCCAGGGTGAGATGGAGCCGATCACGCCGATCGCTTCACGGCGGATGGAGGAGGTGTGGTCGGCGGAGTATTCGCCGGTGGCCTTGCCTTCGAGGTTGCGGGCGGCGCCGGCGAAGAAGGCGATGTTGTCGATGGTGCCGGGGACGTCGAATTCGCGGGTGAGGCGGATGGGCTTGCCGGCCTGGCGGGACTCGAGCCGGGCGAACTCTTCAGCGCGTTCCTCCATGAGCGCCGCGAACTTGGTGAGCGAGGCGGAGCGTTCGGCCGGGGTGGCCCGGGACCAGTCGGGGAACGCGTCCCGGGCGGCCTGCACGGCCTGGTTGACGTCGTCGCTGCCGGCGAGCGTGATCGTTTCGATGACGGTTCCGTTGGACGGGTCGATGACGTCCACGGTTTCCCCGGTGGTGCCCTCGACGAGCTTGCCGTTAATGAACTGGCTCACAAACTCCTGCTTTCAGTTGGTTGGAAGATTTAAGAACCCGGCTTTTAGGAACCCGGTGCCCAGATGTCGCCCACGGTGTAGCCGGTGGGGAAGGGATCGGTGGGGTCCAGGATCCATTGGCTGTGCCCGGTGACCCAGCCCCGCCCCGTGACGGTGGGGAGGACGGCCTCGCGGCCGCCGACCGTCGTCGTGCCGGTGAGGCGGCCGATGAATTCGCTGCCGATGATGCTGTGGTGCGAGAAGTCCTCGCCGATCCCGAGCTGGCCGCGGGCGTGGAGTGCGGCCATCCGGGCGGACGTGCCGGTGCCGCAGGGGGAGCGGTCCAGCGCCCCGGTCCAGGTGGAGGGGTCGGACGGGACGAGTTTGCCGTTGGAGAGGACCACGGTGTTGCGGTCCTGCCTCCCCGGCGCCCGGTCGCCGGTGTGGAGCATGACCAGGTTGACCCCGGAGATGAGCGGGTTGTCCGGGTGGCTTACCTGGATCTGTTCCAGCGCGGACATCTTGATCAGCGCACCGGCGCGGGCGAGTTCCTTGCCGTTGTCCGGGTGCAGTTCCAGCCCGACGTCGGCCACGCGGGCCTGGGCGAAGAACTGGCCGCCGAACACGACGTCGACCGGCACCGTGCCCAGTTCGGGCACCTGGAGCGGGAAGTCGAGTTCGACGACGAACGCCGGGACGTTCACGACGGTCACCGAGAGGACTTTGCCCTCGTGCACCTTCGCCACGGCCTGCACGGTCCCGACCGCGGTGTCGATCGTGACCGTTGTTTCCGGTCCGCGGACGGGGACGATGCCGGCTTCCAGGACCGCGGTGACGGCGCAGATGGTGTTGGATCCGGACATGGGGGTGAAGCCGCCCTGCTCCAGAACCACGATGCCGAAATCGGAGCCTTCGTTCACCGCAGGCAGGATGATCACCGAGCACAGGCCGGGGTAGCCGCGCGGCTCATGGAGCATGAGCCTGCGCAGCCAGTCCAGGTGTTCCTTGCAGTACTGCAGCCGCTCCACCATCGTCTCGCCCCTGACGAGCCCGGCGGCGTTGGTCAGGATCCGTCCGGGTTCTCCTTCCGCGTGCACCTCGATGGCATCCAGGGCGAGCCTGCCGGTGGAGCGGGTGCTCATGCTGCTACTGCCGGGAGGACGCCGGCGTTCTGCAGGATCGCGGCGAACCGTTCGCGCTCCTGGGCGGGCAGGGGCAGGATCGGCAGCCGCGGCGGGCCAACCGGCTGGCCGATGAGTTCCAGGCCGGCCTTGATGCCTGCGACGTAATTGACGGACTCGAGGAAGTCGCTGATGGCCCACAGGTGCTTCCAGAGTTCGCGGGCGCGGTCCAGGTCCTTCTGCTCGGCCAGGGCTTCCCAGAATTCGACGGCGAGTTCCGGGACCACGCCGGCGGTGCCCCAGACGGAGGCTTCGGCGCCGGAGGCGATGCCGAAGAACGTCAGGGTGTCCCAGCCGTTGAAGGCCTTGATGCTGTTCGTGTGGTTGGCGAGCAGTTCTGCCAGGCCCACGGCGTCGTCGGAGGTGTTCTTGATGTAGTCCACGCCCTCGATCTGGCCGAGTTCGGCGAGCTCAGCGGCGGTGAGGCGGATGCCGGTGGCGCCCGGGACGTTGTAGTACACGATGGGCAGCGTGATGGATCCGGCGACGGCGGACAGGAAGGCCTTCAGGGTGGTGAAGTCCAGCGGGTCGTAGAACGGCGGGACGAGCATGATCGCGTCGGCGCCGGTGGTTTCGGCGTGCTGGGCGAGGTCGATCGCGGCCTGGGTGGAGAGTGCGCCGATGCCGGCGATGACGGGGATCCGGCCATCGGCGCCCTTGACGTAGAGCTCGATCACGCGGCGGTACTCGTCAGCGGAGAGGGTGGTGAATTCGCCGGTGGTTCCGGTGGGGACGATGCCGTGGATCCCGGCAGTAACCAGGCGTTCCACCTGGTGCTGCAGCGCGGCTTCGTCGATGGCGGTTCCGTCCTCGGTGAACGGGGTGGTGACGGCGGCGAGGATGCCGCGGAGGTCCTTCTTGGTGCGTGACATGGTGTTCCTTTCGGGAAGTGTTTAGGCCTCGTGATTGCGGGCCAAAAGTGGGTAGCGGTTTAGCGGGCTGTGAGCAGCTGTTGGCGTTGGACGCCGCGGAAGCGGTCGGCCCTGAAAGGCTGAAGGGTGGGTGCCGTGCGGCCCCGGATGATCAGGTCGGTGAGGGCGGCAGCGGTACCTGGGGCGAGGGTGATGCCCATCATGCCGTGGCCGGTGGAAACATACGTGTTTTGCAGGTGTCCGAGTTGACCTATGACAGGGAGCCCATCTGGTGTCATTGGCCGCATGCCGGCCATCGGCGTCGGCTTTGCGGCGGGGGGCTCCCAATTGCGGAAGTACTTCACGGGCGCACGCAGGATCGCATCCACCCGGACCTGGTTGATCTTCTCGTCCAATCCGCCGAACTCCATGGTGCCGGCCAGGCGGAGGCGTTCGTTGAACGGGGTCACGGCGACCTTGGCGTCCCATAGATTCACTGCGCTCCGCAGGCCCAGCGCAGGAACCTCAACGCTGTAACCTTTTCCTGGACGCACGGGGAGCGCCACCCCAAACTGCTTCGACAGGTGGCCGCTCCAGGCACCGGCAGCAAGGACAAAGTTGTCAGCGGTATAGCGGTTTCCGCCACTGTGCACTGCGGTGACCCGATCCCCATTGCGCTCAACCGCATCGATCGGCGAATCCTCAACGATCCGGACACCCATCGCCACTAGCCGCTTGTGCAGTGCCGCGGCCATGGCTCCGGGATCGACGTGCCGCTCCTGCGGGAAATAGATTCCACCAAGCACGCCGTCGGTGAGCAGCGGTTCCTGCTCATGCACTGCGTCCCGGTCCAGCACCTTCGGCTCGCGTCCGTACTGCGACGCCAGATCCAGGTTGTCGATGTGGTGGTCGAAGTTGTCCTGCTCCATGAACGCCATGAGCAGTCCGTCTGTGTGCATCTCGAAGTCCATGCCGTCGGCGCGGTACTCGTCAAAGATCTGGAGGGTGTCGGCGGCGAGGCGGAGATGACCCTCAAATCCTGCACGCTGGTCACGGGCGTTGGACTTGCGCCACATGCCGAGCATGAACCGTATAAAGGAAGGATCAAGGGAGGGGCGGATGTAGAGCGGGCTGTCCGGGCGGAGCATCCACTTCATGGATTTGAGTACGACGCCGGGCCCCGGCACGGGTGCTGATTCCGCTGGGCAGATCCAGCCTGCGTTGACCTTCGAAGCACCCAGGCCCGTGGCCCGGGCATCAATGACGGTAACGGTCTCGCCCTCCCGGGCGAGGTGGTAGGCCTGCGTCAGGCCGATGACGCCGCCGCCAACTACAACGGTGTGCACAGTGTTTCCTTTCTCGGTCCGCTATTTAACCCAGTCGGGCTAGAAGCGGACGGCATCCACGAACTTCTTGAGGTCTTCGTTGTCGCATTTGTCGAATGCTGCTTCCGGGGTGGCGTTGACGGCGATCTCGCCGTTGTGGAAGAACACCACTCGGTCGGCGGCCTTGGAGGCGAAGGCCATGTCATGGGTTACGAGGGCCACCGCGATGCCGTCTTCCTCCTTCAGGCGGCGCAGGACGTCCAGGACCTCGGCCGCGACGGGCGGATCAAGGGCGGAGGTGATCTCGTCGCAGAGCAGGAGCTTCGGCTTCATCATCAGGGCCCGGGCGATCGCGACTCGCTGCCGTTCACCGCCGGAGAGCTGGGTGGGCTTGCTGAGGATGTGGTGTGCCATACCCACTTCGGCGAGAGCGGACTCGGCGCGGTCCCGCGATTCTTTGGCTCCGGCGCCGCGAACCTTGCGCGGTGCCAGGACCAGGTTGTCCAGCACGTTCATGTGCGGCCACAGGGTGTAGGTCTGGAAGACCATGCCGACTTCCGAACGGACGTTTTCCCATTCCTTGGTGCGCTGCTGTTCAGCGAACACGGTCTGGCCGTCCACGACGATCTGTCCCTCATCGGGGTCCGTGAGACCGGCGAGGGCGCGCAGCAGGGTGGACTTGCCGGAACCGCTTTTGCCGATGATGACGGTGATGTCGCCCTTGTTCATCTGGAAGTCGACGTTGCGGAGGATCTTCCGTTCGCCGAAGCTCTTCTGGAGGCCGCGGGCCTCCACCAGGGCCTGCCCGCTGCCGGCGCGGCCCGCGATCTGCTCCAGAGTTGTCACCGGGGTGCCCTTCTGTTCGCTTCCATCATTGTCCTTCTGCCGGCGGCTGGAAAGCTGCGTGCCTTCTGTTGGCTGGCTGAGTGCGTGGTGGCTCATACCGGCACCGCCGTCCGCGGGTCTGTGGTCCGTGGGCCCGGGGTACCGGAGCCTGCTGTTCCGGAGCCCTGCGTCCGGGAGCCTGGCATCATGCGGGCCAGAAGTTTCCGGGGCGGCGGGGCGCCCATGCCGGAGCTGTTCTGCATCCGGCGTTCCAGCGCGCTGGTTGCCAGGGACACCGGGAAGGCGATCGCAAAGTAGACAAATGCCGCGAGGGTGAAAACTTCCAGCGAGCGGTACGTCTGGGAGGAGATGGTGTTCGAGATGAACATCAGGTCCGCGACGGCGATGGTGGAGACGAGCGCCGTGTCCTTGAACAGTGAGATGTTCAGGGACAGGATCACCGGCAGCTGCTGGCGCAGGGCCTGCGGCACGATGATGTAGCGAAGCTGCTGGAAGCGGCTCAGCTGCAGCATCCGTCCGGCCTCGACCTGTTCCACGGGCACCGACTGGAATCCGCTGCGGTAGGCCTCGGCCATGAAAGCAGTGAGGTTTGCCGTCAGCGCGATGACCGCCGAGACCTCGCCGGGAAGGGTGACCCCGGTCAGCGCCGGCATGGCGTAGAAGATCCAGAACAGCTGGACCAGCAGCGGCGTGCAGCGGAAGACCTCGATGTAGGCCTGGGCGGCCCAACGGATGACCTCAATCTTGGACATGCGCCCCACGGCCACGGGGACAGCGAGGACCATGCTGATGGCGATGGTGATGAGTGTTATCTGGACGGTGATTCCGAGGCCCTGCATCATTGCAGGGAATGCCCGCGCAATCACGTCCCAGTCGAAGTTGTAGTTCATGATGTCTTGGCTCCTTACCCGGCGACTTGCCCGGTGACTTCTTGAGAGGTCACTTCTTCTTCAGGTCGCCGAGGTTGTCCACCTCGAAGTAGTTGACCTTGGCGTAGGCCTGGGTGAGCTTGCCGCTCTTCTGCGCGCGCTCGATGGCGATGTTCACGATCTGCATGGAACGGGCGTCGATGCCGGCCGGTACACCGTAGGCAGCTGTGCCCGAGTAGATCTCCGGATCCGGCACCACAATCTTCAGTGTCTTGTCCGCCTGGGCCTGGGATTCAGCGGTTGGGAGGTCGGTGAATTCTGCGACCGCCCGGCCTGCCTGGATGGCGGAGATGGCGTTCGAGTAGGAATCCATGGGCATGATCTTGGAGGTCAGGCCCTTCAGCGTGGCCTCCGGGGCTGCGCCCTGTGCAGTTGCGATCTGGCCGCCGCTTTGGAGGATCTGCTCAGAGGTCGTGTGCGGCGAGTTGGCCTTCACCACGAACACGCCGGGGTACTCGTAGACGGGGTTCGTGAAGGAGATCGCCAGTGACCGCTCCACGGTGTAGTCCAGGTTTGCTGCGAAGTCGTAGCGGTTGGCCTGCAGGCCGGCCACGATGTTCTTCCACTCCGCCGCAACCGGCACCAGCTTCACACCGAGCTGCTTTGCCAGTTCCTCCAGCGGAATGAGGTTTGGGCCGCCCAGCGTGCCGTCAGCCTGCTGGACAGTCATCGGGGGAGCGATTGCAACGCCTACGCGAAGCTCGCCGCGCTTCTTGATTTCCTCGATGAATGTGCCCTGCGCCGATCCGGTGGAGGCCGAGGCGCTGTTGCCGCGGAAGCCGCTGCCGAAGAAGCCTGCGGCTGCGGACAGTATGGCGATGGCGAGGACAGCAAGGACGATCTTGCTTGTTTTGGTCATGGTTTAAACCCTCTTTTACGGGAATGGGGTTACCGGGCTGGCAGCGGCATCAAGGGGCCATCCGCAGCTCGAAGGAATTTTGTGGCCGGCGGCGTTGGGCGCTGCCGGTGGGGGAGGTAAGGGCGGCCTGAGCGAATCCCGCCGTTGTGGTTTGGTTGTTTTATTGTCAAACAATCTGCGTGCTGGTTCAACAGTAGCGCTGTGACCCCGACCACGTCCAGTGGTTTTTTCGAGGGGTCTGGGTTAGCAGGAAATATTGCGGAAATCTGGGTCCCGCTATTTCCCGGGGCGGCGTCACAAAGGTGGTGAGATTGCGGGCAAATGTAAATTCCGCGTTGCCGGCCGGCCGGTCCCTCACAGCCGGCCGTTAAATGTCAGACCCTCGCCCTAGTCTGAAAGTGTCAGGCAGGCGATAGTCCCGCACAGTTCGGGGCAAGGATTCCGGGAAGGGGCAGGCGTGGAAGACCAGGTATTCGTGGCGGATGACGATGCGTGGGTTCCGGCTGTCGACTTCACGGACAAGGAGGATTCGCCGTTGGTTGGCACGGTGAGCTTGCCGCTTCCATCCTTCCTCTCTGCCGACGATGCGCTCAGCGTGGTGGAATCGACCGACAGGCTCATTGCCTGGGCAACAGCACAGAAAATGAGTGCCCTGGCCCGGGTCGAAGAAGCGATCGGTGAAGAATCTCCCCGGCGGAAAGAGAACCAACCGGTGCGGTTCGCCGGGGACGAGGCCCATGCCCTGGCCGTCTCCGAAGTGTCCACGGCCTGCGCTCTGACGGAAGCCACGGCCGCGCGCTTGCTGCATGATGCCGGGGATCTTCCAGTGGGGAGTCCTCGAGGCGGTCGAGGCCGGGGAGATCTCCGAGGTGCACGCCCGGATCATTCTCGACCAGGTCCGCTCCCTCCCGGCCGGGCAGGCCGAAAAATTCGCCACGATGGCCCTGCAGCGCACGCTGACGCGGCATGGCAGACGTCGCACGCCATCCGAAATGCGGGCATGCCTGCGCCGGCTGCGCGAGCGACTTCACCCTGAAAGCCTCATTGCCCGCAAGGAAGCCGCCCAGCGTGAGCGCGGCGTTTGGTTCAGGGCCGAGCCGGACGGCATGTGCACGCTTTCCGCGTTTCTTCCGGCGGAAGTCGGGATGGCCATTTTCAACGGACTCGACCGTGACGCCCGGCAGGCCAGCGCGCGGGCCGCGGAGCTCGGAGGTGCTCCTGCGCCGCATCCTGCGTCAGATTCCAGCACGCTGTCGGAGCTCAGGGCGGATGCGCTCGCTTACCGGCTTTTTGGTGGACCTGACACAGTTTTTGGTGGATCTGATGACCCAGGATCCTCAGCATTCCGCGCCGAGGTCGTGGTGACTATCCCTGTCGGGTCCGTCCTGGGCGCCAGGATCGTGCCCGGCGGCGATGTACTTGGCGCCGAATCAGCTGAACCCGCCGAATCCGGTATGGCTGAACTCGAAGGGTATGGCCCCATCGATGCTGCAACGGCCTGCCGCTTGGCGGCCATCGCGCCTACATGGCAGCGGCTTTTCACGGATTTCACTACGAGCCAGGCCCTCGGCATGGGCCGCACCGTCTACCGCCCACCGAAGGCGCTTCGCCGGTACCTGCATTGCCGTGACGGGACCTGCCGGTTCCCGGGCTGCACGCGCCGGGCCATCGTCTGCGAACCGGATCACACCATCGAGTGGCAGGATGGCGGTACTACCGATGCCGGCAACCTGGCTATGCTCTGCCGAAAGCACCACGCGCTGAAGTCCATCGGCGCGTGGAGCTACAGGCAGTTGTCTCCAAGCGGGGACCTTGAGTGGCAGTCACCCCTGGGCCGGAACTGCAGGACTGAACCGGCGGACGTCGGCAGGGCAGCGTATCCGTTCCAGCAGCCGGAGCCCCCGCCGTTTTAGGCGGCGGGGGTTCCGGGCGCCACTCAGCCCGGGTGCCTCGCGTCAAGGCGCCCCGGGGGCGGTGCCGCCTGTGTTTGTAGGTGCTTAGTCCAGCGCGAAGACCTGCCCGGTCTGGATGCCCTCCACCGACTTCACATAGGCGCGTCCCACCTCGTCAGCGGGCACCTGCGAGAATCCGGGGAAGAACTCGTGATAGCCGGAAGCCTCGGCCAGGACCGTGGGGCTGACGGCGTTGATGCGGATGCCCCTCGGCAACTCGGCGGCGGCCGCCATCACGAACGACTCCAGCGCGCCGTTGGCCAGTGAGGCCGCGGCTCCGGTCAGGATGGGCTCGCGGGCGAGGACACCGCTGGTCAGCGTGAAGGAGCCGCCGTCGGAGATGTACTCGGCGCCAAGCTGCACCAGGTTGACCTGGCCGAGGACCTTATCCTCGAAGCCGGCCCTGAAGTCCTTGTCCGTGAGCTCGGAGAGCGGCTTGAAGGGAACCGACCCCGTGCAGGAGATGACGGCATCCACCGTGCCCACCTGGTCGAACATGCGCCGGATCGAATCGGGTTCGGCCAGGTCCACGCTGACGTCGCTCGAGCGGGAGGCTTCGATGACCTCGTGCCGTCCCTTGAGTGCTGCGGCCGCTGCGGAACCGAGCAGGCCATTTGCGCCGACAATGAGAATCTTCATGGGCAGTTACTCCTTCTGCTTGTTCTGTGCGTCCAGCAGCGCGATGAGTTCCTTCGCGCTGTCGATGGTGTGTTCGGTGAAGGCCTTCCGGATGACCTCAAGGTCCTTGGTCCGAATGGCCTTCACGAGCTTCTCGTGCACGCGGTGGGCGCGGACGGGGTCCGCGCGGGTGGCCTGGTCCTGGGCGAGGATGATGGTGACGTGGGCTTCGGTGACGGGCCAAAGACGCAGCAGCAGCGCGTTCTCGGACGCGGCCCAGAGCTTGCGGTGGAAGGCCACGTGGCTTTCGTGCCGCACAACCGGGTCGGGATCCATCTCCACGCGGCTGTACTCGGCCCAGCTTTCCTCAACCATGCGCATCCGGCGCCCGGTTTCGTCTTCGATGATCGCGGTGGCCGCGAGCATGTCCAGGGCCATGCGGGTGTTGGCCAGATCCATGATGGCCGCCGTGTCGAGGGAGGCTACGCGGAGTCCGCGGTAGGGCTCCTGCACCAGGAGGCCTTCCTGTGCCATCTGGTTGAGTGCCTCGCGGACGGTGGGCCGGCTGACATTGAGCCACTCGGACAGCTGCACTTCGGTGAGCTTCTCCCCGGGCTTGATGGTGCCCAGCACCACCGCCCGGCGAATCTCGTTGACCACGCCGTCCCGGCGGGAAACAGAAGCCACGGGCGACATTCTCACAGGCAGGGACATCGACTCGGGTGACAGGTGCGTTTCCGCCATGCGCTTCCCCAATTGCTAGGTTTTTGATCTGCCTTGTTTGTGCAGATTGTCTGACAAAGTCTAGCCGTTCCATGCGCACACGTAAATGGCTGGGGGACTTTTGCACCAGGACTGGGCCGGATCCCAGCCGGACAGGGGGGTCCGTCAGGCGGCCTGGCTCGGCAGCCAGAGGGAGGGGAAGCCGCCGACCGCCGGCATGACGCTTCCCTGCCCCACGAACCTTGGGGTCTGGGCGGGGGTGGCGGGTTCGGCCTGCAGCGGGTACCACCAGCCGGTCCGGGGGCAATGTTCTCCGGTGCGGACAGCGGCAGGATCCTGGGTGGAGGCGGGCTGGGCGGTGCGGGGTTTCATGGGGAACTCCTGTGTGGAAGTGCTGGTGCCACTCAATCTAGAACCGGGGATCCCGCCGTCGGGCGTGTACAAGTGTCGATCCGGAGGCAGCGCGCTTGACAAATGTCGCGCCTTCGCCGGTCTGCCGCCCGACTACGGTGGCTAGCAAGCCGCTACGGCGCCCCTGCCACCCATCCCGAAAGCGAGAAGAAGCGTGTCCGAAAACAGCGTGTCCGAAAACCAGGAACTTCCCGTGCTGTCCCACTGGATCGGCGGAGAAGAAGCCCTCTCGTCCGGTGACCGCACCGCGCCGGTCTTCGATCCCGCCCGGGGCATCGAGACCAAGCGGGTTGCGCTGGCCAACGCCGCCGACATCGAGGCTGCCGTCTCATCCGCGCAGAAGGCCTTTCCGGCCTGGCGCGACCTGTCCATCACCAAGCGCCAGCAGATCATCTTCCGCTTCCGCGAACTCCTGAACGAGCGCAAGGGCGAGCTCGCCCAGATCATCACGGCCGAGCACGGCAAGGTGGTCTCCGACGCGCTGGGTGAAATCACCCGCGGCCTTGAGGTTGTGGAGCTGGCCACCGGCTTCCCGCACCTGATCAAGGGCGAGCACTCCGAGAACGTCTCCAGCGGCGTGGACGTCTACTCCACCAAGTCGCCGCTGGGCGTTGTGGGCATCATCAGCCCGTTCAACTTCCCGGCCATGGTGCCGCTGTGGTTCCTGCCGATCGCCATCGCCGCCGGCAACGCCGTGGTCCTCAAGCCCAGCGAAAAGGACCCGACGGCGGCCAACTGGCTCGCCGAGCTGTTCACCGAGGCAGGGCTGCCCGACGGCGTCTTCAACGTCCTGCACGGCGACAAGGAAGCCGTCGACGGCCTCCTGGAACACCCCGACGTCAAGGCCATCTCCTTCGTCGGTTCCACCCCGATCGCCCAGTACATCTACGAGACCGCTGCCCGCAATGGCAAGCGCGTCCAGGCGCTCGGCGGGGCCAAGAACCACATGCTGGTCCTGCCCGACGCCGATCTCGACCTGACCGCCGACGCCGCCATCAACGCCGGATTCGGTTCCGCCGGTGAACGCTGCATGGCCATCAGCGTCGTGGTCGCCGTCGAGCCCGTCGCCGACGAACTGATCGAAAAGATCACCTCCCGGATGGCCACGCTGCGCATCGGTGACGGCCGCCGCAATTGCGACATGGGCCCGCTGGTCACCAGGCAGCACCGCGACAAGGTGGCCTCCTACATCGACGTCGCCATCGAGGACGGCGCCAAGGTGGTGGTGGACGGCCGCGGCATCAACGTCGACGGCGACGAGAACGGCTTCTGGCTCGGCCCCACCCTGATCGACGACGTTCCGGTCACCTCCCGCGTCTACACCGAGGAGATTTTCGGTCCGGTGCTTGCCGTGGTCCGCGTCCGCAGTTACGAAGAGGGCCTGGACCTGATCAACTCCGGCGCGTTCGGCAACGGCACCGCGATCTTCACCAACGACGGCGGCGCGGCCCGCCGCTTCCAAAACGAAGTCGAGGTGGGCATGGTCGGCATCAACGTCCCCATCCCGGTGCCCGTGGCCTACTACTCCTTCGGCGGCTTCAAGGACTCCATCTTCGGCAGCTCCAAGGCCTACGGCCTGCAGGGCTTCCAGTTCTTCACCCGCGAAAAGGCCATCACCTCCCGCTGGCTCGACCCCAGCCACGGCGGCATCAACCTCGGCTTCCCGCAGAACTGATAGAGCGAACGGGAAAACCCCGCAGGATGTGAGAGAGCGTTGGGGGAAAACCCGCATAAAGTGAGTGAGCGTCGGGAAGGGTGCCGCCCCTCCTGACGCTCTATCACTTATTACCGGTTTCCCCCTGACCCTCTATCACTTATTACCGGTTCCCGCCTGTCGCTCCTCCAGGAACTGCACCGCGGCGAACAGCTCCAGCCGGTCGCGCATGCCGTCCAGGTTCAGGCCCAGGATCCGCCCGGCGGCGTCCACCCGGTTCCGCAGGGTGTGGCGGTGGACGCCGAGGCGCCGGGCGGTCTTGTCCCACACGCAGTCGTTCGCAAACCATTCCCGCACTGTTGCCAGCAGCTCCGTTTGCTCCGCCGCGTCATGGGCGATGAGCGGCTGCAGGAGCCCCCGGGCCACAGGCCCGGCCTTTTCCTCGCGCAGCAAACCCAGCATCCCGCCGTCGGACAGTTCGGAAAACTCGACGGCGCCCCTCCCCAGTTCTGTGGCGCGCCGCAGCGCCCGGCTGGCTTCCTCAAGAGCGCCGGGAAGAGCCTCCATGGCGGTCTCGGAGGAGATGCCGCAGGCGCCGTGCCGCTGCAGCAGTTCCACGACCTTGTCCTGGTGCTGCCGCCCGGCCAGGACCACCAAAAGGTCACCGCGCAGGGCGTAGAACACGGCGCCCCGGTGGTCATCGGCGAGCAGTTCCAGTGCCTCGAGCAGGTTCGGCGCCGGATTCTCGTGCCGTGAAGCGGTCACGAGCAACGGCTCCCGCGGCAGCTGGCCCCACACCTGCCTCGCCGTTCTGACCGCGACGTCGGTGCTGCCTGCCAGCAGCTGCTCGAAGACGCCCGCGCGCAGGTGCCGGCGGGCGGTGTCGAGGGTGCGGGCCTGTTCGAGTGCCAGGCTGGCGAGGCCGATCACGCTGTTGACGATGTCCGTCCTGGCCGGGTCCAGCGGCTCGATGGCACCCAGCACCAGGGCACCGCGAAGGCTGCCCTTCCGGCCGAGGGTCTGCAGCGTCACCGACTGGCCGGCGATCTCCAGGTGCGAGGCGGACCGCGTCCCCAGGTCCAGGGCATGACGGACCTTCGCTGTGACTTCGCCGGCGATATCGGAAGGAACCGGCCGATTCCTGGGCATCCGGACATAGTTGCCGGCAGCATCGTAGAGCGCCACCCAGCTGTGCAGCTGGCGTTCCAGCTCGCCGAGAATCGAGGTCAGCCCGTCAGGGCGGAGGGCTGCGCGGGAGATGGCCCGCTGTGCCTGCAGCGACCATTCCGCGCGGGCGTGCTCCTCCTTGGCCAGGTAATCAGCCACCATGCGGATGATCGCGATGAACGGCGTCCTGTCCGGGACCTCCAGCAACGGCAGCCCGTGGTTCCGGCAGGCTTCCTCCAGCGCCGGCGGCAGTGTCCCGTGGATAACCTGTGTGGCGAAGCCGAGGCCCGCGATGCCGTGCCCCACCAGGCGCTCCACGTACTCCTCATACCCCTTGCGGAACTCTCCCTCCACCGGGAACTGGGTCCCGTCGGTGAGCAGCAGCTGTCCGGCGTCGAGGAACGGCGTGGGGTCCTCCAGATCGGAGCTGTGGACCCAGCCGACCGGCTCGTCCAGCTGGGCGGATCCGGCGTCGGGCACGACGAGGCGGAGCTTCAGCGCGCGGCTGCGGAGGAGGACGTTTAGGCTTGGCGGCATGCCGGACCCCCAGGGATGTGAAAACGTCGAACAGGATGGGACCGATTGTACAAAGGTATATGGGGTTGCGGCGGCGGGGAACCGGATGATGAAGGAACTTCCTAATCCTTCCACCGAGAGGAACCGTCATGGTCGCCAGCCAGGCAACCCTGGACTCCGCAGTCACCAACGCCGCAGTCACCAGCGCAGCCGTCAGCCGCGGCACCATCAGCAACGCCGACGTCGTCGCCCTGGACCGGGCGAATGTCTTCCACTCCTGGTCGGCACAGAAGTCCCTCAACCCGATGGCGATCGCCGGCGGGTCCGGCAGCACCGTCTGGGACCACGACGGCAACACCTACCTGGACTTCTCCAGCCAGCTGGTCAACACCAACATCGGCCACCAGCACCCCAAGGTCATCGCGGCCATCGCCCAGCAGGCAACCAGCCTGGCCACCGTGGCCCCGGCCCACGCCAACCACGTCCGGGCCACGGCAGCGGCCAGGATCCTGTCCCACGCCCCCGCCAACATGGAGAAGGTCTTCTTCACCAACGGCGGCGCCGACGCGAATGAAAACGCCATCCGCATGGCCCGGCTGCACACCGGCCGCGACAAGGTCATCTCCCGCTACCGCTCCTACCACGGCAACACGGGCTCCGCGATCGTGGCCACAGGAGACTGGCGCCGCATCCCCAACGAATACGCCCGCGGCCACGTTCACGTCTTTGGTCCGTACCTCTACCGCTCCGAGTTCTGGGCCGAAACCCCGGAGCAGGAAACCGAGCGCGCCCTGCACCACCTGCGCCGCGTCATCCAGGCCGAAGGTCCGCAGTCCGTTGCCGCGGTCCTGCTCGAAACCGTCCCCGGCACGGCCGGCATCCTGGTTCCCACGCCCGGCTACCTCGAAGGCGTCCGCGCACTGTGCGACGAGTACGGCATCGTGATGATCCTGGACGAGGTCATGGCCGGCTTCGGGCGCACCGGCGACTGGTTCGCCCTCGACGCGTTCAACGTCACCCCGGACCTCATCACCTTCGCCAAGGGTGTGAACTCCGGCTACGTCCCCGTGGGCGGCGTCATCATCTCCGGCGACATCGCAGCCACCTTTGACGAGCGCGTGTTCCCCGGGGGTCTCACGTACTCCGGCCACCCCCTCGCCGCAGCCTCGGTCGTGGCATCCATCGAGGCCTTCGAGGAGGAGGACATCGTGGGCAATGCGGCCCGGATCGGCCGGGACCACCTCGGACCGGGCCTGCGTGCGCTCGCAGAGCGGCATGACGTGATCGGCGATGTCCGCGGCCGCGGCGTCTTCTGGGCGCTGGAGCTGGTCCAGGACCGCGCCACCCGCGAGCCGGTCTCTGCCGACGGCATGGGCCGCCTCAAGGCCGAGCTCCTGCGCCGGGGCCTGCTGCCCTTCATCGCCGACAACCGCATCCACGTCGTCCCGCCCGCCGTCGTGACGCCCGCGGAAGTGGCCACTGCCCTGGACATCTACGACCAGGCGCTCACCGCCGTCGGCCTCTAGCCAGGGGAAAACAGGGGAAAGTACGACGCCGGGCGGTCACCTTTGAGGTGACCGCCCGGCGAAAGTGACGCTAAAGGGGTTTGTTCCCATCGGCCTCGGCTTCGGGATCCGCCGCGTCCCCGTAGTGGGTGGCAGCACCCAGCCCGGCTACCTGCTGGTCCGCGTTGGTCTGGCCCGGCGGCAACCGCTTATTGTCGGAGTCTTCGGTCTCCTGCTCGGCGCCGGGCACCACATCCTCCCGCAGGTGCCGGTCGCCGGGCAGGTCGGGGTTCTCTTCGTAGTCCGTCATGCACTCAGCGAAGCAGGTGCGGCGGAGGTGCCGCAAGGGGTGGCGCCAGGAGGGGGATCAGGCGGTTGCCTGGTCTTCCGCGTCGGGGTCGGCCGGGAGGGTGTGGTCCACCTGGGCGGTTTCGATGAGCTGCGTCATGGCAACGTGGATGTCCTCCGCCTGGGCGCGGCTGAGGCCGAGCTTGGCCAGCATGGTGCCGGGGACGCCCATGGCCTTGTCCCGGAGCGCGGTGCCTTCGGGCGTCAGGCCCACCGCGAGGGACCGTTCATCCCCGGGAACGCGGCGACGGGTGACGTACCCCAGGGCTTCGAGCCGCTTGAGCAGCGGGGACAGGGTGGCCGGGACCAGGAGGAGGGCGTCGCTGATTTCCTTGACGGAACGCGGGCTCTTTTCCCACAGCGCAAGCATCACCAGATACTGCGGGTGGGTCAGGTTCAGTTCCTGCAGCACCGGCCGGTAGGCACTGATGACGGTGCGCGAGGCGACAGCGAGAGCGAAACAGAGCTGCCGCTCGAGCAGGAGGTCTTCGTCGCTCCCTGAGGGGGAAGTCATGAAGCCATGATATCGAAGTGCAAAATCCAGCTACGGGAACATGGCCAGCAAGAGGAACGCGGCGAACAGCACCAGGTGGATGGCTCCCTGCAACCGGGTGGCCCGGCCGGGCACCACCGTGAGTGTTCCGACGATGACGGTCAGCAGGAACAGGACGATCTGCGTGCCGCCGAGGCCCAGCGTCAGCGGGCCCTCCAGCCAGATGCTGGCGACGGCGATGGCCGGAATCGTGAGGCCGATGCTGGCAATTGCCGAGCCGTAGGCCAGGTTGAGGCTGATCTGGATTCTGTTCCGCGACGCTGCCCGGGTGGCGGCGAGTCCCTCTGGCAGCAGGACCAGGAGCGCGATGACCACGCCCACGAAGGACTCAGGGATCCCGGCACGGGTGACGCCCGCCTCGATGACCGGCGATACGGTTTTGGCCAGTCCGACGACGGCGACCAGTGCCGCGCAGAGCAGCGCCAGGCTGATGTAGGTGGCCCGGTTGGTGGGGGCGGGGCCGTGCAGGTCGTCCTCGCCGTCGCCGGGGGACACCACGGGCAGGAAAAAGTGGCGGTGGCGGACGGTCTGCGTCAGCACGAACACGCCGTAGAGGGACAGCGACGCCACGGCGGCGAAGCCCAGCTGCAGGGGAGAAAACTCAGGTCCGGGCCGCGATGTCGTGAAGGTCGGCAGGACCAGTGTCAGGGTGGCGAGGGTGGTGACCACGGCGAGGGCGGCACCTGCTCCCTCCGGGTTGAACCGCGGAATGCCGTACCTGCGGGCGCCCACCAGGAGGGCGATCCCCACGATGCCGTTGGCCGTGATCATGACGGCGGCGAAGACGGTGTCCCGTGCCAGCGAATGGCTGCCCTCACCACCGGACGCGATCAGCGTGACGATCAGGGCCACCTCGATGACTGTCACCGCAACTGCCAGCACGAGGGACCCGAAGGGCTCGCCGACGCGCTGGGCGACTACTTCCGCGTGGTGCACCGCCGCCAGGACGGCGCCCACCAGGACCACCGCGATGACGGTGGCCAGCACCGGGCCGGGGGAAACTCCCCAGGTCACGGCCAGCACGATCAGGCCGACGACGGGAACGACGGCGGTCCAGGACGATCGGAGCCGGGCCAGCACAGCGCTATCTTCTCAGTGCTGGCCCTGCAGTGCTAGAGCTTCGGTATTAGCCTTCGCACTCCGAGCAGTACTTCTTGCCGTCCTTTTCGCGCGCGAGCTGGCTGCGGTGGTGGACCAGGAAGCAGGACATGCAGGTGAACTCATCTTCCTGCACCGGAACAACCTGGATCAGCAGCTCTTCGTGCGACAGGTCGGCACCGGGAAGGTCGATGCCTTCGGCGGTGTCGGCTTCCTCCACGTCAAGCAGGGCCGTCTGGGACCCGCCCTGCCGGGACTGGATGGCCTCCAGGGATTCGTTGGCCGGCTGGTCCTCTTGGGTCACGCGGGGGGCGTCGTAGTCAGTTGCCATGGTTTTAACTCCTTCGGCTGAGCGCCGGACGGCGCACATTCGCAGGACTCAACGAGCGGGCGCCGCCAGGTATTCCCGGTAACCGGGGACGGGTTAAGGTCCCCAAAGTCTAGAGGATGACTTCGCGGGTCATGCCGAATGGAACCTCTTCGGACAGCGCGGCGGTGTAGCTCCCGGGCCTGTTGCGGGTAACGACGATCCCGTGCGTTCGGGTGAGCATGGCCGCCTCCTGAAGGCACTTGACGGCAGCATCCAGCCGTTCGTCGAGGACCTTGCGGTTGTCTACCTGGATGTCGATCGTTTGGGTGGTGCTGGGCATGGGTGTCCTTTGGGCAGTTCAAAATTTGGGCTTTATCAGAAATGTGGGCCGCGCGCGGAAATGGCGGCAGGCCGCTCCGGGATCACTGCGTACGCAGCTGCGCCGGGCGCCAATATGTTCAGCCGGTAGGCCGCTGATGCACCGCCCCCACGGGGCTCTGATGAAGCCGGTCCACGCATACTGTCTCGCGTGCATCTTGTTCGGTGCCTGCATAAAAGTAGAACGGCGGACCCGGCACTTTGTCAACGTTTAGGGGCTCCCGGGTTAGGCTGTTCCGTGCTTCGTCTGAAACGCCTTGCGGTCCTCAGCCTTGTCGCGTTCGGCGCCATCACGGCGTCCGCGTTCTGGCTTATCGGCGCGACCGGTGCGGGGACCTCCGGCGCAGGGAACCGTGCGGGCCAGCCGGCGCCCCCGCAATCGGCGGGCAAGTTCGTGCCGCTCGCAAACGGCAGCCAGCATGCCGTGAACATCACCAGGACTGTGGACCCTGGCTGGCTGGCGCGGACCGCAGCGCAAACAGGCATTCCTGACCGGGCGCTCCGCGCGTATGTTGCCGGGGCCGGCATGGCGAACGCTGCGGTACCGGGGTGCAGAATCGGCTGGAACACGGTGGCCGCCGTCGGGTTTGTCGAGTCCGCCCACGGCGCCCTGGGCGGCGGCCGTCTGACCACATCGGGGAAAGTGACGCGCCCGATCGTCGGCCCCGGACTTAACGGCGATGGCTTTGCCGCCATTGCCGACACCGACGGCGGCTCGCTCGATGGCGATACCCTTTGGGACCGCGCCGTGGGGCCCATGCAGTTCATTCCCTCCACGTGGAAGCTGGCGGGCAAGGACGCCAACGGGGACGGGGTGGCGGACCCGCACAACATCGACGACGCCGCTCTCAGCGCGGCAGGCTATCTTTGCGCCGGCGGCCGCGACCTCACCACCGCCCAGGGGTGGAGCGACGCCATCTGGTCCTACAACCAGTCCGAGGCATACCTGAGCCAGGTGGGCGGCAAGGCTGTTGAATACGCGGAGCAGGCCGGGCCTACCAAGTAGACCCGGCCTGCTCACGAAGATGTTCCCTTTTCCGGAGCGGTGCGGTTCAGCCCCGGTGCGGGGAGCCCAGTTCCACGGGTTCCTCATCCATCAGGTAGGCGGACTCGGAGTGGGCCGCGATGTCGATGCCGCGGAGTTCGGCCGCTTCGTCGATGCGGAGGCCGACGGCGATGTTGAGGACCTTGGCGATGACCCAGGTGACGGCAAAGGAGTAGGCAAGGGTGGCCAAAGTTGCGACCGTCTGGGTGCCGAGCAGGTCAAAGCCTCCGCCGTAGAAGAGCCCGTTGATCTTGTTCGGAGCGGCGTCCGTGGCGAAGAGCCCGATCAGCAGGGTTCCGATGATGCCGCCGACGAGGTGCACGCCGACGACGTCGAGCGAGTCGTCGAAGCCAAGGCGGAACTTCAGTTCGATGGCCAGGGAGCAGACGGCCCCGGCGATCACTCCGATGGCCAGTGCCCCGAGCGGGCTCACCGCACCGCATGCCGGGGTGATGGCCACGAGGGCCGAAATCAGTCCGGACGCCGCCCCCATACTGCTGGCGCTGCCGAGCCGGATGCGTTCCACGAGGGTCCAGGCAAGCAGGCCGGCGGCGCCGGCCACGGCTGTGTTCAGGAAAACCACCGACGCCGAATGCCCGGCTGTGAGGGCGGAACCGGCGTTGAAGCCGAACCAGCCGGCCCACAGCAGTCCTGCTCCCACCAGCACCAGCGGGCGGCTGTGCGGCCTGACGTGCTCGCTCCTGGGCCAGCCGGCGCTGCGTCCCAGGACCAGTGCGAGTGCGAGGGCTGCGATTCCGGCGTTCATGTGCACGGCGGTTCCGCCGGCGAAGTCGATTGCCTTGAGGTTGTTGACGATCCAGCCGCCGGTGACTGAGCCGTCAGCGGAGCTGAAAGCGAAAACCCAGTGGGCCACCGGGAAGTAGACCAGTGCGGCCCACAGGGCCGCGAAGGTCATCCAGGCGCCGAACTTCATCCTGCCGGCCGCGGCACCGGCGATGATGGCGGTGGTGATCCCGGCAAAGAACAGCTGGAAGGCGGCGAACAGCGCCGGCGGTATCGCGGCGTCGGGATCCTCGGCCAGCAGCTGGCCCAGGCCGAGGTACTCGGTGGCATCGCCGATCAGGCCGGCTCCGCCAAGGGAATTGCCGAAGACCATCGAGTAGCCGAACACCGCCCAAAGGACGGCGACGACGCTGACGCCGCCGAAACACATCATCATCATGTTCAGGATCCGCCGGGATCCCACCATGCCCCCGTAAAACAGGGCAAGTGCCGGGATCATCATGCAGACCAGGGCGCTCGCGGCGAGAATCCAGGCAACATCTCCAGAATTCATGGAAACTCCAATCGGGGACGGAAAGAGGCGTGTGGTGCCCGGTTCCTGAGGGTGGACACATCTTTGAGGGTGAACACAGGCCAGTGACGTGAAACCATGATTCCCCGCAGTGAACGGCTGCGGGTTTCGCCGGCGTTAATTTCGCGTTGCGATCGGTACCTTCACCCGTCTTGCAGATTTAACAAACCGAGCGGGCTTTTGTAACATCGCTTTGGCTACTGTGGTTCAACAACGTTCACTGTAGGTAACACCGAACCGAACAGGACAGTTCCGATGACAAGCCTCGCAACACCTGAAGTAGCAACGGAGCCCGCCATTTCATTGGAAGCGGGCCGGATCGCTCTCGCCGACATCGCCAAGGCCCATGATGTCCGCTTCCTGCTGGCCACCTTCGTGGACATGACCGGCAAACCGTGCGCCAAGCTGGTGCCCGTCGAAGCCGCCGATGAGCTCGAGGCCGGCGCCATGGGCTTCGCCGGCTACGCGGCCGGCCTCATCGGCCAGAAGCCGCAGGATTCCGACCTCATTGCCGTTCCCGACCTCGCGTCCTTCACCCCCGTGCCGTTCATCAAGGAAGGGCTCGCACTGATCCACTGTGATCCCTACGTCGACGGCAAGCCGTGGCCCTACGCGCCGCGCGTCATCCTCAAGAACACCCTCGCCCGCCTGGCGGAGAAGGGAATGCAGGCAAAGATCGGCGCCGAGGTGGAATACTTCCTCGTCAACAAGAACACCGACGGCACCCTCAGCACCGCCGATACCCGCGACGACTCACCCCGTCCCTGCTACGACGCCCGCGGCGTCACCCGCATGTACGAGCACCTCACGTCCATCTCCACGGCCATGAACAGCCTGGGCTGGGGCAACTACGCCAGTGACCACGAGGACGCCGCCGGTCAGTTCGAGCAAAACTTCAACTATGCGGACGCGCTGACTACTGCGGACCGCGTGGTCTCCCTGCGCTACATCCTGAACATCCTGGCTGAGCAGCGCGGCATGACGGCCACCTTCATGCCCAAGCCCTTCACCGACCGCACCGGCACGGGCCTGCACTTCCACCTGTCGCTGTGGTCAGGGGCTGACGCCCTCTTCCCCGGGAACGACGGCGACCGCGGCCTTGGGCTGTCAGCCCTCGCCTACTCCTTCATTGGCGGCCTGCTCGAACACGCCCCGGCCCTGCAGGCGTTCCTCGCTCCCACAGTGAACTCGTACAAGCGCACCGGTGCCACCACCAGCTCTTCCGGCGCAACGTGGTCGCCCCGAAAGGCCTCCTTCGGCGGCAACGACCGGACCCACATGGTCCGCGTGCCGGATGAAAAGCGGATCGAGCTGCGCTCCGGGGACGGCTCGGCCAACCCCTACCTCGCCATCGCCACCGCCATCGAGGCCGGCCTGGACGGCATCGCCAGGGAGACGGACCCGGGAGCACCCTCCGGCCCGGGTGAAGCGCGGCCCGACGCCCACCTGCTGCCGGCAACGCTGCTCCACGCCGTCGAAGCCCTGCGGCGGGATCCCGTGATCCTCTCCAGCCTCAGTGGGGATGAGGCGATCGGCAAGTACTACGCCGACGCCAAGGAGGAGGAGTTCCTCACCTGGCACAACCAGGTGAGCGACTGGGAAATCCGGACCTACCTGACCTCGATCTGAGCTCCATCCCAAAACAGAACCAGCCCTAGCAAAGGACCCTGAAATGTGCGGAATCGCCGCGCTGCAGCTGCGCAACCCCCTGCTGCACCCCCGGATGGGCAGCCTCCTGTCCTCGATGATGTGCCAAATCGTGGACCGGGGCCCGGACTCCGCCGGCCTCGCCGTCTACGACACCCCAGGCCTCGTTTCCGGCAACACCTCCACGCTCAGCCTGCTGGGCAAGGACCAGGGCATGCCGGCAGCCGGGATCGCCGCGGCGCTGGAGAACCTGCTGCCCGCCTCCGCAGGGACAACTGTGAAAGTGGTGGGCGATACGACCTTCGTCAGTTCCGCCGTCGACACCGGGCTGCTTGCTAAGGCAGTGCGCGAAACCCTCCCGGAGTCCACCATCATCGGCCGCGGTGAACACGTGGCCGTCATGAAAAGCGTGGGCCATCCGATGGAGATCGCCGCGGAGCACGGGCTGGAGGCCATGTCCGGCAGCCAGGGCCTGTCCCATACCAGGATGGCAACGGAGTCGGCCGTCACGGCCGGCGGTTCGCACCCGTTCTCCGTTGCCGACGACCTGTGCCTGGTCCATAACGGCTCCTTCTCCAACCACGCCACCATCCGCCGGGACCTGCTGCGCGAAGGCGTGGTGTTCGACTCGGACAACGACACCGAAGTGGGCGCCCGCTACATCGCGTCCCGCCTGAAGCAGGGCGACACCCTGGAGGAGGCCCTGACCAGCCTCGGCAAGGTGTTCGACGGCTTCTACACGCTCGTCGTCACCACCGCCGACAGCATGGCAGTGGTCCGCGACCCCATCGCCTGCAAGCCGGCCATCATCGCCGAAACGGACGATTACGTGGCCATGGCTTCCGAATACCGCGCCCTGGCATCCCTGCCCGGCATCGCAACAGCCCGCATCTTTGAACCGGAACCCGGAAAGGTCTACACATGGTCACTCTGATCGAAACCCAGACGCAGGATTACCCGACGGCCACCGATGAGCTTCCCGCGCTCGTGGACCTTGCCGACAGCCCCGTCCGTGACCTCAACCAGGCTCTGCACGAGGCACTCGACGGGCAGTCCTGGACTGTCGAGAACCCGGGCGGCAAGCACAGCCTCGCCGTCGGCATCGATGCCGCGGTGTGCGTCACGATCAACGGCCATGCCGGCTACTACGCCGCCGGGATGCACCAGAAAGGGGAGGTGACCATCAACGGCAACGCCGGCGTCGGACTCGCGGAGAACATCATGTCCGGAAAGGTCCATGTAAAAGGGGATGCCTCCCAGTCGGCGGCGGCCACCGGGCACGGCGGGCTCGTGGTGATCGACGGCAATGCCGGAGCCCGCTGCGGGATCTCCATGAAGGGCGTGGACATCGTGGTGGGCGGCAACATCGGCCACATGTCAGCCTTCATGGCCCAGGCCGGCCGGCTTGTGGTCTGCGGCGATGCCGGGGACGCCCTCGGCGACTCCATTTACGAAGCCCGCATCTACGTGAAGGGCACCGTCGCTTCCCTGGGCGCTGACTGCATCGAGAAGCCGATGAAGGCCGAGCACCTGGAGGAGCTCGCCGGGCTGCTCGCCGCCGCCGACCGCACCGACAACCCTGCCGACTTCAAGCGCTACGGCTCGGCCCGGAACCTTTACCACTTCAGCGTCCACAACTCGACGTCTTACTAGAAGGACAACGCCATGACCATCACCTCCCTGGGCGCCCCATCACCCCTCCCCGCACAGCAGGTTGAAGAACTGGGCCTGCGCGAATCAGCCACATTCGACCGCGCCACCATCGCCGACATCCAGCGGGCCGCCGCCACCGGCGTCTACGACATCCGCGGCTGGGGAGCCAAGCGCAAGGTCCCGCACTTCGATGACCTGCTGTTCCTCGGAGCCTCCATGTCGCGCTACCCGCTGGAGGGGTACCGCGAAAAGTGCGATACCGACGTCGTCCTCGGTGACCGCTACGCCTCAAGGCCGCTGCACCTGCAGACCCCGGTGACCATCGCCGGCATGAGCTTCGGGGCCCTGTCCGCCAACGCCAAGGAGGCCCTGGGCCGCGGTGCCAGCGAGGTGGGCACCTCCACCACCACCGGCGACGGTGGCATGACCCCGGAGGAGCGCGGGCAGTCCAAGCACCTCGTGTACCAGTACCTGCCCTCGCGCTACGGCATGAACCCGGATGACCTCCGGAAGGCCGACGCGATCGAAGTGGTCCTCGGCCAGGGCGCCAAGCCCGGCGGCGGCGGCATGCTGCTTGGACAGAAGATCACCGAGCGCGTGGCCGGCATGCGCACCCTGCCGGTGGGAATCGACCAGCGCTCCGCCAGCCGCCACCCGGACTGGACCGGACCTGACGACCTGGAGATCAAGATCGGCGAGCTCCGCGAGATCACCGACTGGAAGACGCCCATCTACGTCAAGATCGGCGCGTCCCGTCCCTACTACGACACCGCCCTTGCCGTGAAAGCCGGTGCCGACGTCGTCGTCGTCGATGGCATGCAGGGCGGCACCGCCGCCACCCAGCAGGTGTTCATCGAAAACGTCGGCATCCCCACCCTCGCGGCCATTCCGCAGGCGGTGCAGGCACTGCAGGAACTCGGCCTGCACCGCAAGGTCCAGCTCATCGTCTCCGGCGGCATCCGCACCGGGGCCGACGTTGCCAAGGCCATGGCCCTTGGCGCCGATGCGGTGGCCATCGGCACGGCGGCGCTGATCGCGCTGGGCGACAACGACCCCCGGTACGCGGCCGAATACGCCGCCATGGGATCGGCGGCCGGCTTCTACGACGACTTCCAGGACGGCCAGGACCCCGCCGGGATCACCACGCAGGACCCGGAGCTCTCCTCCCGGCTTGACCCGGTCGCGGGCGGGCGGCGCCTCGCCAACTACCTGCGGGTCCTGACCATGGAGGCCCAGACCATCGCCCGGGCCTGCGGCAAGTCACACCTGCGCAACCTCGAGCCGGAGGACCTGGTGGCCCTGACCATCGAGGCGTCGGCCATGGCCCGGGTCCCCCTCGCAGGCACCAGCTGGATCCCCGGGGCGAAGTAATGCCGGAATCACCCGAACCTGTCGTGGCGGGCGCCGGCCGCGCCGGCGCCGCCACGGCTACCGATACCGTAGCCGGGCTTCTGCGGGACATTTCCGACGTCGGAACGGACGTCCGCCGCGGCGGCTACTCCCGGCCGGTCTTCTCCTCCGCGGAGACCGGGCTCCGGGCCTGGTTTGTGGAGCAGGCCGAACGGCGCGGGCTGGATGTCCACACTGACGGGAACGGCATCATCTGGGCCTGGTGGGACACGGCAACAGGCTCCCGCCGGGACGCCGTCGTTACCGGCAGCCACCTGGACTCGGTGCCCGGCGGCGGAGAATATGACGGGCCGCTCGGCGTCGCGTCCGCGCTCGTCGCCGTCGACATCCTGAAAGGCCGGGGGTTCCGTCCCCGCCGGCCGCTGGTCATTGCCGTCTTCCCGGAGGAGGAGGGCTCCCGCTTCGGCGTCGCCTGCCTGGGCTCACGCCTGCTCACCGGCGCGCTGGATCCGAACAAGGCCCGCAACCTGAAGGACGCGGACGGCAACACGTACGCCGACGTGGCCGCAGCTAACGGACAGGACCCCCGGTTCATCGGTGCCGACCACAGGACCCTCAGCCAGCTGGGCCTGTTCGTGGAACTGCACGTCGAGCAGGGCAGGGGACTGGCCGACCTCGGCCGGCCGGTGGCCATCGGCTCCTCGATCCTGGGTCACGGCCGGTGGAAACTGTCCGTGCACGGACAGGGAAACCACGCCGGAACCACGCTCATGAAGGACCGCCGGGATCCCATGATTGCCGCAGCCAAGATCATGATCGGCATCAGGGACACTGCCGCGAAATACCGGGATGCGCGGGCGACGGTGGGCCGGCTCCAGCCCGTTCCCGGTGGCACCAACGTCATCGCCTCCCGGGCGGACATGTGGATCGACGTCCGGCATCCCCGTGACGAGGTCACCGCTGCCCTGGTGGAATCGATCCACCTCAACGCCCAGGTGATGGCGGCGGAAGAAGACTGCACCGTGACGTTCGGCGTCGAATCCCTCAGCCCCACGGTGCACTTCGACGCCGGCCTGCGCGACCAGCTCCAGGCCCTGCTTCCGGCGGCACCGGTCCTGGACACCGGGGCGGGGCACGACTCCGGGGTGCTCGCCAGCCACATTCCCACCGCCATGCTGTTCGTGCGGAACCCCACTGGCATCTCCCACTCGCCCGAGGAACTGGTGGACGACGCCGACGCGGAGGCGGGTGCGGCGGCGCTGGCGGAGGCCCTTGCGGGCCTGCTGGGAACGGCCCGGGCGCTCGGATCCGGTCTGCAGGCTCCGCCTATGATGGCTTGATGACGGATCAGGCTGGCGAAGCGCGGGGCACGGCCGCGGAGAATACCGACGACGGCGTGACCGGCAAGCTCGAGCGGATCATTGCCGGCCAGGTCCGCCACTACCGGACGGCGAACGGGCTCTCCGCGTCAGAGCTGGCGTCACGGACCGGCATGTCCAAGGCGATGATCTCCAAGATTGAAACCGCCAGCACGTCCTGCTCCCTCACCACCCTGCAGCGCCTGGCGGACGGGCTGAAGATTCCGGTCACCGCGCTGTTCCGCGGCGCGGATACGGACCGGGACGCCACCTTCACCAAGAGCGGCCAGGGCAGCCTGACGGTGCGCAGCGGAACCCAGCACGGGCACGAGTACCGGGTGCTGGGGACCCTGAAGGGGCGGACCGACGCCATCGAGCCCACGCTGGTGACACTGACCGACGCGTCCGACGTCTTCCCGCTCTTCCAGCACCCCGGCACCGAGTTCATCTACATGCTCGACGGCAGGATGGTCTACGGCCACGGAGCGTACGAATACACGATGGAACCCGGCGATTCCCTGCTCCTGGACGGCGAAGGCCCGCACGGTCCGCTGGAGCTGCTGGACCTGCCCATCCGGTTTCTGGCCATTGCCGCGAAGTAGGGTTAGAAGCCTTAGGCCCCGCCCCGCCGGCTCACCATCTCATGGATCCAGGCGGGGGCAAAGGGAGACGTGCAGTTGGGCGGGGTGGGGTAGTCCTTCAGGACTTCCAGCCGTTCGCCGATATCGATGGCCCGGGCACGGTGCTCGGCATGCTCGATGCCGATCTGCGCCAGGGTATGGTTCATCGCCCACTGCAGGCGGTCCGGGGCGTCCTTCATCTCGGCCTCGATCGTGTCCAGCAGGCCCGGCAGGTCGAGCCCCTCGGGCTTCTTTGCGACCCGCTCCGTGGTCAGGGCCCAGCCGGCACTCGCGACCACGTGGTCCGGGTCGTCGGTCCAGGCGACGCGCAATTCTTCGGCGTGCGGGCTCTTCTTCACCACGTAGTTCACCAGCCAGTCATGCACCTTGGGCGAACGCGCCTGCCGCAGTATGGCGTCCAGTTCCTGCGCGCCGAACGCCTTGGGGCGGCAGATCAGCAACGCCAGCAGGCGGGCCGCGGTGTCATCCGTGGCCCACAAGCCGATGGCTAGGTCGTGCTGGGTCTTGAGCCGCTTCGCGACGGCGCGCAGTTTGGACAGGTTTACACCGTGGTCGTCGCCGCGCTTCCGGTTTGCCTCACGCATCCCCGGATCCTCGAGCGCGGCCAGTTCGGCCATCACCGCCTGGATTGTTGTGTCAGTCACCACTGCTCCTGCTCGCCGGCTGCCTCCAGCCGTATTCTATGACCACTGGAGCTGTCGTTCACACAATGAACGGACTGTTTAGTTAATGAACGCAACGCTAAAGTGGTCCGAGACACATCACCACGTCGCGGCACTTTTAGCTGGAACTGGAGGACAAAGCATGGAGCTGGAAGGCAAAATCGCCCTGGTCACCGGCGGCGGGCAGGGCATAGGACGCGGGATCGTTGACCGGTTCCTGGAAGAGGGGGCGCAGGTCGCCGTCGTTCAGCGCCGGGAACTGGGGGAGGACCTGCTGCGGCATCGGGGCGTTCTCGGTATCCAGGCCGACCTTGGTGACCCCGCAGCCATCAGGGCGGCTGCCGATCACGCCGCCGGGCATTTCGGCGGCATCGACATCCTGGTGAACAACGCCGGCATCATGTTTGAGCGCAGCGTCGCAGACATCACGGTGGACGAATGGGACCTGATGATGGCGGTGAACATGCGTGCGCCGCTGTTCCTGGCCCAGGCTGCCCTGCCGCACATGCAGCGGCGGGGCGGCGGAAGCATCATCAACATCGGATCCATCGAAGGTCTTTCGGCGAATCCACTCCACGCCGCCTACTGTGCGTCCAAGGCCGGCATCCACGGAATGACACGCGCCATGGCAGTGGACCTGGGCAAGGACGGCATCCGCTGCAATGCCATTGCCCCTGGGTGGATCGCGTCTGAGCTGAGCGAAAACTACCTTGAGTCACAGCCGGATGCGGCCGGCGCACGGGAGGCGCTGGACCGCCTGCACCCCGTGGGGCGGGTGGGCCGCCCCACGGACGTCGGGGACCTGGCTGTCTTCCTGGCCAGTGGCCGGTCGGGCTTCCTGACCGGAGAGGTTGTGGTGCTCGACGGCGGCAGGACGGCAAAGCTGCCGCTGCCGTTTTAGGGATCGCCGCCGGCAGGGGACCCGCCGGGGATGGACTATGGTCAAAGCAACACATCCAGAAAGGCGGTCCCTGCCGGCCCATGAGCGCGTCCGGATACCTTGCGGCTTCGATACCCCCGAGGATGGCCATGGCCGGTTCGGCCGTCGCGATCCCCATCCTCGCCGTGCAGCAGATGAACGATGTGGGGATCGGCGGTGCGCTGGTGGCCGTGTCCCTCGGCCCCAGTGTCCTTGCCGCGCCGCTCGCCGGTGCCGCACTGGACCGGGCCAGGCGCCCCGCCCTGCTTGTGGCCGTTTCCGGAGTGCTCACCGCCATGGCCTTTGCCGTAACCGCGTTCCTCGGCCAGCTCCCGCTGCCGCTGGTGTTCACCTGCCTGGCCGTGGCGGGCGCTGTCTCGCCCTTCTACATGGGCGGACTTTCCAGCTTCGTCGCCGATGTCATCCCTGGCGGCCGCCGGGCGTTTGCCTACGACGCCCTTTCCTACAACGTCTCGGCGGTGGCGGGCCCGGCCTTTGTTGCCATCCTGGCGCTGTTCCTGCCCGCCCCGGCCTCGCTCGCGGTGCTGGCCGCCATCGCCGCTGCAGGGGCAGTGAGCGTCAGCTTCATCGCCCTGAGACCGCACTCGGCTCCCCGGGTTTCACCGTGGCAGACGGTCGTGGCAGGGCTGCACTGGATCTCCAGCCACCGCCCCCTGACCGTGGTCACCGCCGCCTCCACGCTGAGCCAGCTTGGCCAGGGCGGCCTCGCGATCGCCGCCGTCGCCCTTTCCATCGAACGGATCGGTTCGCCCAGCGACGGCGCACTCGTGGTGACGTCGTTCGCCGTCGGAAGCCTGCTGGGTGCGTTGTACGAGACAGTGCGTCCCACGCAGGCCCGGCCCCACGCCGTCATGACGGCCGGTTTCTTCGCCACCGGGCTGCTGACCGTCGGCGCCGCCGTCGAGATCGGGACGGCCTGGACCGTCGTCGCAATCGGCCTGTCGGGCGTCTTCACGGCGTCCACTGCCGCCGCGATGCTCTTCCTCCGCAACTATCTGAGCCCGCCGCACCTCCGGTCCCAAATATTCACCGTCGGCGCCGGTCTTCGCGCCAGTGCCTCGGCCGGTGGCGCAGCCCTGGCCGCCTCTGCCACCGGATTCGGCGGCGCGCTGAGCCTGGCCGTCGTCGGAATCGTCTGGGTTGCATCGGCAGCCCTGATGGCCGCGTATCCGAAGGCCTAGCTGTTCGCTCCTGGCGATGGAGCAACGGGGCAGCAATAAACACCCGATATAGTGGAATGCACTATGGACGACCCTCCTTCACATATGCCCTGGCCCCTCATCCTCTTGACCGGCACGCCGGTTAGCACGGGAGAGGGGCGCCCTCAATGAATGAATGGATCATGATCGGGATCGGCCTGATCCTGACAGTCGGCACCGGATTCTTCGTCGCATCCGAGTTTGCCCTGGTCAATCTTGACCGCAACGACCTGGAAGCGCGCCAGGCCCGGGGTGAGAAACGCCTTGCCCCCACCATCAAAGCCCTGAAAATCACCTCGACGCACCTGTCCGGTGCGCAGCTGGGCATCACCCTCACCACCCTCCTGACGGGCTATACCTTTGAGCCGGCCATCAGCAGGCTGCTGAGCGGACCGCTGGTGGCGGCCGGACTCCCGGAAGGCTTCGTGCCCGGGGTGGGTGCCGTCGTCGCGATTTTCATCGCCACCATCTTCTCGATGGTGATCGGTGAGCTGGTTCCGAAGAACTTCGCGCTCGCGCTGCCGCTGGCTACCGCCAAGGTGGTAGTCCCGTTTCAGACCCTGTTCACCACGGTGTTCAAGCCCATCATCCTCCTGTTCAACAATACGGCGAACGCCATTATCAGGTCCTTCGGCATCGAACCCAAGGAGGAACTCTCGGGCGCCCGCAGCGCCGAGGAACTGAGCTCGCTGGTCCGCCGCTCCGCTGTGGAAGGCGTTCTCGACCTGGACCACGCGGCCCTGCTGCACCGGACGCTGCGCTTCTCCGAGCACAGCGCCGGCGACGTTATGACCCCCCGTGTAAGGATGACCGCAGTGAACACGGAGGACACGGCCGAGCAGGTCATCGCACTGGCCAGCACCACCGGCTACTCGCGGTTTCCGGTCATCGGCCGCGACCGGGACGACGTGCTCGGCGTGCTCCATGTCAAGCAGGCGTTCGCCGTCGCCCTCGAGGAACGCGCCAGGGTCCTGGCTGCCGACCTGATGATCGAACCGCTCATGGTCCCCGAATCCATGGGCGTCGACTCCCTTCTGGTGCTGCTCCGCAAGCAGGGCCTGCAGGTGGCCATCGTCTCCGACGAGCACGGCGGAACGGCCGGCATCGTCACCCTGGAGGACCTGGTGGAGGAGATCGTCGGTGAACTGGAGGACGAGCACGACCGTGCCCGGGTGGGCGTGGTCAGGACCGGCCGGTCCGTCACCTTCGACGCTTCGCTGCGCCCGGACGAGCTCCTGGACCGCACCGGCATCGCCGTCCCCGACGGCGAGGACTATGACACCGTGGCCGGTTTCGTCGCTGACCAGCTGGACCGCATGCCGGAACTCGGCGACGAGGTGGCCATCGACGGCGGCACGCTCCGCGTTGAGCGGGTGGCCGGCACCCACGTTGAGCGCCTCAAATTCACACCGGAGGAGACGGCAGAGCCGCCCAAGAGCGCGCATGACCGGATCATCGACAGCCTGACCCAGGAGTTGACCCATGAGTGAGTACCTTCCGGGCATCATCTGGCTTGCCGTCCTGCTGGTGGTCAACGCGTTCTTCGTCGGTGCCGAGTTCGCCGTCATCTCCGCACGGCGGTCCCAGATCGAGCCTAAGGCGGAGGCCGGCAGCAAGGCGGCGAAAACCACCCTGTGGGCCATGGAGCATGCCACGCTCATGCTGGCCACCAGCCAGCTGGGCATCACGGTCTGCTCGCTGGTGATCCTGAACGTTTCCGAGCCGGCCATCCACCACCTGCTGGAAATCCCGCTGGGCCTGACATCCCTGTCGGGGGAGGCGATCGGAGTCATCGCCTTCGTGGCGGCGCTGCTGCTGGTGACCTTCCTGCACGTGGTCCTTGGCGAGATGGTTCCCAAGAACATCTCGTTCTCGGTTCCCACCCGCGCGGCGCTCATCCTTGCGCCGCCGCTGGTGATGGTTGCGCGGGTTTTCAAACCGGTCATCTGGGGCCTGAACGGCATTGCCAACTCAATCCTCCGCCTGTTCCGGGTGGAACCCAAGGACGAGGCGACCAGCGCCTACACCCTGGACGAGGTGGCCACCATCGTGGAACAGTCCACGAGGGAAGGTGTCCTGACGGACAACACAGGTGCCCTCAGCGCTGCCTTCGAGTTCACGGCTAAGACCGTGGCCGATGTTGAGGTTCCGATCGGCCAGATGGTGCTGTTGCCGGCGTCGTCGACGCCGGCGGATATCCAGCGGGCGGTCGCCGAGCACGGCTACTCCCGTTACATTCTGACCGACGACGACGGCGACCCCTCCGGTTATCTTCACCTGAAGGACGTCATGGACCTCACCACGGCGGAGAAGTTCAGCCGGCCGGTGCCCGAGAAGCGCATCCGCCGGCTGGCCTCGACGTTCCGCGGCAGCGAACTGGAGGACGCCCTGGCCACCATGCGCCGGACCGGCGCCCACGTGGCCCGCGTCTTCGATGCGCGAGGGAACACCACCGGCGTGCTATTCCTCGAGGACATCATCGAGGAACTGGTGGGCGAGGTGCAGGACGCCACCAGCAGTTCATAAGGATCCCAAGCACACCGAAGTCCGGTGGCTGACGGCTGATGCCGCCGGCCACCGGACTTCTGTGGTTAAGGCTGGGTCTTTACTTGTTGGTTACCGTCAGCGGGCCGGCCATGCCGCCTACCGTCGACTCAACCCAGACGCTGCCCGGGTTGCTGGTGCCGGCAGCTCCGTTGCGGAGCCGCATGCTCCAAACGCCGCCGGTGGCCGGTGCCGCAGCGGCGGTAACGGCCGCCGTTCCCAGAATCCTGCCGGTCGCGTTGTTCTGGCGGATGGTGATGGTGCCGCCAACCACAGAGCTGGTGCCGCTGACCCGGAAGTCGCCGCTCTTCCACGTGGCGCTGCTGATGGTCACGCGGTCCGGAACAGGAACCACCTTGACGTCGTCCGTCCGGGTCTGGCCGCCAGCGGTCACCGTCAGCCGGAAGGTGAGCGGGTTGTTGGTCATCGGCGTCCGGAAGACCGGAAGGCTGAACGTGGGCTTGAGGGTGCTGCTTCCGCTCAGCGTGACCTTGTCAGGATCGGTCGGGCTGGTCAGGACCTGTGCCCACTGGTAGGTTGCGCCTGCCGTGGTGGAACCGGCGCCGTCCAGGGTGACCGTGGTGGCGGTGGTGCGGCGGACAACGTTCTGGTCCGGTCCGGCCAGGGCGACGAGGGCGCCCTGGACAGTGACGGCCTGGGTCATTTCCGAAACGGGACCCATGCCGTTGGTGTTGGAAGCGCGCACGGTGAACTGGTATTCGGTATCGCCGTTGAGTCCGCCGTAGACCAGTGTGGTGACGTCACCGGTCGTCGTCTTGGGTTCACCGAAAGCAACTCCTCCGGTGTAGGCCTGGATCGTGTAGCCGGTGATGGTGAGTCCGGTTGCGCCCGGATCGGGTGCGTTCCAGGACAGGGTGGCCGTGCCTTGGCCCACCACGGGTGCGGTGGTGAAGGTCGGGGCAGCCGGTACCGGATCATTCGTCACGGTGAAGACCCGCTCGGTGACGGCGGAGACGTTGCCGGATGGATCGAATGCCACGAACTTCAGGGTGGTCGTGGCAGCGATGTCCATCGGGCCCTCGTAGTGGATTGCCTCGTCTGAAAGCACTCCACCGGAAAGCACCGGCTCCGTGCCGTCAATGGTGTAGTAGATGTCGCTGCCCGTCTCGCTGGCGGTCAGGGTGACGGTCTGCGCCACAGCGGAAGTGCCGCCGTCCGGGGACGCCGACACAGTCGGTGCCTCGGTATCCGTGACCGGGATCGCATGGGCGGCCGGGAAGGTCTCACCGACGCTGCTGACGCCCACGACGTAGACGTCGTATTCCTCATCGGCGGAAAGCCCCGTGATGGTTGTGCCGGTGGCCCCGGCGCCGGAGATGCGCTTGCCGATTTCCACCCGCTCGTTGCCGGTCACGGTCTTGCCCACGGCCACGGCGCGGTAGCCGGTGATGGCGGGAGTGCCGGGGATGGCCTCGGCGGGTTTCCAGTTCAGCTTAATGCCGTCCGCGGTGTTGGCAGCGGTGATGCCGGACGGCGCCGGAGGGCCAGACTGCAGCGGGCCGTTGGGGCAGCCGCCCATGCCCGGGCCGCCGGGCTCGCCGTACTCGGCGATGGTCAGGCCCTGGCGGTTGTCATCTGCGTCGGCGAACTCCCAGGCCATGGAGCGTGCTCCGGCGGCGTTGGCGGCCAGCTCAGCCGCTGCCGTCTCGTCGAAAACGTAGGTGGCGGTGAAGGTGGTTCCTTCGATGGTCATGCCGGATGAATAGCCGCCCTTGTCCGATGGTGTGAGCGGCCCGGGCAGGGCGCGCACGTCGCGGCGGGCAACGCTGGTGTCGTCCAGGGCGGGCTCAATGATCCGCTGTTCCATCTGGGCAGGGTTGACGCCGTTGCCCAGGTAACCCTTCACCGTGACGGTGTTGCCTTCGCGGGTGGAGGATCCTGTCACGTAGGTGTCCTGCACCTTGGTTTCGCCGGCGGACGTACCGCCGAACTTTATGGAGACGACGTCTCCGGGGAGGATGTCCGGGGTGACATTCAGGCCGGTTCCGGCTCCCCAGCAGACGCCGCCGGGGTGGTTGATTTCGAAGGCGACGTCGCCGGCTGCGACTTCAGACTGGGCGGATCCTACGACCTTTCCACCCCGGGAAACCTCCACGGTTGCAGTCTCACCGATGCGGTCCTGGTAACCCTCGATGGTGATGAAGTCGCGGTCGGGGAAGACCACGATGTTGTCCGGGAAAGTAGGGACAGCCGCGCTCGCGGCCGGAATGGCGAACATGGAGGTTGAGCAAATGACGGCAGAGGCCGTGGCAAAGACGGCGGCCCTCCGTGTGGCGGGAAGACAAGAAGTGTGCGCTCCCGGCTCGTTCCGAGCTGATTTCATGATGACCTCATCGATCCGAGGTGCGCGACCTTCACGCACAACCACAGGATTGATAGGTGCCCTTGGAGAAATGTTGCACGCTTCAGGCCGGATAAGTGGCCGGATCAGCGCCTATGGGAACACCTTTTGGTCCCCCTACCTGGAGGGCCCCTGAGGGGATAGCCGACGGTTTGCCCACGTCAGTGCCCGTGCGGCCATCAGCGGGAGGTGCGCCCCCTTACGGCAGCACGAACCCCCACGCACCCCCAGCCCGGGGGGATCGGAATTCCGGGTTTCCCCAAGGCCACGGCCCGGAAACCGGGCCGTGGCCGGTTTATGCGGCGGGACCGGCCGGTCTCCCTTAGCCCTGGCGCGCCTTCTTTGCTGCCTTCCTGGCAGCCTCTTCCTTGACCCGCTGGGCCTCGGCGCGGACGGCGGCGTGCGTTGCCCGCTCGGCAACCAGCCATGCAGGGGGAGCCTGCAGCAGCGCGGTGATTTCCGCCGTCGTCAGTGCCTCTTCTACGCCGCCGCGGGCGAGTCCGCTGATGGAGATGTTGAGTTTCTGGGCGACCACCGGACGGGGGTGCGGGCCGTTGCGGCGCAGTTCGGCCAGCCACTCCGGCGGGTTGGACTGCAGCTCGGCGAACTCCGCGCGGGTGATGGTTGAATCCTGGAACTCCTGGGGTGTCGCAGGCAGGTAGATGCCAAGCTTCTTGGCAGCGGTGGCCGGCTTCATGGACTGGGAGTTAGCAGAGGTCATGCATTAAGGGTATCCGGCTGCACCGCGTCCCCTGACCAGGATGCCTGGCAGTAGTGTGAAGGTGTGCCCGCTGAAGACGAACCCACCCTGGACCCGGCCGCCCCGGACTCCCCGCCGCGCGAGCTCCGCTTCGCCTACGTTGCCGGCGTAACGCCGGGCAAGTGGATCCGGCGCTGGCAGGAGCGGATGCCGCACGTTCCCGTGCGCTCGTTCATGTCCGACGGCGGCAGCCAGCTTTCCGTCCTGCGTGACGGTTCGGCGGACCTCAGCTTTGTCCGACTCCCGGTGGAGCGCGAAGGCCTCAACGTCATCCCGCTGTATGAGGAACAGCCCGTGGTTGTGGCGCCCAAGGGACATGAAATCAGCGTGTTCGAGGACGTGGCGCTGGAGGACCTTGCCGAGGAAACGTTCCTCGACGCTGACGAACTGGGCGGGGCGGAAATCGCCCTGCAGGTGGTGGCGTCCGGCGCGGGCCTGTTGATACTTCCGATGTCCGTAGCGCGGCATTTCAACGTCAAAGACACCGTGGCCCGCCGCCTCACGGGGGCGCCGGGGACACAGATCGCACTCGCCTGGCCCAGCGACGCCACGGACGACGTGATCGAGGAGTTCATCGGCATTGTCCGCGGCCGCACGGCGCAGAGCTCGCGGCAGCCCTCCGCCCGGCAGGAGAAACCCAAGAAGGCGCCTAAGCCGGACCGCCGCGGCGCCGGGACCGGCGGGCAGAAACCCAAAGTCGCCCAGCGCTACGCCCCCAATCCGGACAAGGGGCGGGGCCGCGGCTCGCGGAAGAAGGGCAGGCGGTAACTGCGCTGGCCGGTGTTGCCAAAGCGGGTTGGCGGGGTCACAGTGAAGTGAGTTACGCCCGCGGCCGTACGTCCGGCCGCGCCCCAGGTACGGCACCGCTGTGGAGGTCAACATGAGCAAGACGTCCGATGAAGTGTACGACGCAACCCCGGAAGGCGACGCGCCCGAGCTCAAGCGGGTCCTCGGACCAAAGCTCCTGCTCCTCTTCATCGTTGGCGACATCCTCGGTGCGGGCGTGTACGCAGTCACCGGGACCATGGCCGGCACGGTGGGAGGCATCGTATGGCTCCCTTTCCTGCTGGCCTTCGTCGTTGCGACGCTGACCGCATTTTCCTACCTTGAGCTGGTAACGCAATACCCGCAGGCAGCCGGCGCCGCGCTCTACACCCACAAGGCGTTCGGTATCCACTTCGTCACCTTCCTGGTGGCGTTCGCCGTTGTCTGCTCCGGCATCACCAGCGCGTCGACGTCGGCGAACGTGCTCGCCCAGAACTTCTTCGGCGGCCTGGAGATCAACGGTTGGATCGACGCCCCCGGGCAGGGGGCCATCACCGCGGTTGCGCTCGGCTTCATGCTCCTGCTGGCAGTGATCAACCTGCGCGGCGTAGGCGAGAGCGTGAAATTCAACGTGGTGCTCACTCTGGTGGAGATGACCGCACTGTGCATCGTGATCGGGGTGGGCTTCTACGCGATGGCGCAGGGCGGAGGAAACCTCGAAGAGATCACTGTCTTCACAGACGGACAGGACAAGGGCCTGTTCCTTGCTGTCACCGCGGCCACGTCCATCGCCTTCTTCGCCATGGTGGGCTTCGAGGACTCGGTGAACATGGTCGAGGAAACCCACCATCCCGAGCGGATCTTTCCGCGGACCATGCTCACCGGCCTGGGTATCGCGGTGATCCTCTACATGCTGGTGGCCATCTCCGTGGTCACCGTGCTCACACCCACCGAACTCGCGGGAATCAGGGAAGCCGAGGGCGCTGCACTCCTCGAGGTGGTGCACAAGGGCTCGCCGGACTTCCCGATCGACAGGATCTTCCCGTTCCTGGCGGTGTTCGCCGTGGCCAACACCGCTCTCATCAACATGCTCATGGCCAGCCGGCTGATCTACGGCATGGCCCGCCAGGACGTCCTGCCGCGGCCGCTGGGCAAGGTGCTGCCCGGCCGGCGGACTCCGTGGGCCGGCATCGCGTTCTCCACGGTCCTCGCGCTGGGGCTGATCTGGTACGTCACCAGCGATCCCGAGAGCAACATCGTGGCGAACCTTTCCGGCACCACCGCTTTCCTGCTGCTGTGCGTGTTCACCGTGGTGAACGTGGCGTGTCTTGTTCTTCGCCGGAGGAGGGACCCCAATAGGGAGGTGTTCTTCACCTCGCCGGGGCAGCTGCCGCTCGTCGCTGCGCTTCTTTGTGCCTTCCTCGCCGGTCCGTGGGTCGGCCGGAGCGCCATCCAGTACCAGATCGCCGGTGGACTGATGGCAATTGGCGTCCTTTTGTGGCTGGTCACATGGCTGGTCAACAGGAGGACCAACCGCGCGGCGGGCTCGGGAGCGGACGAGACCGCATGATGTCAGGCGGAACCAGCCCGGGATGATCCGCGGCCGCTGCCAGGACCAGAACCAGGCCGCCGGAAATCGCGGAGATGGGCCAGCAGCGCCTGCTCAGGGCGTCCGGGGTTTTCGCCGAGATGCCGCAACAGCGCCATCCGAACCTCCGAGTCGGTGGCCTCGTCATTGAGGACATGGGTGATCACACCCATGATCTGGTGCCGAAGGCCTTCCTCCTGCATGCGACCACGCTCCTTTGCTCCCGGGGGCAGTCTGCCGCCGGTCCGTTATGAATAACCCGGAGCCAGCCGGAGCTGCGGCACGTGCGGCGGCCAACCTGGGGGGTCCCACCCCTGCCGGTGCCTGGCGCAGCTGCGGCATCCCACCAATTCGGGTGGGACAGGCCCCTGAGGACGCTGCTTTCCAAGGTTTTCTGAAGTCACTCGGCGCAGCATGAACACAGCGGGGAAGGTGCCGGGACGCACCACTTCCACAACCGGAAACTGTGGAGAATCGATAGGAGAAACAGTGAGGAGCATGTCCAGCCCCACCATCCGGGACGTTGCGCAACGGGCCGGGGTCTCACTGACTACGGTGTCCTACGTGCTGTCCGGCAGGAGCGGAGGCACCACCCGGATCAGTGCGTCCACGCAGGAACGGGTCATGGCCGCCGTCGACGACCTCGGCTACGTGCCCAACCAGGCGGCGCGGGGAATGCGCCGCGGCAGGACGGACGTGGTGGCCATCGCCATTGAGGACCTTGAATGGCCGGCCGACCGGGCACTGGCCATGGCCGCTGCCGCGATACTTCCCCGGCACGGCTACCAGCCGGTCATCCTGCTTGGCCGGTCGTGGCGGCAGTTCATGCTGGCCGGCGGTGCCGACGGCGTCATCGTGGGCGTCCTGCCCTCCAGCGAGGAAGAGGACCGCGCCATCGCCGAACTGGCCAGGCGCGGCATCGCGCAGGTGGTTATCTCCGAATCGGTGCACGCCGAACAGGCCGTCGCGCTGCTCATGGACCGCATGGCGGCAGCCGCGTAACAATCAGCCCTGCCCTGCGCGCGCCACCTGCAGGTACAGGGCGCAGGGCAGGGTGGTGCCGGCCTGTCATTGTCCGTAGCCGGCCGCAACATCGGCGCCCTTCGCGGTGCGCGTCTGTCGCCATGCGTCACCCGGTGTCGCCGGAAGACGCCCGCCATTACGCCCTGTTTACTTTGAAGTCCCTGCGCGTCCCGGCGTTGCCGGCCGCGGCCCCGGCTGGCAGGTTACGCCCCGTTTCCCCTCGTGACCGCCCCCTTCAGGCGGTGGTTTAACTCTGCTCTCATGGTGGACACCAAACGCCTTGAACGACCTGCTGAAGGGAAGCACACCATGACCTCCGGAACCGGGCCGATACCGAAAATCAGCCTTCAAAACATCACCAAGAAGTTCACGGTGCGGCCCAGCAAGGACAACCCGGAAGGGTCGGTGCTGACCGCACTGGACGGCATCTCCCTCGATGTCTCCGCCGGTGAGTTCATCACCCTGGTGGGCCCCAGCGGATCCGGGAAGACCACCCTCCTGGACCTCCTGGCAGGACTGACCAAACCGGACACCGGCCAGGTGCTGGTGGACGGACGGGCAGTCGCCGGCCCGGGCAGGGACCGCGCCGTCGTCTTCCAGCAGTATGCGCTGTTCCCGTGGCGCACGGCGGCGGCCAACGTATCCTTCGGCCTGGAAGGCGTGGGCAGCGACGGGAAGCGCTACACCCGAAAGGAGCGGGCCGGGAAGGCGCGCGAATACCTGGAGCTTGTGGGCCTCGGCGGATTTGAGGACAGGTACCCCCATGAGCTGTCCGGCGGCATGAAGCAGCGCGTGGCCATTGCCCGCAGCCTGGCCTATGAGCCGGACATCCTGCTGATGGATGAGCCGTTTGCCGCGCTGGATGCCCAGACCCGCGAGCAGCTCCAGACCGAGCTGCTGCGCATTTGGGCCACCACGGGCAAGACCATCATCTTCATTACCCATGGCATCGACGAGGCCGTGTACCTCGGCCAGCGCGTCGCCGTGCTCAGCTCCCGGCCGGGACGGCTGAAGGAAATCGTGGACATCGACCTCGGGGACCGCTCCGGTGACGAGGACGTCCGCTCCAACCCGGCCTTCGTGGAACACCGGCACGAGGTCTGGTCGCTGCTGCATGACGAGGTACGCCGGGCCCAGGAGGCCGGGCACGCAAAGATCCAGCCCGATGGAACGGCGCCGGACGAAACCAGGACCATCACCACCGGAAAGGCAGCCTGATGAGCACGCCAACACTGACGAAGGAAACGGAAGTCCGCACCGGTCCCGAGCAGGCCGCCGGGAAGGAAACGGCGCCGGCCACGCCGGCGTTGCGTCCGGGACCCGCCCGGACTCCGGCGGCCAGGCTGCGCCTGTACGCCGTGCAGGGCGGCAAAGCCGTGTGGGGTGCCGGGGCGATCATCCTGTTTCTGCTGCTGTGGGAACTGGGGCCCACCTACCTCGCGCCGGCATCGACGAGGGTGTTCCTTCCGCCCCTGCACGAGGTGCTTGA
This sequence comes from Arthrobacter sp. NPDC057009, assembly GCF_042673905.1. Lineage (NCBI taxonomy): Bacteria > Bacillati > Actinomycetota > Actinomycetes > Micrococcales > Micrococcaceae > Arthrobacter > Arthrobacter sp. NPDC057009. Next base: position 52,098 of record NZ_JBHUSB010000009.1, read on the forward strand.
GGCGCTGGGCGCCCTTATTGCAAACGGGCAGCTGCAAAACCACCTCGCGGCCAGCCTGAGCCGCTCTGCGAGCGGCTTCGGCATCGCCGTGGTGTCCGCCGTCGCACTTGGACTGCTCGTGGCCTGGTACGGGGCCCTTGACCGCTTCCTCAACCCGCTGCTGGAGGTTTTCCGGAACACAGCGGCGCTGGCACTGCTCCCGGTGTTCACGCTGCTGCTGGGCATCGGGGAGACGTCCAAAATCACCATCGTTGCCTACGCCGCGTTCTTCCCGGTGCTGCTGAACACCATCGCGGGCGTCCGCACCGTGGACCCGCTGCTCATCCGGGCGGCCCGCTCACTGGGGCTGTCCAACTTCCAGCTCTTCCAGAAGGTCATCCTTCCCTCGGCCGTACCCACCATTTTCACGGGCATCCGGATGGCCGGCACCTCCTCCATCCTCGTCCTGATCGCGGCCGAGATGGTCGGTGCCAAGGCCGGCCTTGGCTACCTGATCGTGAATTCCCAGATGAGCTTCCTCATCCCGGACATGTATGCGGGCATCCTGACGGTGTCCCTGCTCGGCCTGCTGGTCAACTACCTGCTGGTCGCCGTCGAACGCCATTTCTCCCGCTGGCGGACCGCCGTCGGCTCCCGGACCGCCTGACCGCCCTCCAAACCCAAGGAACCTGACCATGCCTGAACGCCAACTCCACCTGAACGCCTTCCTGATGAGCACCGGACACCATGAGGCGTCCTGGCGGCTGCCCGGGAACGACAGCTTCGCCGGTACCAAGGTGGCCCACTTTCAGCAGCTCGCGCGAACCGCCGAACGCGGCACGTTCGACTCGATCTTCTTCGCCGACTCTCCCGTACTGCACGGGGACGTGCGCCAGCGCCCTTACGGCACGCTGGAGCCGACAGTCCTGCTCAGCGCCATCGCCGCCGTGACCAGGCGCATCGGGCTCATCGGCACCGCCTCCACCACCTACAACGACCCCTACAACCTGGCCCGCAGGTTCGCCTCCCTGGACCACATCAGCGGCGGCCGGGCCGGCTGGAACGTGGTGACCACGGCCGGCGAGGCCGCCGCCCGGAACTTCTCGCTGGAGGACCAGCCCGCCCACTGGCGCCGCTATGAGCGCGCCGCCGAGTTCCTCGATGCAGCCCGGAAGCTCTGGGACAGCTGGGAAGACGACGCCGCGGTGGGGGACAAGGCCGCCGGAGTCTGGGCGGACAGCTCCCGCGTCCACACCGTCGGCCACACCGGCCGGTACTTCCGGATCCAGGGCCCGCTGGATGTGCCGCGTTCGCCGCAGGGGCACCCCGTCATCGTGCAGGCCGGCTCCTCCGAGGACGGCAAGGACTTCGCCGCCCGCTACGCCGAGGCTGTCTTTACGGCGCAGCAGACGCTGGCCGAGGCCCAGCGCTTCTACGCCGACCTCAAGCGGAAGACAGCGGCAGCGGGGCGGAACCCGGAGCACATCAAGATCCTTCCCGGCATTGTCCCGGTCATCGGCTCCACCGAGCGCGAAGCACGGCAGCTGGAAAAGCAGCTTGATGAGCTCATTCACCCCGAACACGCGCGCAAGCAGCTGGCCGGCGTCCTTCGGGTCGCGCCGGAATCCCTCCCGCTGGATGCACAGCTGCCCGAGGACCTCCCCTCGGAGGACGCGATCGAAGGCGCCAAGAGCCGGTACACGCTCATCGTCGAACTCGCCCGGCGGGAACGGCTCACGGTCCGGCAGCTCATCGGCCGGCTGGGCGGGGGCCGCGGGCACCGCACCTTCTCGGGAACGCCCGAGCAGGTGGCGGACGCCATCCAGGAGTGGTTTGAAAAGGGGGCGGCCGACGGCTTCAACATCATGCCGCCGGTGCTGCCTTCGGGCCTGGACGCCTTCGTGGACCACGTCATTCCGATCCTGCGGTCGCGCGGGCTGTTCCGGCAGCAGTACACGGGGCACACGCTGCGCGAGCACTACGGACTGCCACGTCCCGTGAACGGGTTTGCGCAGGCGGTGCCCGCCGGAGTCTAGGCCTCCTGCTGGTCCGGAAGGGCTTCCGGGCCAGCAGGCCGCCACGATGGCTCCGGGGTGCCATACTGGTGTGCATTGGATCGGGATTCTAGGGGGCCGGAATGATCCTGGACACGGCGACACTTCGGATCGCCTTTGCCGCGATGGCCCTGATTCTGGCCCTGCTCTTCTACTTTTCAACCTACCGCAGCACGCGCTCGCCCTACAGCGCCTGGTGGTGCGCCGCCCTGCTCCTGTTCCTCCTCGGCGCGACGTTCTTCCTCATGAACGGAACGCCGCAGCAGGTCTGGGCCAACCCCGTGGGCAACGTCATGCTGGTTTCCGGTGCGGCGTGCGTTTGGGCAGGTGCGCGCTCCCTCCGGAACCTCAAACCCAGCCCGTGGCTGTCCGCGGCCCTGCCGCTCCTCGCCGGGGTTGCTGCCGCCGTCGACAACCCCGGCTCCAACGTCTGGGCTGGGGGAGCGGTGTTCCTGGGGTCCATGGCGGCGCTCATCGGCCTGGCTTCGCATGAACTGTGGCGGCTGGAACCGGGCTATTCCCGGGTCAGGATCCCCATGGCCATCGCGGCGGGCGGTGTGGCGGTCTTCTACTTCTGCCGGCTGCTTGCTTTCCTGATCAACGGGCAGGACGGCGCCGTCTTCGTCACGTTCTTCGGGTCCGCGGTGACCACCATGGTGACTATGGTGCTGTTGGTGGTGGTTTCGTTCAGCATGGCGGGGCTCAGCACCGAGCAGCAGACGCGGGCGCTGCGGACCGTTGCCACGCAGGACGGCCTGACAGGCCTCCTTAACCGCGGCGCCTTCCTGGAGGCGGCGGCCGAGGAGCTGGCGCGAAGCAAAGCGGCCAATGGCGGGGGCTCGCTGATCCTGGCGGACCTTGACCATTTCAAGGCGGTGAACGACACCTTCGGCCATGCGGCGGGTGACCTCGCGCTGCAGGCCTTTGCCGAGGCGTGCAGTGCAGCGGTCCGGTCCACGGACCTTGCCGGGCGCTACGGCGGTGAGGAGTTCATCCTCCTGCTTCCCGGTGCCGGACCCAAGAGTGCTGAGATCATTGCGGGGGAAATCAGCAGGAGGCTGGCAGGCCAGCACATCCCGGAACTGCTGCGGATGCCGACCGTCAGCTACGGTATCTCCACCTACAACGCGAAAACCGCGGACCTCGACGAAGTCATCGCGGCCGCGGATGTTGCCCTGTACGAAGCCAAGTCCCAGGGGCGGAACCGTACTGTCCGGGGGTGAACCGGAACCGCTGAGGCTGAGGTGCAGCACGCTGCGGCTGGCAGGCCCCGGATCCGGAATGCATGGGGGACAATCCGGACCCGGCGACCTTGACTCGCAGCCGGAGACCGCGGTCTTTCATCAGGCATAGCCAGTGTGTCCCGCGATCCTTGTAGAAAGGTGGGAGCACCTTGGGGGGACAGCTGTGTTCCGCCGCCCCCAAGGCAGCGGAACACAGCGGTTTTTGCCTCTGCTAGGCCGCGCGCACGAACGTGACGGGACCGGTGGCGGTGAGCCAGGACAGCGGGTGGGCCATGGTGGCGTTGATGCCGTTCATGCCGCCGCTGATGACCTTGCCGCCACCCGCATAGATGGCCACGTGGCCGGACTGGACCACCATGTCACCGGGCTGCGGGGTGGAGACCACCTTGCCGTGGTTCAGGAACTGCATCGGCGCAAGGTCACCCACACGGATGCCGGCGGCGCCGAGGGCCTTCTCAACCATGGCGGTGCAGTCCTGCGTGATGCCGATCTGGGCGTAGGCCGAGGCCAGGATGGCTGCATTGGTGCCTGCGGCCGCCTTTACGGGGGCCTTGGCGGGCGCCTTCGGTGCCGGCGCGGCGGCCTTGACGGTGATCTTCGGTGCGGCAGCAGCCGGTGCCGGCGCAGCCTTGGGGGCCGCGGCAGCGGCAGGTGCGGCAACCTTCTTCACCGCGGGCTTCACGACGACGGGTGCCGCCGCGGGAGCCGGGGCCGAGGTGACCGCGGGGCGCTCGAAGTCAATCTTGACGCTGGAGGCGGCGGTCAGCGGAACCTGGATCTGGTTGGCGGCCGCGGGGGCGGCAGCGGGAGCCTGTGCCTGCTGGGCCGGAACGTTCGCGGCGTTGGCTGCGACGGTGCCGGTGAAGGCGAGTCCGGATGCGGCAAGGATGACCGCAGCACGGCGGCCAGAATTAAAGCGGAACGACATGAAGAAGCCTCTCCCGATGCCTGCGAGGTGAGCTGTCGGATTCGGATGGGAGCACCCGGCCGCGGTCCTGAGCATGGCCAGGACTGCGCGGCTTCACCCCAAGGCCAGCTTCAAGCGCGGGCCGAAAAGTGGTTTCCCCGTCTCTGCCTGACATGGGTGTTCGATTGGTTCCTCGGGCTGCGGCAGAGTTAGGCAATCAGCGCGGGAGTGCCTCATCGGTGAAGGAGGCACGTTTTCCACCGTACGGGAGGCTTCCCCGCAATGTCACATTAAGGTAACGGCACCGTGTCGTTCATCCGCGGGTGATCCGCGTCAAATAAGGGATTTCAGGGCGCGTAACGTGATGAAGCTCACGCTCCAGCATTGAGTTTTCCGGCGAGTCGTTCCCGCATTTGGATGCTGGCCGAGTTAAGGCCGATCAGTTCCACCTCGCGCCCGTGCCGGCGGTATTTCTCCGTGACCGCATCCAGGACGGCGATGGTGGAGGCATCCCACAGATGCGAGGCGTGCAGGTCGATCACCACGCCGTCGATGTCCGGCTCGGCGTCGCGGGCGTAGTCGAACTGCGTGTAGAGGTCGTTGGAGGAGGCGAAGAAGAGTTCGCCGTCCACTGTGTAGGTGGCCACGGTGCGGCCGTTGAGCTCCATTTCCGTCCGCTCCACAGTGGCAAAGTGGGCCACCCGGCGGGCGAACATCGCCATCGCCGCCAGCACGCCGACGCCGACGCCGATTGCCAGGTTGTGCGTGACCACCACCGTGCCCACGGTGATGAGCATGACGGCGGTCTCCGACTTGGGCATGCGCTTGAGCGTCGCCGGTGCCACCGAATGCCAGTCAAAGGTGATGGCCGAAACGAAGATCATCACCGCCACCAGCGCCGCCATCGGGATGAGCCCCACGATGTCGCCGAGGGCGACCACCAGCACCAGCAGGAAGACGCCGGCGAGGAACGTGGACACCCGGCTGCGGGCTCCGGAACCCTTGACGTTGATCATCGTCTGCCCGATCACGGCGCAGCCGCCCATGCCGCCCAGGAATCCGGTGACGATGTTGGCCACGCCCTGGCCCCAGGATTCGCGGGTCTTGTTGGAGCGGGTGTCGGTGATGTCGTCCACGAGCTTGGCCGTCATCAGCGATTCCAGCAGTCCCACGAGTGCCATGGACAGCGCGTAGGGGGCGATGGTCTGGAAGGTTTCCCATGTGAGCGGCACGTTCGGGATGAACAGCGCGGGCAGGCTTTCCGGCAGCTGGCCCTTGTCCTGGACGGCGGGGACATCGATCCCGGCCGCCACGGCGAGGGCCGTCAGGAGGACGATGGCCACCAAAGGTGACGGCACCGCCGTCGTAATCCTGCGGAAGCCGACGACGATCAGCAGGCCCGCGGCCACCAGCGGATACACGGGCCAGGGAACGCCGATCAGTTCCGGCAGCTGGGCCATGAAAACGAGGATGGCCAGCGCGTTCACGAAGCCCACCATCACCGAACGCGGAATGAAACGCATGAGCCGGGTGACGCCCAGGACGGCCAGCAGGATCTGGAACACCCCGGCCAGGATCACCGCGGCGATCAGGTGGTCCAGCCCGTGGCTGCGCATCAGCGGTGCGATCACCAGGGCGACGGCGCCGGTTGCGGCCGAGATCATGGCGGGCCGGCCGCCGACGAACGAGATGGTGACCGCCATGGTGAAGGATGCGAACAGTCCGATCCGGGGGTCCACCCCGGCGATCACGGAGAACGCGATGGCTTCCGGAATGAGGGCAAGGGCCACCACCAGTCCGGCGAGGGCCTCGGTCTTGAGGCGCCGCGGGGAACGGAGCGTGGCCCGGACGGACTGGAGCTGTTCGGGCAACATGTAACTCTATTTCTTGGTCTGGCGGTAGCGCTCGATCTGCTTCAGCCGCCGCAGGAGGCTGTCGCGCCGCGGGTGGGGGACGGCGTCGGGCGCCTCAGCGGTGAGGTCGATGTGTTTGGTGCCGTACTGCCACAGCAGGAGGTCATCCAGCAGGCGGTCCGGGCCGGGGGAGTAGCGGTGATCCAGGGCCCTGCGGACCTCGGTGATCCGGTTGGCGCTGAGCAGGCCGGCAAGCTGCACGGTCTGCTTGAGTCCGTGGGCCGCCAGGAGTTCGGCCGCCCATCCCCAGTCATCGTCTACTTTACGGTCTACGTGCGGGAGCAGGGTGCGCCACACGTCCCGGATGCGGTTGGGGGTGAGCTGGGCCGCGCCCTCTCCGTCCAGGTCCCAGTAGCTGCGGACCTCCTCGTAGCGTTCGTGCAGGTCAGCGAAGGCGCTCTCCACCGTTTCCAGCATCGCGGCGGTGGCCGTGAACTGGCGGTCGAAGTGCGGTGTCCAGGCCCGCGGGTCCTCGGCCTTGAAGCGGATATCGTGCTCGATCTCACTCCAGGCGTGCGCGAAGACGGTGCGGATCTGGCATTCAAAGAAGTAGCTGCCGTTGGGCGGGAGGTCGGGGTTGAAGACCTGCTGGTAGTTCTTGACCACGTCGTTCTGGAGGGTGCGCAGGATCAGGTGCCGGCTGGAGTAGCCGTACGTTCCGGACTCGATGGAGCCGATGTCCTTTTCGCGGTCCCCGCGGCAGTCGAAGAGGTGCCGCTGGCGTTTGATCAGGTTGGCTACCAGGGCGTTCTCCGCCGGCAGCTTGGTGATGACCCGCACGCCCACCATGTCATTGAGCGTCCGGAACGGGTCCGGGAACTTCAGCAGCCGCGGGCCGCCGGCTTCCAGCGGTTCCTCGGTGCGGGAAATCTTCTCCCGGAAGGAATCGACCGTCTTGGTCCGGCCGGTGACGAACAGAGGGGTGACCTCGGTGTCCTTGAGCATGGTCCGCAGTATCTGCAGGACTTCCCGGGTGACAAGCTTCAGGGCAGGCCGGACACGCTCATACAGTTCCACGTTTTCCTGCACGGAGTCGCGCTGCGTGACGTCCAGGCGATCCCAGTTGCTTGCCATGGTTCCAAACTATCAAGGCCGCGCGACAGCAGCTCCGGTGACACCCCTGCCTCGGCAGCCCCTTCTGCCCCACGGAAGCGGCATCCATGTAGGCTCGGCACATGGCTGTTGTGTGCAGTCGTGAGCTGCAATCCGGATCCCGGGTGCGCTGGCGGCGGCAAGGAGGGGCCGGCGCCCCGTTCGAAGGATCCTAGGAGGATGCAGTGAAGCGGCAGAAGTACCACTACGGTGACCACCCCAGCCAGTGGGGCGAGCTCTTCCTGCCGGAAACACCTGCCGCACGCAACGGCAGGATGCCTGCCCCGCGCGGCATTGTTGTGGTGATCCACGGTGGCTACTGGCGCTCGCAGTACGGCGCCGAGCTGGGCGAGCCGCTGGCGAAGGACCTCGCGGCGCACGGCATCGTGGCCTGGAACCTGGAGTACCGGCGCGCCGGCAACGGTGGCGGCTGGCCGCGGACGTTCGAGGATGTCCTCGCCGGGATCGACAAGCTCCGTGAAGTGGCCGGCGAACATGACCTCGACCTGAACCGTGTGGTGGCGCTGGGGCACTCGGCCGGCGGCCACCTGGCCGTCTGGGCGGCCGGGCGGGACCGGCTTGCAGGACTCGGCGCGGCCGACGCCGACCGGCAGGTCGCCAGGAACCTCAACGGCGAGGCCGTTCACCTGACGGGCGTGGTCAGCCAGTCGGGGCTGCTCAACCTCGCGCAGGCGGAGTGGCTGGACCTCAGCAACGGCGCGGTCAGCAACTTCCTGGGCGGCTCCGCCGAGAGGTACCCCAAGCGCCATAAATACGCCGACCCGATGAGCGCCGTGCCGCTCACCATCCCGGTCTACGCGGTCCACGGCCTCGACGACGACACCGTGCCGGTGAGCCAGTCCGAGGCCTACGCCACCGCCGCCCGGGCGGCCGGCGCCCCGGTGCAGGTGGTCAAGGTCCCCGGCGACCACTTCGCGCTGATTGACCCGAAGGCGCCGTCGTACCGGAAGTGCCGCGAGCTGGTCCAGGAGCTGCTCCTGCTGTAGGCGGGGACCAGGCAGGGAACTTTCGGAGCGTCCGTTCGTTGTAGCTACGGGCTTAGCGGTATATATGCACTCCGGCGGTAAGTATGCTTATCATCAACCGCACATGCCGCAGACGCCACAACGGAGGAACCCCGCCTTGCCTGATCGCACGCCAAAGTGGACTCCGGTTGCCCCCGGCGCCGGCATAGAGGACGCTTGTACGTGGGGGCTGCGGTACTTTTGCTTGTTACGATCCCGGGTTTCACTAGGAGATACACGTGGGTGAACCCATAATGCGGTGGACAGCTTGATCCGGCTTCGAAAGCTGGCGCGCGCCGCGTCCGTCCTGACCACTCCCCTCGCGCCGGAGGATATCCTCGCGCTCTTTGACCCCGTGTTCTCTGCCCGGCAGCTGCGCGGCGTGGTCACCAAGGTTGTCCCCCAAACAGCTGATTCGGCCACCATCCATTTCCGGCCCGGCCGCGGCTGGAAGGCTCACAAAGCCGGCCAGTGGGCGCGGATCGGCGTGGAGCTCGACGGCGTCCGGCACTGGCGCTCCTACTCGCTCAGCGCCCCGGCGGGCGAGGACCCGGCCATCACCGTGAGCGACATGGGTGCCGTGTCCGGCGCCCTGGTCCGCAACACCCGGCCCGGCGACGTCCTGTTCCTTGCCCCGCCGCAGGGAGATTTTGTCCTCCCCGAACATCCGCGGCCGCTCCTGATGCTCACCGCCGGCAGCGGCATCTCCCCGGTGATGTCCATGGTCCGCACGCTCGTGCCGCACCGGCCCGACGCCGACGTGGTGCTGATCCATTCCTCCCGGACCCCGGAAGACAGTATTTTCCGCGAGGAACTCTCCGAGCTCGCTGACCAGTTTCCCAACTTCCGCGTCACGCACTGGTACACGGGCGAACGCGGCCGGATGGACTTCGGCCGGGCCGCCGGACTCGACGCACTGTGCCCCGACTGGCGCCGCCGGGCCGCCTACGCCTGCGGTCCGGAAGGTTTCCTCGACGACGCCGAAGCGCTGTGGGCAGCGGAGGCGGCCGCCCACCCCGGGACTGCCGGGTCCTCCGGCAAAGAGGCGGCCACAGGGCCCTTCGCCGCGGACCCCGTCAACCTCATCATCGAACGCTTCAACACCAGCCTGCTCGGGGGCGAGGGGCACGACGGCGGCCTGGTCACCTTTGAGGCCTCCGACCGTGAGGTGGAGGCCGACGGCGACACGCCCCTTCTCGACGTCGGCGAGGATGCCGGCGTCCTCATGCCCAGCGGCTGCCGCATGGGCATCTGCCACAGCTGCCTGCTGCCCCTGCGTGCAGGGCAGGTCCGGGACCTGCGCACCGGTGAAGTTCACGGTGAACCGGGCCAACTGATCCAGACGTGTGTTTCGGCAGCCGCCGGGCCCGTTAACCTCGACATCTGAGGAGCAACACCAGCATGACAGCTATATCCGATCGCACAGCCGCGAGCACCACGTCCGCCGAGAAGCCGGCGACCAAACCGCGGCCGGGGGCGCTGGCCGCCTCCGGCCGGCCGGCCGTGCGCCCGCCTGCCGCGGCGCACCTTTCCGACGAGCAGGTGGCAGAGCTCGGCCGCGAACTGGACGCCATCAGGGATGACATCCTCGCCAAGCGCGGCTCCTCCGACGCCGCGTATATCCGCCGGATGATCAAGATCCAGCGCGGCCTGGAGATCGGCGGCCGGGCAGCGCTGCTGGCCAGCAAGGACAAAAAGGCCTGGGTCCTTGGCACCAGCCTGCTCAGCCTCGCCAAGATCCTGGAAAACATGGAGATCGGCCACAACATCCTCCACGGCCAGTGGGACTGGATGCGGGATCCGGACATCCACTCCACCACGTGGGAGTGGGATTTCGTGACCCCGGCACGCTCCTGGCAGCACACCCACAACGACCTCCACCACCGCTGGACCAACGTGGTGGGCAAGGACAACGACGTCGGATACAACCTGCTGCGCATGGACGAGGACCAGCCGTGGACGCCGCGGGCGCTGGGGAACCCCCTCTACAACGCCATCCTGGCCCCGATCTTCGAATGGGGCATCGCCGTCTACGACCTCGAGCTCGTCGAATACAAGGAGGGCAAGAAGAGCAAGGAGGCCATGGCCCGGGACCTCAAGGCGCTCGGCGTCAAAGCCCTCAAGCAGTTCACCAAGGACTACGCCGCCACGCCGGCCGTGGCCATGCTGACCGGCTCCGGCAAACAGGCCCTGCTCGGAACGCTCACGGCCAACGCCGTGCGCAATGTCTGGGCCCACGCGGTCATCTTCTGCGGCCACTTCCCCGAAGGGACGGACACCTTCACGGAGGAAATGGTCGAGGGCGAGACCCGCGGCGACTGGTACGTCCGGCAGATGATCGGCTCGGCCAACATCTCCGGATCCAAGTTCATGCACATCATGACCGGTAACCTGTCCCACCAGATCGAGCACCACCTGTTCCCGGACCTGCCCTCCAACCGGTACGGGGAAGTGGCGCCGAAGGTGCAGGAAATCTGCCGCCGCTACGGCCTGCCGTACACCACCGGGCCACTGCTGAAGCAGGTTGGATCCTCCTGGGGAAAGGTCTTCAAGCTCGCGCTGCCGGGAAAGAAGGCATAGCGGCGTCCGGCAACTTCGTTGCCGCCCACCCGAGCGCCGGGCGGCGTTCTCTGGCAGAGTATGACCATGCTCACTGTTATCGGCGAGGGCCTCGTTGACGTGGTCCAGCGCAGCTCCGGAATCGAAGCCCATGTGGGCGGCAGCCCGCTCAACGTCGCGGTCGGGCTTGCCCGCCTGGGGCATCCGGTGCAGTTCATCGGGCGCTACGGCCGAGACGCCTACGGGGACTCGGTTGCCGCCCACCTGAGGTCCAGTTCGGTCATGCTGCCGCTGGCTCCGGATGGGCTCCCCACCAGCGTTGCCACCGCCCTGGTGGACGACGACGGCGCCGCCACCTACACGTTCGACCTCGCCTGGGAGCTTCCCGGCCTGGGCGAACGGCTGCCGTTCATGCTGCAGGGAAGCAGGCTGCTGCACACCGGCTCCATAGCCACCATGCTGGCGCCGGGTGCCACGGAGGTGCTGGCCGCCGTCGAACACGCCCACCCGGCGTCGACCATCAGTTTTGACCCCAACTGCCGTCCCAGCATCATCACGGATGTGGATTACGCCCGCCGGCAGGCGGAAAAGTTCGTGACCCTCTCGGACATCGTCAAGGCGTCCGACGAGGACCTCGCCTGGCTCTACCCCGGGGTGGACCCGCTGGAGTCCGCACGCCGCTGGCTGGCGCTGGGCGGCACGGAGGGGCCGGCCATGGTGGTGGTGACGCGCGGCGCGGCCGGGCCGTGGGGGATTACTGCCGCAGGAGAGGCCGAGTTTGCGGCGCCCCGCGTGGAAGTGGCGGACACCGTGGGCGCCGGCGATTCCTTTATGGCCGCACTGCTTTCAGGCGTGGTGGACCGCGGCCTGGATGGGGCCCAGAACCGCGCGGACCTGCGGGCGCTGCCGGCCGAGGGACTCGCCGCCCTCCTGGCCCACGCTTCGCGCGCCGCAGCCGTGACGGTGTCCCGTCCCGGCGCCAATCCGCCCACCCGGGCGGAGCTCAACCACATCGAAGCAGCAGCAGAGGAAGCCGAAGTTCCCACCACCTGAAGTTCCCACCACCTGAGGAGCAGCCATGACATCGCCGCGCCCGTTTTCCAACCTGCCGGACGTCCCCGCGTTCGGGCTCACCAGCCGGTCCTTCCAGGACGGCGAGACCCTGCCGCCGCCGCAGCGGAGCGGCAGGATGCACGCGGGCGGCGCCGACGAGTCACCGCAGCTGAGCTGGAGCGGGGCGCCGGACGGGACCAGGAGCTACGCCGTCACGGTGTTTGATCCCGACGCGCCCGGCGCCGGCGGGTTCTGGCACTGGGCCGTCCTCAACATCCCCTCCGACGTCACCTCGCTTGCGGAAGGTGCCGGAGCCGAGGGCGGCCCGCAGCTCCCGGCCGGGGCCGTGCAGCTGAAGAACGACGGCGGCTTCCGCGGCTATCTGGGGGCGGCCCCGCCGCCCGGGCACGGACGGCACCGGTATGTGGTCACCGTCTACGCGCTGGACGTCGAGGAGCTGCCGGGCGGGGCAAGCGCCAAGCCCGCGGGCCTGGGTTCCGAACTTGCCCGGCACCTGCTGGGCACTGCCACGCTGACCGGCGTTTACCAGCGCTAGCGGCGCCCGCCTCCGGAATAGCACTATTGACAGGACAAAGTCCTGCTCTTATTCTCACTTTATGGAGCGCTCCAAGTGCGCTCGGTCACACCTGAACGGGATCGAAGGAGATCACCAGTGAAGAAGTTTTTTTGGCGCCGCGCTGCGGTCGCCGCAGTTGCGGTCCCGATGCTGGCCCTGACGGCATGCTCCAGCCAGGGTGGAAGGACACCGGAAGCCAACAACGGAGGCGGCGGCCAGGCGGCATCAACGCCGCGCATGAAGATCGCCCTGATCACGCATGCTCCGGCGGGTGACACCTTCTGGGACACGGTCCGGAAGGGCGCCGAGGAGGCCGCCGCCAAGGACAACGTGGAGCTGCTCTACACGAACGATCCCGAGGCCGGCCGGCAGGCGCAGCTGATCCAGCAGGCGGTGGACCAAAAAGTCGACGGGATCGCAGTCACCCTGGCCACGCCCGGTGCGTTGAAGGATTCCCTCAAGAAGGCCTCTGACGCCGGAATCCCCATCGTGAGCCTGAACGCGGGCGAGTCCGTCTCCAAGGAACTCGGGGCCTTCACGCACTTCGGCTCCAACGAGGAGCTCGCAGGCCAGGCGGTGGGTGAAAAGCTGGCTGCAGAAGACTTCAGGCACCCCGTCTGCGTGATCCAGGCCCAGGGACACGTGGGGCTGGAAGCGCGCTGCGCGGGAGTGAAGTCCAAGGTTCCGGGAACGGAGATCCTGTACGTGAACGGCGCCGACATGACCTCCGTTGAGTCCACGGCCACGGCCAAGCTGCAGGCAGCCAAGGACGCTGACGTCATCATCGGGCTGGGGGCACCCATCACCCTGACCCTGCTGAAGTCCGTGGCCACCGCGGGCAGTTCGGCGAAGGTGGCCTCCTTTGACCTGAACAAGGACCTGGCCCAGAAGATCGCCGACGGCACCGTGCTGTTCACGGTGGACCAGCAGCCCTGGCTTCAGGGCTACGGTTCCGTCGATGCCCTGTGGCAGGTCAAGCGGGGTGGCTTCAAGCTTGGCGGCGGGCAGCCCGTGCTGACCGGCCCCACCATCGTTGACAAGTCCAATGCAGCCGACGTCGTGAAGTTCTCCGACCAGGGCATCCGGTAGGCCGGGCCGCCAAAGTTCAGTCGCTCGCGACCAGGTGCCATGGGGAAGCGGCGAGGTCTGCCACCGGCACGGTTACGGAGCCAGGGCCTCCGGGCGCACCCTCGAAGCGGGTCCCGGGGGCAAACCGCGCACTGTTGGAGGCGACGATCTTGCCGGTTTCCGTGACCAGCGCGACGTGTTCCTCGCGCCGCCCAAGGTTGAGCAGGAAGGTGCGCTCGATGGACTCCATCGAGAGGTCTGCGCCCGCCACCGCCACGGTCCGCTGCTCGTACAGCACGGGCCGTGACGCGGTGACGATCTTCATGTCAGCGCCGCCGAAGTCGATGTACGGGCCGATGAGTTCGGGCCGGCCGGACGTAAGCGGCCGCTCGTACCAGGTCATTTCTGTGTAGTCGTAGTAGTTGATGGAGGCCGGGTTGAGATTGTGGGGGATAAACACCAGCTTTCCCCCAACGAGGCTCCACCACTGGTGCCAGGCGTCGGCGTCGCTGAACAGGCCCCGGGCAACGGAGACGCCGGCGCTGTCCACCAGGCCGCCGTGCTGGAGGACGATGTCCTCAACGACGGGCCTCAGAGCTTCGAGTTTGCTTTTCGAGGTGCCCGGCTCACCCAGGATTTTCGTGGTGGCTTCGGCCAGCCGGTCAAGGTCGGCGAAGACACGCTCGAGGCTCTGCCCGAGGGCATGGGCCGTTGACTGCAGGACCTCCCCGACGGCCTTCACCGCTGGTCCGCCAGGTCCGAGGTGAGGATGGCCAGGCGCTGGTTGATGATGAGGGCACCTTCCCGTTCGAAGTGGGCGATGGCGTTGTTCTCCGCCGCCGCGGGGTCTCCCTGCTGGATGGCTTCGAGGAGTGCCTCGTGCTCCGCTACGGCTGTCGACTGCGCGTCAAGCCACGCCTGCCCCCAGGTCAGCGGGGACAGCTCGGCGTGGATCTGGATCAAAAGGGCGGTAAGGCGGCGGGACTGCGCTGCCACGCCCAGCCCAATGTGCAGGCGGGCATCCGCCTGCCGGAGCATGTGCGGCTCCGAGCTTGAGGCGAAGCGCTGGGCGAGTTTCCGCAGGCGCCGCACGTCCTGCTCATCGGAGCGCCTGGATGCGAGCCGGGCCGCCGAGCCCGCAGTCGCCGCGGCGAGGTCGATGAGGTCACGCAGGTCATCGCTCTTGTGCCGGCGCAGCTGCTGGGCGATCTCCGCTTCCCGCACCGGGAGTACTCCAGCGACGTAGCTTCCGCCGCCGCGGCCGCGGCGGGTGCCAAGGAGGCCCTTGCTTCGCAGCACGGCAAGGGACTGCCGCAGGGTCAGTGGTGAGACGCCCATGTGCTCGGCCATGACTGATTCCGGGGGAAGCCGCTCGCCGGGGTTGAGCAGTCCCATGCCGATGGCGCTTTCGAGCTGCAGGGTCACCTGTTCGGCGCGGCCGGAGATGTCCTGGTTCTGGGTCCGGACCTGGGCCGCCATTTCCAGGGCGCGGAGGGACACGGATCCGCCATCATCCCTCACTTCTTTCGCCATGGGGCCGGGCCGCTCCTCGTCGCGCGATCTCAACAGATAACAATAAGTTTTAGACTATCGACTTCTGCCGGTCCCCTCGACCGTCCTGCCCGAAAGCGGCAGCAGGCGTGCCGCCCGGGCGGGAACTCACGGATGAGAAGACAAAGCAGGAAGCCTGCCAGCTCGCGGCTGGCAGGCTTCCTGCTTCGGTGTCTGTTCCCGGGCTAGGGGCTGACGAGTGAGGCGGCCAGGGCTGCGTCTGCGTCCTTGAGGACTTTGGCGGCTACTTCGAGGCCTTCGATGCGGCCGAGTTCGACGTCCTCGTGCTCGATGTTGACGAGCATGTCGGGGTCCACCTCGTGGAGGGCCCGCAGGAACTCGGTCCAGTAGGCGGTGTCGTGGCCTTTGCCGAGGGCGACGAAGTCCCACGCGGCGGGCTTGGGCCATTCGTTGGCCCATTCGTCGCCGCCGAGGTTGGTGCGGTTCTCCTCGGGGGAGAGCCGGCGGAAGCGGTTGTCGAGGACGCCGTAGATTGCGGCGGTGTCCTTGTTGACGCGCACGTCCTTGGCGGCGGCGTGGAAGACCAGGGGTCCGAGTTCGCGGACGACGGCGACCGGGTCCATCTGCTGCCAGAACAGGTGGGACGCGTCCAGCTCAACGCCGACGTGGGTGGCGCCGGTCAGTTCGACGAGCTTGTACACGTCGGCGGGGTTGAAGACGAGGTTCTGCGGGTGCAGTTCCAGGGCGACCTTGACGCCGTGGTCGGCGGCGAGCCGGTCGGTTTCCTTCCAGAACTTCGCGGCGACGCCCCACTGGTAGTCCAGGACGTCCAGGGCCGCGGAGTTCCAGGCGTTGACGATCCAGTTCGGCACGGTGGCGCCGGGTTCCCCGCCGGGCAGCCCGGACATGGTGACCACCCGGTTTTGGCCGAGGCGGTGGGCGAGGCGGATGGAACGGCGGACGTCCTCGGCGTGCTTGTCGCCGATGAGAGGGTTTGGGTGCAGCGGGTTGCCGTTGCAGTTCAGCCCGGCGATGGAGACGCCGGTGCCCTCGAAGATGGCCAGGTAGTCGTCCCGGGCGGCGTCGCTTTCCAGGATCTGGTCGAAGGTGGGGACGTGCACCGCGGGCAGGAACCCGCCGGAGTTGATTTCGATGCCGGTCAGGCCCAGGCCGGCGACAACCTTCAGCGCTTCGGAGAGCGGGCGGTCGTGCAGGATCGCGTTGTAGACGCCGAGCTTCATAGCGAGATCTTCTTTCCGTTGTTCAGGGCCGATTCGGTGACCGCGGCGAGCAGTTCCATGTTGCGGACGCCCTCGTCGAAGGTGGCGCAGCGCGGCAGGGATTCCTCTTCGCTGAGCCCGGCGACCTCCTCGAGGAACGCGCGCGACTGGTAGGCGAAGGCGTCGTTCTGGCCGAAGCCGACCTCGGGGGCGTCCATGGCAAGGCCGCCGGCGATGTAGGGGTGGCCGGGGCCCAGGCTGACCTGGCGGTAGCCGCTCTCGTGGCCGGAGCCGTCATTGAGGAACAGCTGGATCTCGCCGGGACGGCGCTGGTCGAACTTGGCGGCGCCGTTCTCGCAGAAGACCTCGAAGTTGAGGCCGTTGGCGTGTCCGGCGGCGACGCGGGAGACCTCGAGGCTACCTGTGCCGTTTTCGAATTCGGCGGAGAAGGCTGCGTAGTCGTCGTTCTCCACGGCCTCAAAGGTGTCGCTGACGGCGGCGTGGTCGTGTCCGATGACGGCGCCCAGCGGCAGGGGCCGCTTGTCGATGGCCGTGCTGAGGCGGCCGCCGCTGACGGACTTGATGTCACCGCACAGGAACTCGGAGACGTAGGCGAGGTGGCTTCCGACGTCGGCCAGCGCGCCCGATCCGGGGCCGCCCTTGTAGCGCCAGCTCATGGGGGCCTCCGGGCTGAAGCCGTAATCCGTCCAGTAGCGGCCGCTGAAGTGCAGCACCCTGCCCAGGGTCCCGTTTCGGATGAGGTCGCGGATGTAGGCGATGCCGGGGGTGCGGCGGAAGGTGAATCCGATGCGCGCGATCGAGGAGGCGCTCCGGGCGGCGTCGGCCATGGCACGGGCGTCCTCGAGGGTGTCGCTCAGCGGCTTCTCGCACAGAACGTGCTTGCCGGCGGCGAGGAGGCCTTCCACCACTTCCCGGTGCAGCGAGTTGGCGATGACGACGCTGACCACATCGATGTCGTCAGCCTCGGCGATGGCCTGCCATGACGTGTCGTTGCGCTCGTAGCCGAAGCGACGGGCGGCGAGGAAGCCGAATTCCGGGTTGACGTCGCCGATGGAGACCAGTCGGACCGGCGGAAGGACGGGGTTGTACAGGGCGGTTGCGGTGCGGTAGGCGGCGGCGTGGGCCTTGCCGGCCATGCCCGCCCCGATGACGGCGACGCCGATGTCTTTGGGCATTGCTTTTCTCCTTTGAAACGGGCTCTGCGGGACCCTGCCGGTGTGATTTAGGGCAAGAATGGAGCGCTCCATAAACACGATAGAGGCGGGACTTTGTCCTGTCAATACTTCAAAACGCAGCGCATGGGCGACAATGGCAGGGTGACCCAGGAGACCGGCAAACGCCCGAACATCTATGACGTTGCCTCCGCGGCCGGGGTATCCAAATCCCTGGTCTCGTTGGTCCTGCGCGGCGCCCCTGGAGTTTCCGCCGCCCGCCGGACGGCCGTCGAGGAGGCGATCAAACAGCTGAACTACCGCCCCAGCCGGGCAGCAGCGACCCTGGCCGGCAACCGGTCCCGGACCATCGGCGTCGTTCTGGATGACTACCGGAACCCATGGTTCGTTGGCCTGCTGGGCGGGCTGCACGACGAGCTCGCGCCGCTCGGTTTCCGGGTGGCAGTGGCCGACCCGTCCTTCAACGCCCATCTGGACCGGACGCCGGTGGACGGCCTGATGTCACTGCGGGTGGACGGGATTGTGATTGCGACCGAACCCACCGAAGAGATGTTCGCCGCCGTCGATGTTCCTGCCGTGGTGGCGGGCAACCGCGACGTCGTGGTTCCGGGGGCGGACATTGTTGCCAATGACGATGAGGCCGGCGGCCGTCTGGCAGCCGCGCATCTGATCGGCCTGGGGCACACGGACATCGGGCATGTGACCGGCGGGGGCGGTGCTGCCCGGCTGCGGGCCCAGGGATTTGACGCCGAAATGCGCGAACGCGGGCTGCGGCCGTACACGGTACAGGGCCACGGCCAGACGATGGAGCCCGACGGCTACGAGGGCGGGCTGAAGCTACTGGACCAAAACCCGGCACTCACCGCGATTTTTGCTGCCAACGATGTGATGGCGATGGGGGTTGCCGCCGCTGCGCGGGACCGTGGCCGGCGCATCCCGGAGGATCTGTCCCTGATCGGCTACGACAATTCGCCCCTCGCCTCGGCGAATCTGCTCCGCCTGACCACCATCGACGGCCGCAACACCGAAGTGGGGGTGGGGGCCGCGAGGGCCCTGCTGGAGCGGATGGAGGATCCGGACGCTGCGGTCCGGACGAAGCTGGTGGACCCGGAGCTGGTGACCAGGGGGTCGACGGCGCCTCCAGCCTGAGCCGCGCAAACGGCGCCCCCGCCCACAAAGGCGAGGGGCGCCGTCGTCGTTGTGCTACAAGCTAGAGCGCGCCCTGCGCGCTGGTGCCCGCCGGGATCGCGGTCAGCCGGGTCACTTCCACCGGCTCCTTCAGGAGTCCCTCCAGTGAGGCATTCAGCCGCTTGACGGCGTCGCCGGCGCCGTGGGCGTCGAGGAGCTCGGTGCTTTCCCACTTTTCGATCATGACGATATGGCCGTTCGGGGCCTCGTGGATGGCGTACAGGATGCAGCCGGGCTCCTCGTGCACCTCCGCGATGGCTGGCAACAGAGCAGCCACGACGTCGTCGAAGGCGCCTTCCTTGGGTGTGAATATGGCGGTGACAACTACGGTCATGCTTGTACTTTTCCTTCCTCGGCCATTCCCAGTGACGGCACTTCAGGAGTCTATAAGGCGCGGGGCATCATTCCGCGAGGTGCTCGAGCAGCGCGTCGAGGATCTGCAGCTGGCCCTTCACCAGCTTGATCCGGGCCTCGGATTCACTGATCCACTCGGCACGGTCGATCTCGGGGAAATGCTGGACGCTTCCGGACCCTTTCGGCCACTCCAGGGGAAAGGTGTTGCTCAGGATCTTCTCCGGCTTGAAGGCGGACTCGGCCGCGAATGCCGTGATGAGCTTGCCCGAGGGCTGCCGGAAGGTTCCGAGCGGCACGTAGTCGGCAGCGGGTGCCGGAACCCCCATTTCCTCGGCGAACTCACGCTGGGCGGCGGCCAGCGGGTCCTCTTCTTCGAGATATTCGCCCTTGGGAATCGACCAGGCACGCTCATCCTTGCGCTCCCAGAAGGGCCCGCCCATGTGGGCGATCCACACTTCCAATTCCGAATTGCCGTTCCGCCGGTACAGCAGAAGGCCCGCGCTCCTGACCGTCATGTTGCCTCCTGCCCCTAAGGCTACTCCCGGGCACCTTGTCCCGCTTTCGCCGCGGGGGGACACTGGAAAAACGATGTGAAAGGAGTCTGCCGTGCGCAAGAGAACAGCATGGATTATCGGCGCGGCCGTCGCTGCGGCGGCCCTGGGAGGCGCCTCGGTGGCAGCGGCGTCGTCCATCAACCCGTTCGACGACGACACAACAGGCAACGGCGGCACTCAGCAGCCGCTGAGCCAGACCGACCGCGACAAGGCAGTCGACGCCGCGTTGGCGAAGGTCGGTTCCGGACAGGTGACCGAAGTGGAGCGGGGCGATGATCCCGGCTCCTCCTACGAAGTGGAGATCCGCAAGAGCGACGGGTCCGAAGTCGAAGTGAATATCAGTCCGGACTTCCAGGTGCTGAGCCAGAGCCCGGACGACAGCGACTGAGAGCAGTTCCTGGCCGAGGGGTTCACCTCGCGAGCCATTCGCCTGACTTCATGACGGCGGCCACTTCAAGGCCGCCGGTGAGCACCACCAGGTCCGCCTTCCGTCCGGTTTCCAGCCGGCCGACGTCGGACAGCCCCAGCATGTCCGCGGGGTTCTGGCTTGCGGCGCGGACCGCGTCGGCCAGCGGAATGCCTGCCTCCCGGACGGCGTGCCGCACCGCCGCATCCAGCGTGAGGACGCTGCCGGCGATGGTGCCGTCGCTGACCAGGCGGGCCTCGCCGCCGGATACCTTCACGTCCAGCCCGCCCAGCTGGTACCTGCCCTCCCGGGCGCAGGCCGCCGCCATGGCGTCGGTGACAAAGACCGCCCGCGCCGGGCTGGCGGCGATGAAGCGGACCAGCGACGGGTGGAGGTGGACGCCGTCGGCGATCACCTCGGCAAACACGGCGGGGTCCTCCAGCAGCGCCAGGGCCGGACCGGGCTCGCGGTGGTGCAGCGGCCGCATCGCGTTGAACACGTGCGTTCCGGCGGTGGCTCCCGCCGCGATTGCCTGCCGGGCCAGGTCGTAGCCGGCACCCGTGTGGCCGATGGCCGCGACAGCGCCGTAGCCGGTGACCTGCCGGACGGCGGCCAGACCGCCTTCCAGTTCAGGCGCGATGGTCACCATCCGGACGGTGCCCCGCCCGGCCAGCATCAGCCGGTCGACGGCGGCCGGTTCCGGTGCGAGCAGAAGCTCCTCCGCGTGGGCGCCCCGGTGGTCGGGACTGAGCCACGGCCCCTCCAGATGGATCCCGGCCAGGACGCCCTGCTCCACGAGGGACGCCAGCGCGGCTACCGCCTTCTCAAGCTCCGGCAGATGCGCGGTGACCAGGCTTGCCATCAGCGTGGTGGTGCCGTGCGAGCGGTGCACCGCGGCGATCCGGACCGCTGCGGCAGCGGGATCAGCGTCGTTGAAGCTGAAACCGCCGCCGCCGTGGATGTGGGCGTCCACAAAGCCGGGCGCGAGGGTGGCGTCCGGAAAGTCCGCGTCAGGTTCGCGGGCGGGCAGCCCGGGGCCGACGGCGGTGATCCGGACGCCGTCGGTTTCCACCCAGCCGGGCTCCAGCACGGTGTCCGGCAGGATGACCCGGGAAGCAGAAATCAGCGTCGGACTCACCAGGTTTCCGTGATCTTGTGCAGGCCGCGGGGAGCGTCAGGGTCCCGGTGGCGCGCCGCCGCCATCGCATGTGCCAGCCGCTGCAGGGGCATGATCTCCAGGACCGGCGAGAGCTGCTCGTGGACAGCCGGCAGCGGCACCACGTGGTTTCCGGGCCGGGCCGCGCCGGCGTCGCCCACCAGGCAGACGTCGGCGCCGCGTTCGGCCAGGCGGTCCAGCACCGGGTGCAGGGCCCGGCCGCCGGCGCCCGGCGAGGCGACGGCGATGACGGGCCGGTCGGCGTCGATCATTGCGAACGGCCCGTGCAGCAAGTCCGCGCCGGAGAAGGCGTGCGCCGCCAGGTAGGACGTTTCCATCAGTTTCAGTGCCGCCTCCCGTGCGGTGGGGTAGGAGAAGCCGCGCCCGGTGGTGATGATGTGGTTCACGAAGCGGTAGCGGCCTGCCACCTCCAGTATCTCGGGCCGGGCCAGGACATCGGCGGCGAGACGCGGCAGGTCCGCCGCTTCCGCGCCGTTCCCCCCGGCCCACGCGTCGAGGAGCAGCCACAGCGCCAGCAGCTGGGACGTGTAGCTCTTGGTGGCGGCCACGGCGCGTTCCGGCCCGGCCAGAATGTCCAGGTGGTGCCGGGCGGCGGTCGCCAGCGGCGAGGAGGGCGCGTTCGTGACGGCCACGGTGAGGGCACCGGCGCGGGCGGCTGCGGCGGTGGAGTCCACCAGGTCCGGGGAACCGCCGGACTGGCTCACCGCCAGCCACAGTACCCCGTCCATCTTCGGCTTAGCGCCGTACACGGTAAGGCTCGACGGCGACGCCAGCCCGGCGGGCAGCCCCAGCACCGTTTCGATGAGGTACTTCGCGTACAGGGCGGCGTGGTCGCTGGTGCCGCGGGCGGCCAGGAGGACGTACCGGATATCCGCTTCCCGAAGGACCCCGGCCAGGCGGGCGATGTCGGGACGGCCGTGCTCAAGCAGCCGGGCCAGCGCGTCCGGCTGTTCCAGGATTTCGGCGGCCATCAGGGCGCCGGGGACGGGGGTGATGTGCGGGGGTGTGGCGGTGATGGTGTCAATGGCGGTGTGCGGGGCGGTCATGGGTCTCCTTGGGGGATCAGAGGGGCATGGGGTGATGGGGCAGGGATAGGGATCAGGCGCGGGCCTGTACCGGTGGCTGCAGTGGTGTTACGGCGAGATGGCAGGCCAGCTCCACGGCGCCCCAGGCCGGGGCGCGGTCCAGCACGCGGACGTCGGTGAGGCCGCTGACTGCCAGCAGTTCACGCACCTTGGCGGCCAGTGCCGGCTGGTTCACCAGCATGCCGCCGGCCAGCAGGACCGGGGCCCCATCCGCAAGGGTGCCAAGCCTGCGGTTCACCGTCAGGGCCAGTCCGGCGAGGTGCCGTGCGGCGTCCTCGGCGATGGCTGCGCTCGCAGCGTCCGAGGCGGCCAGCGCGAACACGGTTCCGGCCAGCCCGGCCCAGTACCGGCGTTCCGGCCTGCGGTAGAACAGGTCCAGCAGGTCTGCGGGCTCCGCAGCTCCGGTTTCCGCCAGCAGCCGGGCGGTCAGGGGTCCGGCGGGGAGGCCGTGGTCGGGTTCCCCGAGCGCGTTGCGGACCGCGCTGCGGGTGACGGCATAGCCGCTGCCTTCGTCGCCCAGCAGGTAACCCCAGCCGCCGGCCCGTGCTTCCCTGCCGTCAGGGGCCTTCGCCCAGGCGGCGGAGCCGGTGCCGGAGATGAGGACGGTGCCTGCCGTGAGGCCGCCGGCCGCGAGGATGATGCGGGTGTCGTGGTCCACGTGGATCCGGGCTCCGGGGAACCGGCGGGAGAGCAGGCCGGTGAGCCGTTCGCGGGCCGCCGGCGTGTCCGCTCCCGCTGCGCCGGCAAACACAGTGTGGATGCCGTGCCCGGCAGGATCGGCGATGCCAAGCCGGGCTGCCAGGTCATCCAGTGCCGCGGCGGCCTCGCGTTCCCCGACGGAGGCGATGTTGGCGCTGCCCACCGAGCATTCGGCGAGGTAGCGGGAAACTGATGTCCCGCCGTCGTCCGTTCCAGCGTCCGCCAAAATGGCGTGGGTTTTGGAGCCGCCGATATCCAGGCCAAGGAGACGGTCGTGCCGCATCACTTGGCCGCCGGGGTGCTGCTGCCGGAGCTGCTGCCGGTGGCTTCCGGCCAGCGGGCGCCGTTTTCCCAGTAGTGGCGGATTTCCTCGAGGTTCCGGCCCTTGGTCTCGGGGGCCAGGCGGTGGACGAAGACGAAGCCGGCGATGGCCAGCGCCCCGAACACCGCGAAGGTGCCGGCACCGCCGAGCCGCTGCAGCATGGTCAGGAAGAAGGCCGCGACGATCACGTTGGCCACAAGGTCCGAGGTCAGCATGGCGCTGGCGCCCAGGGAACGCAGCCGGGCAGGGAAGGACTCGCCGGCGTAGACCCACACGAGGGCGCCGAACCCGAAGGTGAAGCCGACGGTAAACAGCAGGACCCCGAGGAAGCCCACTACGGTCAGGACTCCGCCGAAGTCGCGTCCGGCCATGAAGACGCCCACCAGGATGGCGTTGGCCACGATCATCATGCCGATGCCGCCGAGCAGGATGGGGCGCCGGCCCACCCGGTCAACCAGGGACAGCGATACGAACACGGCCACCAGGGAGGCCGCCTGGACGAGTGCGGGCAGCAGCAGGAGGGCGGCGTTGCCGGTGAAGCCCATGGCCTCGAAGATCCGGGGGCTGTAGTAGACCACGGCGTTGATGCCGGTGATCTGGATGAAGAAGCCAAGCCCGACGACGAACACGGTGGCCTTCAGGTAGGGGGAGCGGAGCATCTCGCGGAGGCCCCCGCCGCGCTCTTCGCTGATGGCGCGGCGCATGTCTGCGAGTTCGGCGTCGACGTCGGCATTCGGCTCGATCGAGCTGAGGGTGCGGCGGGCCTCTTCGGTGCGGCCGCGCATCATGTACCAGCGGGCGGTGTCCGGGAGGCGGAGGGTGACGGCGAGGACCGCGATGGCCGGAACCGCGGCAAGGCCCAGCATCAGCCGCCAGTTCTCGCTGGCGGACAGGACGTAGGCGGCCAGATAGCCGATGATGATGCCGATGACGGTGGCCACCTGGTACGCCACGAGCAGGGCGCCTCGCACCTTGGGCGGCGCAGACTCGGCCACGAAGACGGGTACCACCACCACGGAAATGCCGATGGTCAGGCCCAGGAGGAGCCGGGCCACGAGCAGCATGGGAACGTCGGCGGCGGCGGCGCTGAGCACCGCGAAGGCTGCGTAGGCTGCGGCCACGCCCACCATGCAGGCCTTGCGGCCCACCTTGTTGGCGAGCCAGCCGCCGAGCATGGCGCCTAGGACTTCACCGACGACGACGGCGGTGGTCACCAGCTCCTGTTGGCTGGTGGAGAGCTGGAACTCCTTGGTGATGAACAGCAGGGCGCCGGCGATATTGGACAGATCGTAGCCGTAGATTATGCCGATGGTGGCGGCGGTGCCGCCGACCAAAAGGCCGAGGCGGGGCGTCTGGCGCAGGTCTTGCAGGAACGACATCTTTGGGTCCTTGGAAGTGTGGGGGATGGGGTCCGCGGAATTGGTGTAAACCAATTTCCATTATTTTGGCCTAGACCAATTTTCGTGTCAATAGATACCATCGGATTCATGGATACCTCTGCCGCGGCTGCCCTCCCCAAGTACTACGTACTCAAGGAGCAGATCCTCGCCCTCATCGAGGACGCGGCGCCCGGAACTTTGATCCCCACCGAGCGTGCGCTCGCCGAGCAGTACGGGACGTCCCGCACCACCGTGCGGCAGGCCATCGGCGAGCTGGTGGCCGAGGGCCGCCTGGACCGGACGCAGGGGCGAGGGACGTATGTGGCGCCGCCGAAGGTGACGCACGTCCGCCAGCTGACGTCCTTTTCGGACGATGCCGCGAGCCAGGGGCTCACGGCTGCGGCGAGGATCGTGGACGTGAGCGTGCTTCCGGCGGACCCGGCCACGGCACGGCGCCTGGCGGTGGAACCGGGGGCGGATATCCACCGGGTGGAACGGATCAGGCTGGTGGACGGCGAGCCGCTCGCGCATGAGATCGCTTTCCTTGCCGGCCCGCTGCCGGACCTCGAACGGACCGTCGCGGAGCGCGGCTCCTTGTACACGGCCCTGCGTGAGGACTACGGCATCCGGATCGCCGAGGTGGAGGACACCGTGGAGACCAAGCTGGCCGGCCCGGCCGAGGTGCAGCTCCTCGACGTCGAGATGGGCGCCCCCATGCTGCTGGTGCACCGGCTCGGCTTCACGCCTGAGGGACGGCCCGTGGAGTGGACCGAGTCGGTCTTCAGGGGGGATCGGTTCCGCTTCGTCGCGCGCATGCACGTCTGAGCAGGCGTTTCTTCGGCGGGACATGCGCTTTGTTACGCCCAAATGCGGAAGATGAAGCACTGTTGCCTTGCACGACGGCGGGTGTCGCCGGCCATTGTGAAGCAAGTTACCGGGTGGTTGTGTAAGTCCATAATCACGACGGGGCGGCGTCACGCCCTCCCTGAATCGAGGGGGACATGATCACAGCTTTGGTTCACAGAATCCGGACGCAGTGCAGCGCGGAACTCAACGCCTTCAGCGGCCAAATGCAGGCGCTGGCGCGGCAGGACATCGGGGCCGGAGGCCTGGATGCGGCGGCCACCACCATGGCCCGCCGGCCGTGCCTGGCTTCCCCTGGAGTATCGGTGGACATTATCGGCTTCACCAGCCCCCGTTCCTCCAGCGGACAACCTTCGGTGCGGGTAGCCGTGTCCATGAGCATGCAGCCCGGCCAGATCGCCTCGGCGGTCCACTGGGAGGAGGCCCACGCCTGGGCCGGAGCCGTGGCCAGCGGCGGGTGGGCGGCGGCCGAATATGTCGGAAGCCAGGAGAGTCCGGGCGGAAGGGTCTTTCACTACTTTTTGAAAAGCGAGGACGACCCGGTCTCCATACCTGAGTACTCGGCAGAGTATTCAATTCCGACCTATTCGGCGGCAGCACAGTAGCAAGACAAGAGGATCCGGCGGGAAACGTTCCCGCCGGATCCTCTTGTGCGTGTCTTACCGATTACTCCTTGCCCACTTTACTCCTTGCCAAGTCCGGCAGCAGAGGTCTTTTCGCCGGTGACGGCATTCAGTGTGGAAAGGTCGAAGATGCCATTGATGTCGGCCTGCTTGGTGGTGCCCGCATCGACGCCGTCCTGCAGCAGCTTCTTGAAGGCACCGGCCAGCGGGTCCACCGAGAACACGATGTTTTCGAGCGAACGGTCGATGACGTCCTGTGACAGTGCCTTGCCGGCCACTTCCTTCAGGGCGGCGTTCACTTCCGTGGCCTTCTCAGCGGACGGGGTGTCGTTGAGCCACTTCACCGCTTCCACGTGGCCCTTGAGGAGGGCCTCCACGGTCTGCGGGTGCTCCGCGGCGAACTTCCTGTTCACGATCAGGATCGTGGTGGGGAACTCGCCCGGCTTGCCGGTCAGCGACCCGTCCCACAGGTCCTTCTCGTCCACCAGGACCTTCGCCCCGGCCTGGAGCACCAGGCGGGAGGCCCAAGGCTCGGGCAGCCACGCGCCGTCGAGCTTGCCGTTTTGGAACAGCTTCAGGGTCTGGGCGTTTTCGGTGGGGTTGATGGCAACGTCGCCGCCGCCGTCGGGGTTGGTCTTGTAGCCCTGCTTGCCCAGCCAGGCGCGCAGCGCCACGTCCTGGGTGCCGCCCAGCTGCGGGGAGGCCAGGGTCTTGCCTTTCAGGTCCGCCGCCGTCTTGATCTCCGGCCTGACCACCAGCTGCGCCCCGCCGGAGGCGGCGCCGGCGATGATGCTGACGGATTCGCCCTTGCTCTTGACGAAGGAGTTGATGGCCGGGTTAGGGCCAATGTACGTGGCGTCGATCGCGCCGGCGTTCAGGGCCTCGATCGCGGCCGGGCCGGCATTGAACACCTGCGTGCTCAGCTTGGTCTCGCCCAGTTCCTTCTCGATGAAGCCCTTCTGGACTCCGACCAGAGCGGTGGCGTGGGTGATGTTCCCGAAGTAGCCGAGCTTCAGCTCGGCGGCGGGGCTGGTGGCTGCGGCTGCAGTGGCAGTGTTCGGAGCAGAGCTGTTGGCGGCCGTGGTGGCGACGGCGGCACCTGCTCCCAGGACGGCCAGGATGCCGGCGGCGATGCCGATCTTGAGCCCGCTGGGGCGTTTGCGGCTGCTGGGCTGGCCCGCGGAGATCCGGGTGGAGCCCGGGTTCTGGTCTGCAGAAGACATGGTGTTTTTCCTTTGGATGATGGAGCGGAGGGGGATGGCGCTGAGCGTTGGACTGAGACTACGGAGGCCTCTCCGGGGGCCACAATGGCCGCCGACGCAGGCGTTCACCCGGCGTCGCAATCAGTCATCACCCGGGTCTTACTGCTTCACAGGGAGTCGCGGAACGTCAAAGATCGCGGGCTAAAAGCCGTCCGGTACGGACTTCAGCGTTTCCAGCACGGCAGGCAGCAGGTGCTGTTGCCGGCCCCACACCGGATCGAGGAGTTCGACGTACCAGGAGTCTGCCAGCAGGAGGGCCAGGGCTTCATTCGTTTCGCCCGCCCAGTCCTGGATCTGCTCGGATTCGACGGGAATTTCGCTGCTTCCCAAAACCGTGACCACTTCGCCATCGTGCAGTGTGACCGGAACCGAGGCCTGGCTGACCTCGCCGGGGGCATGGGCAATGGCGATGAGTTCCGTTTCCGCCGACAGCCGCAGCAGGCGGGCGGCCGACGCCGCGGAGCAGAAGCCGGTGACGTACTCGCGCTGGGCATGGCCGGCGTCGGGGCCGAGGCCCGGCTGGGATTCCTTCGTGAACAGTCCGTTGCGGTTGAGCTCAGCCAACTGGCCGGCAATGGGCAGGGTCTCGTCGTCAAAGCGCGGGGCGAGGGTTCCGGGCTGGTATTCGCTGGTCCCTTCGAGCCACCGCGCGGTGAGCTCACCGGCTGCGGGGAGGGTGGCCGCCTGCCGCCAGACTTCGCGGTCCGCAAGGAGCCGGCCGTAGCTGTCACGTTCGGTGGTGAATTGATCGCTCATACTCGATGCTAGGCCCGTTTCCGGGATGAACGGCAGGCTGAATGACGCCTCCGAACGCAGTGTTAATCGCGGTTACGCCGTGTATCTTCCGGTTTCCGGCGCTTTGACCGCCGCTTTTTTGCTGCCGGATAGTTGCTGCCACAACCTTCGCATCCACTACTTCCAGCCGATACTTCCAGGGGGCAACCATGGTCCGTCAGTCTCTCAAATCCCGCACGGGCGCACTCAAGCCGGGGGTAGGCCTGGCCCTCGCCGCCACCACACTGCTGGCACTATCTGCCTGCTCCGATCCCCGGGCCGCCGCGTCCGCGAACGCGACAGCCGCCACAAACACCACTACATCGTCAGGCGAACCTGCAGCCAAGACCTTTAACCTGACGCCCGAGCAGGACCGGTTCCCCGCCGGCGTGGACGAGAAGGCGGCGGCGCTGGTTCCGGAAGCCATCAAGAAGGACGGGAAGCTGACCGTGGCCGTCAGCCCGTTCGCCCCGCCGCTGGCGGTATACGCCACCGACAACAAAACGCCGGTGGGCAACGAAGTGGACATCGCCGTCGCACTGGCCCAGACGCTGGGACTGGAAGCCGAGATCGTTCCGACCGCCTGGGCCGACTGGCCCCTCGGCGTCGAATCGGGCAAGTACGAGGCTGTTCTCTCCAATGTCACCGTGACGGAAGAACGGAAGCTCAAATTCGACTTCGCCAGCTACCGCGACGACAAGCTGGGTTTCTACGCCAAGAGCTCCAGCGGCATTACCAAAATCGAGTCGGCGCCCGACGTCGCCGGAAAGCGCATCATCGTTGGCTCGGGCACCAACCAGGAGTCCATCCTGCTGCGCTGGGACGAGGAGAACAAGGCCAAGGGGCTGAAGCCGGTTGAGTTCCAGTACTACGACGACGACTCCGCCTCGAACCTAGCACTGCAGTCCGGCCGCGCGGACCTGACCTTCGGGCCGAACGCCACGGCCGCCTACAAGGCCGCGACCGACCAGAAGACCAAGCTGGTGGGCCTGGTGGACGGCGGCTGGCCGCTGAAGGCGAGCATCGCCGCCACCACCAGGAAGGGCAACGGCTTTGCCGCTGCTGCCCAGGCCGGGCTGAACCACCTGATTGAGGACGGCACTTACGGCAAGATCCTGGACCGCTGGGGCCTGTCATCGGAGGCCGTGGCCAAGTCGGAGCTGAACCCGGCGGGCCTGCCCAAGAGCTAATTCCCTCCATCGAGTGCTCCGCAACTGCCCTTTTCCGGGCTGAAAACGGCAGTTGTGGAGCAGCCGATGTCCTTAACCGCGAAGGTCCGTTGCTCCGAAAGCCGCATTGTTGAAAGGATGAGCGGCATGAGCAACCTGGAAACCTTCCCGGAGGAGATCGTCTGCACGGAGGGCGGCCATGCGGGAGCGATCGAATTCCTGGCTCCCCGGAGCGTTCCCTTGGGCGGACCGCGGGCCATGCCCGTCCGCCGGACGCTGCCCCAGAAGCAACGCAGCCTCATCGGTGCCTGGTGCTTCCTGGACCACTACGGCCCGGACCCCGTCCCGGAGTCGGGCGGCATGAAAGTCCCCCGCCATCCGCACACGGGCCTGGCGACGGTGAGCTGGCTGTTCAGCGGCACCGTGGCACACCGCGACTCGGCGGGGTACGCGGCGACCGTCCGCCCCGGGGAAGTCAACCTCATGATTGCCGGACGGGGGATCTCCCACCAGGAGTTCTCCACCCCGGACACCCGCATCCTCCACGGCGCCCAGCTTTGGTACGCCCTGCCCGAGGAAACCAGGAACATGGCCCCGACCTTCGAACACTACGCCCCGGAACCTGTGCGGGGAGACGGCAGCGCGTTGCGTGTTTTCCTCGGCTCACTCGCCGGGTCCTCCTCGCCCGTGACCACCTACACTCCGCCGCTGCTGGGTGCCGAAGCGGTCCTGCGTGCCGGAGGGCGGCTCGAACTGGACCTGGACCCGTCCTTTGAACACGGAATCCTGCTCGATGCGGGTGAAGCCTCCATCGACGGGACGGCCATGGCGGCGGACCACCTGCACTATCTGCAGCCAGGCCGGAGCAGGATTTCGCTGGAGGCCGGACAGGCGCCGGCCCGCATGCTGATCCTTGGCGGAGAGCCGCTCGGTGAACAGATCGTGATGTGGTGGAATTTTGTGGGCCGCACGCACGAGGAAGTGGTGGCCTACCGTGCGGCCTGGCAGGCAGAGATCGGCGCCGAACCTGCCGGCGCTCCCGCTGGCAACACATACCCGGACGGCGCGCCCTTCCCGCGCTTTGGGCCTTTTCCCGAGGGCCAACCCGCGCCACTGCCCGCCCCGGCTCTGCCGAACGCCCGGCTCCGGCCCCGCGGCTGACAGACGATCAACCCAGGAGGACCCTTGGAACAGCAAACAACCCTGACCGTCCGGAACGCCCCGGAGCGCCGCCGCTACGAGCTTCTCGACGGGGACACCGTCATCGGCAAAGCGCACTACCTGCCCTACGACGGAGCGCAGGGACCGGAGCGCATTTTCTACCATACGACCGTCAGCGAGGACTACGCCGGACAGGGCCTTGCGGCGCGTCTGGTTCAGGACGCGCTGGACGACACCCTGGATGCCGGCATTGCCGTCGTGCCCGTCTGCCCGTACGTCAAGCTCTGGCTGCGGAAGCACCCGGACTACCAGGAGCGCGCAAGCGCTGTCCGGCCCGAGCACCTGGCCGCCCTGGAGAACGCCAAGCGGTAGCGGCGGCCAGTCCGGCTTACGCGGACACTGCGTTCGGCTACTTTGCAGCGAGCCCGGTGCTGCCCCGGACGATCAGGTCGCAGGGAAAATTCACCCTGCGCGGCGGCTCGCCGGGTACATGGATGCGCTCGAGCAGCATCTTTGCACCCGCGCGGGCCATTTCGCGGCTGGGCTGGCGCACGGTGGTCAGGCTGAACGAATCCCACGCCGCCATGTCGACGTCGTCGTAGCCGATGACCCAGCAGCCCTCCGCCGTGATCCGGTTGGCCCGCAGGGCGTCGAGCGCGCCAAAGGCCATCAGGTCGTTGGCGCAGAAGACGGCTTGGGGCCGGTCCGCGCGGGCAAGCAGCCGGTTCATGGTCTGCGCGCTGACGTCGTGCGAGAACCCGCCATGGAAGCGGAAGTGCTCCGGCACGCCATGGCCCCGCTCCGCCATCCTGTCCAGGAAACCGCGGGCGCGCTCACGTGACGTGCTCGCGTTTTCGGCGCCCCCGATGAAGGCCACCCGGGTCCTGCCGTTGTCCAGGAGGTAGTCGGCGACGGCGGCGCCCCCTTCGGTGTTGCTGCTGGTGACCTGGTCGCAGTCCAGGCCCTCGACCACGCGGTTGATGAGCACGATCGGGCTCTTCTTCTCAATGGCTGCCTGCAGTTCGACCGAATCTTCGGTCGCCGTCGTGAAGATTACGCCGTCGACGGCGTGTTCCCGGATGGCCTTCAGGGCATCGTGGTGGCTGCCGCCCCCGGCATTCCAGATGACAACGCGGAAACCTGCGGTGTCCAGCTCCCGGCTAAGTTCGTCGAGGACCTCCGGGTAAAACGGGTTGGTCAGGTCCGCGACCACAACGCCGATGGTGTTGGTCCGCCTCGTTTTCATGGCCTGCGCGCCGGCGTGCGGCACATAGCCCAGCGTTTCCATGGCCGCTTGGACACGGGCGCGCGTTGCAGGGGACAGCTTGGCGGGGGAGGACATGACCCGGGATACGGTGGCCTGTGAAACGCCCGCCAGTTCGGCGACGTCGCGGCTGGTGACCATCGGGCGTTCTCCTTATTTGTTGGGGCAGTTTTCTAGTGTGCTGTTTCAGACTAGCCAATCCAAAGCCGGCACCGCCGGGCGCCCCGTCCTCTTGCGGGGCACCGGCGGTGGCGGCTGGCGGCCGGGGTCTGCTTACCGGCCGGTTGTGGGGTCGTGCTCGGCGCTCAGGCCGCGGCGCAGCCGGACCCGGGGTGCCGTCTCGGGGGACCAGAGCGCACCCACAATGGTGATGACCGACGTCGCGATCATGTACAGCGCCACGAGCCAGAACCGGTCAAACTCCGGGCCGATCAGGGCGGTGGCGATCAGCGGTGCGAAGCCGCCGGCGAAGACCGCGGCCACCTGCGGGCCGACAGAGGCGCCCGAGTAGCGCAGCTTGGGCTCGAACAGCTCGGTGAAGTAGGCCGGTTCCACGGAGTAGCAGAGGTCGCGTCCGACGTTGCAGGTCAGGATGAGGACCAGCAGGACCATGAGGAAGTCACCGGTCTGGACGCCCCAGAAGAACGGGAAGGCCATCAGGAGCATGGTCACCGCACCGGCGATCACCGTGTAGCGGCGGCCCCAGCGGTCCGAAACCCAGCCCCAGAACGGGATCGAGAAGATGCCGAGGCCGGCCATGATCATGGT
The DNA here is from genome assembly GCF_042673905.1 of Arthrobacter sp. NPDC057009. Taxonomy (NCBI): domain Bacteria; kingdom Bacillati; phylum Actinomycetota; class Actinomycetes; order Micrococcales; family Micrococcaceae; genus Arthrobacter; species Arthrobacter sp. NPDC057009. The sequence continues at coordinate 84,543 of NZ_JBHUSB010000009.1, forward strand.
TGCCAGCAGGATGCTGTTCTTTTCCAGCAGGATCGCCGGGCCGTAGGCCAGCAGGAAGGTGGTGTAGATGTAGTAGTTCGCGTTCTCCGCGAACCGCATCATGATGACCTTCAGGATGGTCAGCGGGCGGGTCTTGATGACCTTGACCACCGGCATCTTCTCGATTTCGCCCTTGCGCTTGATCTCCTCGAAAGCAGGGGACTCGTCCACGTTGCGGCGGATGTAGAAGGACAGCACCACCAGCAGGATGGACACCAGGAACGGGATGCGCCAGCCCCAGGCCATGAAGGCCTCGGGGGAGATGAGGCCGCCCATGATGAAGAATGCGCCGTTGGCCAGCAGGGTGCCGGCCGGAACGCCGATCTGCGGCCAGGAGCCGAAGAAGCCGCGGCGCTTGGCGGGGGCGTATTCGGTGGCCATGAGGGCGGCGCCGCCCCATTCACCGCCGACGCCGATGCCCTGGATGATCCGCAGCAGGACCAGCAGGATCGGTGCGGCAATGCCGATCTGGGAGTAATTGGGCAGGCAGCCGATCAGGAAGGTGCCAGCGCCCATCAGGCCGAGGGTGGCCATGAGCATTTTCTTGCGGCCCAGGCGGTCGCCGAAGTGGGCGAAAATCAGGCCGCCGACGGGGCGGGCGGCAAAACCGATCGCGTAGGTGCTGAAGGACAGCAGGATGCCGGCGAACGGGCTCACCTGCGGGAAGAACTGGCTGTTGAGAATGATTGCGGCGGCAACGCCATAGACGTAAAAGTCGTACCACTCGATGCAGCTGCCAAGCACTGAGGAGACCAGTGCTTTGCGGCGCATCTTCGGATCGATGGCCGGCGTTGCTGCCGTTGTCACGGGGGCGCTCATGTAGAGACTCCTTTGTCTTCGTCCGGACAGTGAGCCCAGCCACACCGGCTGGCTCGTGACTAGCAGTGTATACGTATGCAAAAAGCAGAAACAAGACCTTGTGCCGGAAAATGTATACGTATACACTCGATCATCATCCGGTCCTGCAGGGGCCGGCCCGGGCGCTTCATAGGTCGCCCATCGACGAAGATGGAAAGGCAATCCTGATGACCGTTACAACAGCACTTAGCACCGCCGTGGACTCCACCCTGCTGAAGGAGCCCGAGCGCAACAGCGTGTCCCGGGGCAGCACTCCCGAGGTGCGCGCCACCGTGGAAGCCGTCATTGCGGACATCCGTGAGCGCGGGGACGAGGCCGTCCGCGAATACTCGGCCAAGTTCGACAAGCACGCACCTGAATCCTTCCTGCTCAGCCAGGAGCAGCTCGACGAGATCATGGCCCGGGTTCCGGAGCAGGTCATCGAGGACATCAAGTTCGTCCAGCAGCAGGTCCGCGTGATGGCGCAGAAGCAGCTCGAGTCGCTCTCCGACTTCGAGATCGAGACCCTCCCCGGCGTTTTCCTCGGCCAGAAGAACGTTCCGATCCAGGCAGCCGGCGCCTACATCCCGGGCGGCAAGTACCCGCTCCTGGCCAGCGCCCACATGACCATCGTCACCGCCAAGGTGGCCGGCGTCGAGCGCGTCGCCGCCTGCACCCCGCTGATCCAGGGGGAGGTCCCGGACGCCACCGTGGCCGCCATGTACCTGGCCGGCGCCGACGAGATCTACCTGCTGGGCGGCATCCAGGCCGTGGCCGCGCTGGCCATCGGCACCGAGACCATCAAGCCGGTGAACATGCTGGCCGGCCCGGGCAACGCCTTCGTCGCCGAAGCCAAGCGCCAGCTCTTCGGCGAGGTCGGCATCGACCTCTTTGCCGGCCCCACGGAGGTCCTGATCGTGGCGGACGAGCACGCCGACCCGTTCATTGTCGCCGTCGACCTTCTTTCCCAGGCCGAGCACGGCCCTGACTCCCCGGCCGTCCTGATCACCACCAGCGAGGAGCTGGGACGCAAGGTCATGGAGCACATCGACACGATCCTGGTTGACATGCCCACCCGCGACTACGCCGCCGCGGCCTGGCGTGACTGGGGCGCCGTCCACGTGGTGGCCACCCTCGATGACGCCTACGCCCTGGCCGATGAGTACGCCTACGAGCACGTCCAGATCCTGACGCAGAACCCCCGCGAGGCCCTGGAGAAGATGCACGACTACGGCGCCCTGTTCCTCGGCGAGGGGACCTGCGTCTCCTACGGCGACAAGGTGATCGGCACCAACCACGTGCTGCCCACGCGCGGTGCGGCCCGCTACACCGGCGGCCTCTGGGTGGGGAAGTACCTGCGCACCGTCACCTACCAGGAAGTGACCAACACCGAGTCCAGCGCCTTCTTCGGCGAACTCTGCGGCCGAGCATCCAGGGTGGAGCGGTTTGAGGGCCACGCCCGGTCCGGCGACGTCCGCGCGGCGAAGTACCGCGGCACGTCCCTGCCCTGGTCGGACCACACCTTCGACAGCTAAAGAGGACCCCAGTGTCTAAAGAGGACGCAGTGCCGAAAGCGCCGAATTTCCGACTGGACGGCAAGAAGGCCCTGGTCACGGGGGCGGGCCGCGGGCTCGGCAAGGCCATCGCTGACGGCCTTGCCGGCTGCGGCGCCACCGTCTACGGAACCAGCCGCGACGCCGAAACCGCCAAGCAGATCAGCGAGCGGTACGGAACCGCGCCGCTGGCCGTGGACGTCACCGACACCAGGAACGTCGAGGGCTTCGTCGAATCACTCCAGCAGGCCAGCGGCGGCATTGACCTGCTGGTCAACAACGCCGGCGTCAACGTGCCCAAGCCCGCCCTGGAGCTCACGGAGGAGGACTGGGACACGGTCTTTGACACCAACCTCAAGGGCACCTTTTTCCTGACCACGGCTTTGGCACGGCGCTGGGTGGACGCCGGCACCCACGGCGCCATCGTCAACATCGCCTCCCAGGCGGGGATCGTCGGGATCGAAGAGCGCGCGGCCTACGGCACCAGCAAGGCGGGGATTATCCACCTGACCAAGATCCTGGCCCTGGAGTGGGCCGCCGCCGGAATCCGGGTCAACGCCGTCGCCCCGACCTTCGTCCGGACGGAACTGACGGCGTCCACGCTCAGCCGGCCGGACTGGGCCAGCGAACTGCTGTCCCGGATCCCGGCGGGCCGCTTCGGGGAACCCGAGGACATCGCCGGCGGGGTGGCGTTCCTGCTCAGCGACGCGGCGTCGCTCATCACCGGACACACGCTGACCGTCGACGGCGGCTACACCATCCGCTGACCCATCCATGGCGTCTTGAATAGGAGCAGCAACATGCAAATTACGCAGACCATCGCGGCCACGGCCGTGGTCGGTGCCGGCTACATGGGCGGCGGCATCGCCCAGGTCCTGGCCCTGCACGGCCACAAGGTGGCGCTGGGAGATGTCGACGGGGGGATCGCCGAACGCTCCCGCGTCCGGCTCGTGGACCAGGCCCGGGAGTTCGAAGCCCGGGGGCTGCTGCCTGCCGGCGCAGCCGAAACCATCGCGGGCAACCTCGTCGCTGCCGCCAGCATCGAGGAGGCTGTCTCGACGGCGGACTACATCGCCGAGGCCGTCCCGGAGGACCCGGTGATCAAGGCGGACATCCTGGGCCGCATCTCTACGGCAGCGCCCGCCGGGGCGGTCATCGCATCCAACACGTCCGCCATTCCGATCGGGGAACTGGCAGCGGCGGTCAGCAATCCCGAACGCTTCCTCGGCGTGCACTGGATGAACCCTGCCCCCTTCATTCCCGGGGTGGAGCTGATCCCCGGACCGCAGACCGCGCCCGGCGTGATGGACCTTGCCGAAGAGCTCATCCGGTCCCTTGGCAAGACTCCGGCCCGGGTGGCCGACACACCAGGATTCGTTGCCAACCGGCTGCAGTTCGCGCTGTACAAGGAAGCGGCCCGGATCGTTGAAGAGGGCGTGGCCGCCCCCTCCCAGATCGATGCGGTGGTCAGCAGCACCTTCGGGTTCCGGCTCGCCCTCTTCGGCCCCTTCGCAATCGGGGACATGGCCGGCCTGGACGTGTACGAGTCCTCGTACCGGACCCTGGAGAAGGCCTACGGCGAGCGGTTTGCCCCGCCCGCGGCGCTGACGTCCACCGTGGAGGAAGGCAACCTGGGGCTGAAAACCGGCCACGGGTTCCTGGACATCGATCCGGCCAGCCGGGAGGACCTCGTGGCTTACCGGGACAGCGCCTACGCCCGGCTCTCGCAGCTCCGGGCTGAGCTGGGGCAGGCGCCGGGGCTGTAACCCGGCCCCGCACTCGGGCTGTTGCCGTGCTACGGCAGCCGGCCCGGCCGCAGCACGTTCGGCGTTCCCGCCTGCGCGGACTCGAGCGGCACCGGGCTGACCAGCACCGCAGGCCCGCGGTGCAGCACGCCGTCGGAAAGAGCCCGGCAGCGCATGCCCCCGCGCCCGCGCATCGCGGCGTGCGCGCCGGGCGCCAGCATCCTGTCCATCCAGGCGCAAGGATGGGCGGGGCGCCCGCCCTTGAACCGCACCACACTGCCCCGGGACTCCAGCGCGAAGTCCTCTCCCAGCAGCGGGGCCAGGTGTGCGCCCCTGAGGATCACGTTGCGCCGGGTCAGCAACGGGTCAAAGGGACCGGCGTCGAGTTCGGCAGCCATGGCCTCGAGGGCCTCAACGGCGAACAGCGTGACCGCGGCGTCCATGTGCGCCGCCTTCCCGAAAAACCTGTCCCCGACAATTCCCTTGCCGGCGACGATCTCCACCCGTTCGGCGTCCGCCGTCGGGACTTCGGCCGCCCCGTCCCGCGCGCGGCCGAAGTACGCATGGCCAGGCGACACGAGCAGGTGCAGGACCTCAACGTCGTATCTGTAGGTTTCGGTCATGCAATAACGCTATACCCGCGGTTTCAGGCCGGCCTTTTGAGCAGGGTGCTGGCTTCCTGGCGGGTGGTTCCGGAGTCCTGGATGCCCTCGGCGATGTGGGCGAGTTCGGCGGGGATGTCGCGGCCTTTTTTGCGCATGGCGGTTGCCCAGAGCCGGCCGGCGCGGTAGGAGGAGCGGACCAGGGGGCCGGACATGACGCCGAGGAAGCCGATCTCTTCGGCTTCGTGCTGCAGGTCCACGAATTCCTGGGGTTTGACCCAGCGGTCCACGGGCAGGTGCCGCTCACTCGGGCGCAGGTATTGGGTGATGGTGATCAGGTCGCAGCCGGCCTGGTGCAGGTCACGCAGGGCCTCGGAGATCTCCTCGCGGGTTTCGCCCATGCCCAGGATGAGGTTGGATTTGGTGACCATGCCCAGGTTCCGGCCCTGGGTGATGACGTCCAGGGAGCGTTCGTAGCGGAACGCGGGGCGGATGCGCTTGAAGATCCGGGGCACGGTTTCGACGTTGTGCGCGAACACCTCCGGGGCAGAGTCGCAGATCGCGGCGATGTGGCCGGGGTTGCCGGAGAAGTCCGGGATGAGCAGTTCGACGCCGGTGCCGGGGTTGAGTTCGTGGATCTTGCGGACAGTTTCGGCGTAGAGCCAGACGCCTTCGTCCTCGAGGTCGTCGCGGGCGACGCCGGTGACGGTGGCGTACCGGAGCTGCATGGACTGCACGGAGCGGGCGACCTTGGTGGGTTCGAACCGGTCCACGGGGGAGGGTTTGCCGGTGTCGATCTGGCAGAAGTCGCAGCGGCGGGTGCATTCGGAGCCGCCGATGAGGAAGGTGGCTTCCTTGTCTTCCCAGCATTCAAAGATATTGGGGCAGCCGGCCTCTTCGCAGACGGTGTGCAGGCCTTCCTTCTTGACCAGGTTCTTCAGGCCGACGAATTCCGGGCCCATCTGGACCTTGGCCTTGATCCAGTCCGGTTTGCGTTCCACCGGGGTGGCCGCGTTGCGCTGCTCGATCCGCAGCATTTTCCGGCCTTCTGGTGCCAGTGTCATTGTTCTCTTTCCGTAAGTACTTGTCAGCAGGAGTACTGAATCAGCAGGCCACGACGTTGACGGCGAGTCCGCCCATCGCGGTTTCCTTGTATTTGGAGCTCATGTCCTTGCCGGTCTCGCGCATGGTCACGATGACCTCGTCCAGGGAGACCCGGTGCGAACCGTCACCCCACAGCGCCATCTTCGCCGCATTGATCGCTTTCGCCGCCGCGATCGCGTTCCGTTCAATGCACGGTACCTGGACCAGCCCGCCGATCGGATCACACGTCAGGCCCAGGTTGTGCTCCATCGCGATTTCGGCCGCGTTTTCCACCTGGGCCGGGGACCCGCCCATGACCTCGGCGAGCCCGGCGGCGGCCATCGACGACGCCGATCCGACCTCGCCCTGGCAGCCCACCTCGGCGCCGGAGATGGACGCCTGTTCCTTATAGAGCACCCCGACGGCGCCGGCGGCGAGCAGGAAACGGACCACCACGTCGTCGCGGTCCTCCTGTGTCGCGTTCTCCATGCCCGGCGCGAAGTGCAGCGCGTAGTACAGCACGGCCGGGATGATCCCGGCGGCGCCGTTTGTCGGGGCGGTGACTACGCGGCCGCCGGAGGCGTTCTCCTCGTTGACGGCGAGGGCAATCAGGTTCACCCACTCCTGCCAGTATTTGGGGTCGCGGTCCTTGTCTTCCTTCAGCAGGCGTTCGTGCCAGTCAGGGGCACGACGGCGGACCTTCAGTCCGCCGGGCAGCAGCCCCTCCCGCTTCAGACTCGCCGCCACGCAGCCCTCCATCACCGACCAGATATGCAGCAGGCCCTCCCGGACCTGCTCCTCGGACCGGGACGCGCACTCGTTGACCAGCATGATGTCCGCGATCGACAGGCCCTGGGCACGGCAGTGCTCCAGCAGCTCCGCGGCCGTCCGGAACGGCAGCGGCAGCTCCTGCTTCGACTCCTCCAGCTCTTGCTGTGCAGCGTCCTCCTCGCCCTCGCGGACAATGAACCCGCCACCGACCGAGAAGAACGTCGCCTTCTGCAGCTCACCGCCGTCGGCATCAAACACCGTGAACGTCATCCCGTTCGTGTGCCGCGGCAGCACCGTCAGCGGCCGCAGCACCATGTCCTCCACCCCGTACGGCAGCGGAACCGACCCCGCCAGGTTCAGGATGCCGGTCTCCGCGATCGAGGCCAGCCGCTCCTCCACCTCATCCGGCAGGATCAGCTCCGGGTGAAAGCCCTCCAGGCCGAGCAGCACCGCCGTCATGGTGCCATGCCCGTGCCCCGTCGCCGCGAGCGAACCGTAGAGATCCACCCGCAGCGACGCCACGTCCGCCAGCGTCCCGGCAGCCTTCAGCTCCTCCGCGAAAACGGCGGCAGCTCGCATCGGGCCAACCGTGTGCGAACTCGAGGGGCCAATTCCAATGGAAAACAGGTCAAAGACGCCAACAGCCATGGTCGGTTCCTAACTGGGATTGTTGTGATCGGTTCGGGCTGGGGAGGTTATGCGGAGGAGCAGGCGCTAGAGTTCGCCGCCGTTTGCTGCGGCGTATTCCTCGGCCGACATCAGCGGGCCCTCGTCGGTGACGGCCACCTTGAACAGCCAGCCGGCACCGTAGGGGTCGCTGTTGATGAGAGCCGGGTCCGCGACGACGCCGTCGTTGATCTCGGTGACCTCGCCGGTGACCGGGGCGTACAGGTCCGAGACGGACTTTGTGGACTCCACCTCGCCGCACGTTTCGCCGGCCGTGACGGTAGCGCCCACCTCGGGCAGGTCCACGTACACGATATCGCCCAGGGCGTCGGCGGCCACGGCGGAGATTCCGATGCCCACAGGCCCGGATCCGTCAACGGCAACCCATTCGTGCTCGGCGGAGTACTTCAGTTCAGCAACAACCTTTGCCATGTGTATGTCCTTTACGTTTGAAACTCGTTGTGGTCGGGGGGAGGGCCGGTCGGGCCCGTAGCGCGTTACTTTTGGCGCTTATAGAACGGCAATGCCACGACTTCGAAGCGCTCGGGCTTGCCGCGGAGGTCAACGTCCACCAGCGTGCCGACCTCGGAGTGCTCGACGTCGACGTAGGCCATGGCCACCGGGTAGCCGAGGGTGGGGGAGGGCTGGCCCGACGTGACCTCACCGATCAGGGTGCCGTCCTTGAGGACCGGGTAGTGGCCGCGCGCGGCGCGGCGGCCGGTGCCCTTGAGGCCCACGAGCTTCTGCCCGATGGTGGAACCGACGCCGGCTGCCTTGAGGTCGGCCAGCGCCGCCTTGCCCACGAAGTCGCTTTCCTTGGCCAGGGAAACCACCGGACCGAGTCCGGCCGCGTAGGCGTTGACCCGGAGGGAGAGCTCGTTGCCGTAAAGCGGCATGCCGGCCTCCAGGCGCAGCGAGTCGCGGGCGGCGAGGCCGGCGGGGACCAGCCCGTGCCCTTCGCCCGCCTCAAGCAGCGCTTCCCAGAGCCGGGGTGCCTCGGCGTTGGGGACGTAAATCTCGAAGCCATCCTCGCCGGTGTATCCGGTGCGGGCCAGCAGCAGGTTCTGCACGCTGCCGCCCACCGCAATCCCGACCTCAACGGCCGCGTAGTACTTCAGGTCAGTTACCAGGGAGTGCTGTTCTGCCGGAACGAGCTGCAGCAGGATCGCCTCCGCATTGGGACCCTGCACCGCGATCAGCGAAATCTCCGAAGAGGCATCCTCGACGGTGACGTCGAAGTTCGCTGCGCGCTCGGCGAGGGCGGCGGCCACTTTGGCTGCGTTGCCCGCATTGGGCACCACGAGGTACTTGTCCTCAGCCCGGCGGTAAGAGATCAGGTCGTCGATGATCCCGCCGTCGGCGTCGCAGATCAGCGAGTACTTGGCCTTGCCGTCGGCGATCGCGGACAGCTTGCCAGCCAGGGCATAGTCCAGGAACGCGGCCGCATCGGGGCCGGTGACCCAGACTTCACCCATGTGGGAGAGGTCGAACAGGCCGGCCGCGTTGCGCACCGCATGGTGTTCGGCCAGTTCCGATTCGTACTTCAGCGGCATCTGCCAGCCGCCGAAGTCGGTGAAGGATGCGCCGGCCTTCTTGTGCTGGTCGTAGAGGGCGGTGTAGTTCTCGGTCATTGGATAATCCTTAGTTCTCGAACTCGGAAAGGGGCGGGCAGGAGCACACAAGGTTGCGGTCACCGGCGGCGCCGTCGATCCGGCCCACCGGCGGGAAGTACTTGTCCTGCCGGAGCGAGGACACCGGGAATGCAGCCTGCTCGCGCGGGTACGAACGCTTCCAGTCGGAATTGACGACGGCGGCTGCCGTGTGGGGTGCGTTGCGAAGGGGCGAGTTTTCCAGGGTGAAGTCACCGTTGGCGACCTGCTGGATCTCGGCGTGGATGGTGATCATCGCCTCGATGAACCGGTCAATCTCGGCCAGGTCCTCGGACTCGGTGGGCTCCACCATCAGCGTGCCGGCCACCGGGAACGCCAGCGTGGGTGCGTGGAAGCCGAAGTCGATCAGGCGCTTGGCCACGTCCTCGGCGGTGACGCCCGTCTTGGCGGTGAGGCCGCGCAGGTCCAGGATGCACTCGTGCGCCACGAGCCCGCTGTCTCCGGTGTAAAGGACGGGGAAGTACTCGTCCAGCCGCGCCGCGACGTAGTTTGCCGCGAGGAGGGCCGACTTGGTGGCCTCGGTCAGGCCCTGGCCGCCCATGAGCTTCACGTAGGCCCAGGAGATCGGCAGGACACCGGCCGAGCCGAACCGGGACGCGCTGATCGCAACGCCGTGTCCGTCCACGGCACCCTCGGAAGAAGCCTTGGTGGCGTCGCCCGGCATGAACGGGGCGAGGTGGGCCTTGGCCGCGACGGGTCCGACGCCGGGTCCGCCGCCGCCGTGCGGGATGCAGAAGGTCTTGTGCAGGTTCAGGTGCGAGACATCCCCGCCGAACTTGCCTGGCTGCGCCAGACCGACGAGCGCGTTGAGGTTCGCGCCATCGACGTACACCTGGCCGCCGGCGGCATGGACGGCGTCGCATACTTCGCGGACGTCGCCGTCGTACACCCCGTGGGTGGAGGGGTAGGTGATCATGATCGCCGAGAGAACGTCCCGGTACTGCTCGATCTTGGTGTACAGGTCCGTGTGGTTGATCGTGCCGTCGGTGGCGGTGGCCACGACGACCACTTTCATGCCGGCCAGCACGGCCGAGGCCGCGTTGGTGCCGTGCGCGGAGGCGGGGATGAGGCAGACGTTGCGCTGGTGGTCGCCGCGGGAGCGGTGGTAGCTGCGGATCGCCAGCAGACCCGCCAGCTCACCCTGCGACCCGGCGTTGGGCTGGATGGAGACCTGGTCGTAGCCGGTGATCTCGGCGAGGTCGGCTTCCAAGCCGCCGATGAGTTCGCGCCAGCCCGCGGTCTGGGAGTCCGGTGCGAACGGGTGGATCGAGGCGAATTCCGGCCAGGAGATGGCTTCCATCTCGGCCGTTGCGTTCAGCTTCATGGTGCACGAGCCCAGCGGGATCATCGTCCGGTCCAGTGCCAGGTCGCGGTCGGAGAGCCTGCGGATGTAGCGCAGCAGCTGGGTTTCGGAGCGGTGCGTGTTGAACACCGGGTGCTGCAGGAAGTCCGAGGTGCGCAGCACGGCCTCAGGCAGTTCAAAGCCCGCCGCGTCCGCAACCGGACCCGCGCCGAAGGCGACGGCAACAGCGGAGAGTGTTGCCGCCGTCGTCGTCTCATCGATGGAGACGCCCACGGTGTCCGCGTCAATGAAGCGGAGGTTGATGCCGCGGGCCTCCGCGGCGGTGATGACCTTGGCGGCCTTGCCCGGAACGCGGACGGTGAGGGTGTCGAAGAAGGTTTCGCTGTCCAGTTCGCGGCCGGCAGTCTTCAGTGCCGTAGCCAAGACGCGGGCGTTGCGGTGGACGGTCTCGGCGATCGCCTTCAGTCCGTCGGGGCCGTGGTAGACGGCGTAGAAGGACGACACGATGGCCAGCAGTGCCTGCGCGGTGCAGATGTTGGACGTGGCCTTCTCGCGGCGGATGTGCTGCTCGCGGGTCTGCAGGGCAAGCCGGTACGCGGGAGCTCCGGCGTTGTCCTTGGAAACGCCGACGATGCGGCCGGGAAGGGTGCGCTCCATGCCGGTGCGGACGGCGATGTAGGCAGCGTGCGGGCCCCCGAAGAACAGCGGGACACCGAAGCGCTGGGCGGTGCCGACGGCGATGTCGGCCCCCTGCTCGCCGGGAGGCGTGATGAGGGTCAGGGCCAGCAGGTCCGCGGCCACGGTCACCAGCGCGCCGCGCTCCTTGGCGGCGGCGATCACACCGGAGTGGTCGAACACCCGGCCCGAAACGCCGGGCTGCTGGAGCACGACGCCGTTGATGTCGCCGTCGGGCAGTCCCTGGGCGAGGTCAGCGACCTCCACCTCGAAGCCAAGCGCCTCGGCGCGGCCCTTCACGATCGCGATGGTCTGGGGGAGGCAGTCCGCGTCCAGGACGGTCTTGCCCTCGTTCTTCTTGTTGGCGCGGCGCATCAGCAGCACGGCCTCGGCCACGGCGGTGGCTTCGTCCAGCAGGGAAGCGTTGGCGATAGGCAGCCCGGTCAGGTCCTGGACCATGGTCTGGAAGTTCAGCAGCGCCTCGAGCCGGCCCTGGGAGATCTCCGGCTGGTATGGCGTGTACGCGGTGTACCAGGCGGGGGCCTCGAGGATGTTGCGGCGGATCACCGGCGGCGTCACGGTGTCGTAGTAGCCCTGGCCGATCATCTGCACGGCGGTCTTGTTCTTGGCCGCAAGCCGGCGAAGCTCGGCCAGGACCTCAACTTCGCTGAGGGCCGCGGTGAGGCGCAGCGCGTTTTCCTGGCGGATGGAGGCCGGAACGGCGGCGTCAACCAGGCCGTCGACCGTGTCATAGCCAACGTGCTTGAGCATGGTGTCGATGTCGGCCTGGCGGCGGGCGCCGATATGCCGGTCAGCAAACGTTGACGGAAGCGATTGAATCGTCATGAGGAACTCCAGGTCTGGCCGGCCACGGGTGGCACGGCATGGATTTGGGTTCCTCCCCGCTCTGTATTGGACCTGAGAGATTCCGCGGACACGGGTGTCCGCTTGCACCGTCGGTGAGCCAAACAATGCTTGGCTGCTTTCCAGAGTTGCCTCGCCGCGGCGGTACTGGGGCCTGAGAGATTCCTGGGGAGGATTTGCTCCTACGGCGCCTGCCCGGTGCATGACTGGGAGGACTCTCCCGCCACGGTTCGAAAGGCTATGAAGATGTGGGTGATTCGGCTCACACAGTACAGCACTGGGCGGCGAATGCCAAAACGCGGTCGGGCCAAGCCTCCGCGGCGAGGACCGTGAAGGCCTCGGGGAGCCGGGTTTGACAATTCTTCGTGACCGAGACCACACTGAACCCGGTGGCTAGCGGGACTGGGCTGACCGGCACGGACCGGGCTTCCAGGGCAGGACCGCGGCCCTCGCTTCCATAACTGAAAATGCTTACGATCTGCGGCGGGAGAGCCCTGCCGGTACATCAGCGGGCGCCGTAGGAGCAAACCCTCCCCAGGAAACTCTCAGGCCCACGTACCGCCGCGGCGAGGCAACTCTGAAAAGCAGCCTGGCGTGCCCGGGCTCACCGAAGGTGCAAAGCGGTCAACCATGTCCGCGGAATCTCTCAGGTCCAGTACAGAGCGGGGAGGAACCCTGTCAGTGTGGCCATTTGGTGCCACTTGAACAATGGAGTTCCTTATGACGATTCACCCTCCTGCGTCCCCGGCCGGGGAAGCTCCGCGACTGGAACGGCAGCTGAGCAACCGCCACATCCAGCTGATTGCCATTGGCGGCGCCATCGGCACCGGCCTGTTCATGGGTTCCGGCAAAACCATTTCCGCGGCCGGGCCGTCGGTGATCTTCGTGTACATGATCATCGGCTTCATGCTGTTCTTCGTCATGCGGGCCATGGGCGAACTGCTGCTGAGCAACCTCAACTACAAATCCTTCAGCGATTTCGCCGCCGACCTGCTGGGCCCCTGGGCCGGCTTTTTCACCGGCTGGACCTACTGGTTCTGCTGGGTGATCACGGGAATTGCGGACGTCATCGCGATCGCAGGGTACTCCCGTGAACTCTGGCCGGGACTGCCGCTCTGGATCCCCGGCCTGGCCACCGTGGCCATCCTGCTGCTGCTGAACCTCACCACCGTCAAGGCCTTCGGCGAAACCGAATTCTGGTTCGCCCTCATCAAGATCATCGCCATCGCTGCCCTGATCATCGTGGGCATGTTCATGATCTTCACCGGTTTCCAGAGCGACTCCGGGCAGGCCAGCTTCACCAACCTGTGGAGCCACGGCGGCTTCTTCCCCAATGAATTCATGGGCTTCGTGGCCGGCTTCCAGATCGCCGTGTTCGCGTTCGTGGGCATCGAACTCGTGGGCACCACGGCCGCCGAGGCCAAGAACCCGGAGAGGAACCTGCCCAAGGCCATCAACTCCATTCCGGTGCGCGTGCTGCTCTTCTACGTGGGCGCCCTCATCATCCTGATGTCCGTCACGCCCTGGACCCAGTTCGCGGCCGGCCACAGCCCGTTCATCGCCATGTTCTCGCTGGCCGGCCTCGGGGCGGCTGCCACGGTGGTCAACCTCGTGGTCCTGTCCTCGGCAATGTCCTCGGCCAACTCCGGCATCTACTCCACCTCGCGCATGGTCTACGGCCTGGCCGAGGAAGGGGATGCGCCAGCCGTCTTCAGCAGCCTGTCCCGCCGGAAGGTACCCAACAACGCCCTGTTCCTGTCCTGCGTGCTGCTGCTCTCCGGTGTGGTGCTCATGTACGCCGGGCAGGACGTGGGCAAGGCGTTCGACATGGTCACCACCGTCTCTGCCGTCTGCTTCGTCTTCGTCTGGTCGATCATCCTCGCCAGCTACATCGCCTTCCGCCGCCGGCGCCCGCATCTGCACACCGCCTCCAAGTTCAAGATGCCTGGCGGCATTCCCATGGTGTGGGCGGTCTTCGCGTTCTTCGGCTTTGTGCTGTGGACCCTCACCACTCAACCTGACACGCTGGCCGCCCTGCTGGTCACACCGGTCTGGTTCGTCCTCCTCGGTGCTGCCTGGCTGGTGCTGCGCCGCCGGCCTGCCCACATTGCCCGCTACGAGGCCTTCCAGGACGAGCTGCGCGCCGAGGAAAACGCCGCCCGCGAGGTTGCGGACAGCCGGCAGCAGGAGAAAGAGAGCGTCCAGGGATGATCAGCACCGAGGAAAAGCGGACGGCGGCGGGCCCGACGGCGGCGGCCCAGTCCCGCGGGCCCGGAGCCGGAGAGTTTGTGCTCACCTTCTCCTGCCCGGATTCGCTGGGGATCGTCCAGTCGGTCGCGGATTTCCTGCTCAAGCAGGAGTGCTACATCGTGGACCTCAAGCAGTTCGGTGACCGGAGCGCGGGACACTTCTTCATGCGGGTGCACTTCGCCTCCACCGCCGCCCCGGGTGACACTGCCGCCGTCGACATCACCGCCGTCGAACAGCTCCGCGAACGCTTCGCGCCGCTGGCAGGGCAATGGGGCATGGACTGGCGCCTGGAGCGGCACGACCGCAAGCAGCGCATCCTGGTGATGGTGTCCAAATACGACCACTGCCTCAACGACCTGCTGGCCCGCGCCCGCAGCGGCGAACTTCCTGTGGAGATTGCAGCCGTGGTGTCCAACCACCCGGACCTGGAGGGGCTCGCGGCCTGGCACGGAATCCCGTTCCACCACGTCCCCGTGACAGCGGCCACCAAGCCCGAAGCGGAAGGCGCCCTGCTGGAACTCGTGGAGGCGCTCGACGTCGAACTGGTGGTCCTGGCCCGCTACATGCAGGTCCTCAGTGACTCGGCCACCGCCCGGCTCGCCGGCAGGGCCATCAACATCCACCACTCGTTCCTGCCCAGCTTCAAGGGCGCAAAGCCCTACCACCAGGCGCATGAGCGCGGGGTGAAGACGGTCGGCGCCACGGCGCACTACGTCAATTCAGAGCTTGACGAGGGGCCGATCATCGCGCAGCAGGTGATCGAGGTCGACCACACCTACACCCCCGCGGACCTGGTGTCCGTGGGCAAGGACGCGGAGTGCAAGGCCCTGACGAACGCTGTGCGTTGGCACGCCGAAGGAAGAATCATCCTGTCCGGGAACCGGACGGTCATCCTGCGGTGACAAACGTGCGATTCAACCACTTGCCGGTGCGTCTGGAGATCATTCCCACGGACGGCATCATCCGCGACGTCCAGGCGCACGTTCCTGCCGGATCCACGCTGACGGTGACCTGTTTGCCGCACCACGGGCCGGAGGCCACCGTGCGGGCCGCCGTGCAGCTGGGCGGGCTCGGCTACAACGTGATTCCCCACCTGGCCGCCCGGGGCCTCAGCAGCCGGACCCAGCTGGCGGGCCTGCTACGCGAGTGCGAGGCCGCGGGAATCACCGAGGTTTTCGCGATCGGTGGCGATGCCGTGGAAGCCGCCGGTCCCTATGGCAACAGCCTCCGGCTCATGGAGGACATTGCCGAACTGACCGGCGGAAGCGTGGCCATCGGCGTGGCCGGATATCCGGAAGGCCATCCGAAGCACAACGAACTGCACATGCTTGATGCGCTGCTCGAAAAGCAGCATCTGGCCTCGAGCGTGGTCACCCAGATGTGCTTTTCGGCCACCAGGATCGGCTGGTACGCCGAACTGCTCCGCCGCGAGGGCGTTGACCTTCCCATCTGGGCGGGAGTGGCCGGGGCCGTTCCCCGGGCCAAGCTGATCTCGCTGGCCACGAAGATCGGGGTTGGTCCGTCGCTGAAGTTCCTGAACCGCAAGGGACCGCTCGCGCGCCGGCTCCTGAACGCCGGGAGCTACTCATCCACGTCCCTGGTCTCGGAACTGGCTGCCACGGAACCTGCACTCGCGGGCATCCACCTCTACACCTTCAACAACGTCGAAACCCAGCCCCTGACGGCCTGGAACCTCCCGGCAGGAGCCAACGCCTCCTGAACCAAGCACTCCAACAGCGCGAACGTACACTTGTGGCCCCATTTCCGCGGTGAAATGGGGCCACAAGTGTACGTTCGCGCTTTGGCGGTCCAATCGTACACTGCCCTATCCTCGGGCCAACGCCCTGCGGGTACATTGGACAGGTGACCCCGTTGAAAAAGGCCGTGACCCCCGACGGGGCGGAGCTTGCCTGGACGGAGGAAGGCCGCGGCGAACCGCTGCTGCTTGTGGCGGGGCAGGCGACGGGAATGGCCGGCTGGGACCCGGTGGTGCCTGGCCTGGCCCGTTCGTTCCGGGTCATCCGTTTCGACCACCGTGGAATCGGCGCCAGCTCGGAAGGCGGCGCGGAAAACTACACCACGCGTGCCTTTGCGGCGGACGCCATGGCCGTTCTGGATGCGGCCGGCGTCCACAGGGCCCATGTTTATGGGCACTCGATGGGTGGCCGCGCTGCGCAGTGGATGGCAGTGGACTTCCCCGCCCGGGTGGCGTCGCTCGTCCTGGCCGCAACAAGTGCCGGCGACGCCAGGGGACCGGGCCGGAGCGCTGCCGCCACTGCCGCACTCACCAGCGGTGACCCCGCACGCATGGCGCCGCTGTTCGTCAGCCCCGCCTTTGTGGAGCAAAATCCCGGGGTTGTAGCCGCGTTCTTTCGGGTGCAGGCCTCCGCTGCGGTCAAGAGCAGGCACTTCAGGGCAAGCCGGCTGCATGACGCGTGGGATGTTCTTGCGCAAATCC
Organism: Arthrobacter sp. NPDC057009; assembly: GCF_042673905.1. NCBI lineage: Bacteria > Bacillati > Actinomycetota > Actinomycetes > Micrococcales > Micrococcaceae > Arthrobacter > Arthrobacter sp. NPDC057009. The sequence goes on from NZ_JBHUSB010000009.1 coordinate 101,059, forward strand.
AGGCCCCGGTCCTGATCATCCACGGCAGCGAGGATGCCCTGGCGCCTGCTGCGAACGCCGTCGCGATGGCGGAACGGATTCCGGGCGCGCAGCTGATAAAGGTCGACGGCGGCAGGCACGGACTGCACCTGGACGACGGCCGAGTGCAGACATGGATTGAGGATTTCCTGTCACTCGTGGCCACCTGACGAAGCCGGGTCCCCCTGAGTTTAAGCACCGATCGACTGCTCCACAGGTGCCGTTATGAGGTTCGAAAAGGGCACCTATGGAGCAATCGATGGGGTTGTTACAGGAGCAGTTCCCGGACGGTCAGCTGGAGCCGGATGGTGTCTGCCCCGTTGTTGACCGACCCGCCGTGGTCCGACCCCCGCTGTTCAACAACGCTGCCTTCAACAACCCGGTCTTCACCGCCACGGCCGCCGTCCACGAGCCTAGACTTCCAGACCGACGGCGGTGTTCCCCACAGCCGCGTCAGCCTGCCGGACGGGAGTCGCCAGCCCGAGGTTCTCGCGCAGCGTAGACCCGGCGTACCCGGTGGGGTAGACGCCGCGCTCCTGCAGCTCCGGGACGAGGCGGTTGACGATGTCGTCCAGGCCGGTGGGGATCAGCCACGGCGAGATGTTGAAGCCGTCCACTGCACCTGTGCGGGCATACTCCGCCAGGCGGTCCGCCACCTCGGTATAGGATCCCGTGAAGCTGGAGTCCCCGCGGCTCGTCCGGGCGGAGACGAACTGCCGGATGCTGAGGCCCTTGTCCTTGGCTTCAGCGCGCCACTGATCCGCCAGCTGCTTCGCGTTGGCGCCGTGGAAACCGCTGCCGCGAGTCTCGGAGGTCTCCTCCACCACGGGATCGATCTCCGGCAGCGGGCCGTCCGGATCGAATTCCTGCAGCTCGCGGCCCCAGAACTGTTCGAGGTAGGCGACGGCCTGTTCGGGCCCGATCTGCAGGCTCCGCACCCAGTTCTTCTTCTCGAGTGCCTCCTCCGGCGTGGCCGCAAGGATGAACTCGCTCGCGGGCATGATCTTGACGTCGTTTGCACAGCGGCCGGCATTGACCGTGCGCTGGACGATGTCGCGGCGGAAGCCCAGGGCGTCGTCGAGCTTCGGGTGCGCAGAGAAGATGACGTCGGCCTGCCGGGCCGCGAAGTCGCGGCCTTCTGGCGAGTCGCCGGCCTGGAACAGCACCGGACGGTACTGGGCGCTGCGCGGCAGCCGGGGAACGTAGTCCACCGTGTAGTGCTTGCCCTCGTGGTGCACGGGCCGGGCCGAACCCGGCGCGGCCCAGGCGGCAGCGGCAGGGCTCGAAGCGATGGCGCCGTCCGCCCAGGAGTCCCAGATCCGCTTGGCCGTGGTGACGAACGCTTCGGCGTGGACGTACCGGTCGGCGTGGTCCAGGTAGCCGCCGCGGCGGAAGTTCGCGCCGGTCCAGGCGTTGTCCGTGGTGACCACATTCCACGCCGCACGGCCGCCGGAGAGCAGATCCAGCGAGGCGAGCCGGTGGGCGAGATCCGCGGGGTCGTTGTAGGTGGTGTTCTGCGTGGCCACCAGCCCGATGCTGCTGGTCACGGAAGCCAGTGCGGCCAGCATGGTCTGTGCGTCCGGCCGGCCGGCGACGTCCAGGGCGTGCGGGCGGCCGAGGTGCTCCCGCAGCCGCAGTCCCTCGCCGAGGAAGAACGCGGCGAACAGGCCCCGCTCCGCGGTCTGGGCGATGCGGCGGAAAGATTCGAAGTCCGTCTGTGATCCCGATTCGGCCGACTTCCAGACGGTGCCTGAATTAACGCCCTGGAAGAAAACGCCCAGCTGCAGCTGGCCGGAGGGCACGAAGCCGTTGCCGATGTGTGTGTCTGTCATGGGTTTCTCCCTAGTGATCGGCCGCGGAGCTAGCGGATATGGTGGCAGCGGCATACCGGCTGGCAGGGCGCTGCAGGCCCAACAGGTCGCGGAACGTGGAGCCGGGCTGCGGGGTTGCCAACAGGCCCCGGCGGCGGAGGGCGGGAAGCACCAGCTGGGCCAGCTCCTCCAGGTCCACGTCCAGCACCGCAGGGTGCAGGCGCACGCCGTCGGCAGTTTCCAGAACGGATGCCAGCAGCCGCGTGAGTTCCGCCGCGCTGCCAACGAACCGTGCACGGCTGCTCTGCCACGGGCTGTGCGCATCCAGCTCGGCGAGCCGCCCGGCGGCGCTCTGCCCGCGGGCGTCGAGGACGACGTCGAGCTCCGCGATGATGGCTGCCCCGGGAGCGGCGGCACGGGCCTCGGCAGCCTCCCCGGCCAGCAGCTGCGGCGTAGGCGCTGAAACAAGCACGGCGTCCGCCGCCCCGGCTGACAGCTGGTCCGCATTCAACAGGCCCGCCGGTACAAGGACCGGCAACTGGCCCTGCAGCGGCCGGGGAATGATGGACGGCCCCTTGACGGAGTAGCCGGCCCCGGTTTCAAAGTCAACGCTCTTGAAATCAACATAGTGCAGCTTGTCGACGTCGATGTACCGCCCGGTGGCGACGTCCCGGATCACGGCGTCGTCCTCCCAGGAGTCCCAGAGCCGGCGGCTGACCTCGACGGAGTCGGCAGCCTCCCGGCCCAGCCCCTCGCCGGAAACATGGGACCGTCCAACAGCGGCAGCATCCGCAACCTTGTCCGATGCCGCCACCAGCCAGCCCGCCCGGCCGCCGGACACATAGTCCAGGCTGGCCAGCTGCGTCGAGATGTGGAACGGCTCCGTGTAGACGGTGTCCACCTCGGGGACCAGCACGATGGAGCCGGTGACGGGCCCGGCGAAGGCGGCCCGCTGCAGGGCGTTCAGCCGGCCGGGGATGTCGCGGCCACCGGCATCGGAAGAGGCGGCCGGCAGTGATCCGTCCGCGAATGTCGCCACGTGGAACCCGGCCGACTCGGCGGCCAGTACCGTGGCGCGGACCCGGGTCCCGTCGAGCAGTTCGGCGGGGGCATGCCGGGCCTTGCGCCAGGCAGCGGGGTGGGCGCCGTCGCCGTCGAGCTCCAGGGCGAGGAAGCCACGGGGTGCGGTGGTAAATGCGGCGCTCACTGGCCGGCCTGCCTTTCGTGGGGGATCTGTTCGCCTGCTTCGATCGCCACCCCAAGGCGGTTTTCGGCCGGCGGCAGCGGGCAGGTGGCGAGGTCGGTGTAGGCGCACGGCAGGTTCACCGCGCGGTTGAAATCCAGGATTACGCGGCCGTCCGCGTCGGGTGTACCCACCGTGAGCGAACGGTTCGCCCCGTAGGTGGTCTTGCCGGACGTGGCGTCAGTGAACAGCACGGACAGCGTGCCCGGCCCGTGGCCGTTGAAGGCCGTAAGCGTGAGGTCCTGGCCATCCAGTTCGAAACGGATCTCGCCGGGCGCTTCGTACACGTGCACGATGCCCTCGACGGCGGCCCCCACGGTGGTGGGCCGGGGCTCCTCGAACTGCACGTACGTACCCTCGACGGCGAAGCGTGCGTCCGGCGCGTAGGCCGGCGTGCCGCGGTACTCGTTGAGCAGCGGGTTCTCCGGGTGCCGGGGCCGCACGATGTACTCACCGCCGCGCTTGGCGAGTTCGACGACGGCGGGACCCGCCGTGAGGTTGATTCCCTCACGTTCGGCGATCGGATCGAAGACGACGGCGATCCCGCCCTCAGCGTTCGGCGCGCCGCTGTTCAGTTCCTTGCCGGCCCGCAGCAGGCTTTCGCCCGCCTCCAAAACGACAGTCACGGCGTCGTCCTTCACGCTCCAGATGCCGGGAACGCCTTCGAGCCGGGAGGGTTCGGCTCCGAGCCAGTGCAGGTGGGTGACGGCGAGGAAGCCGTGGGGATCGGCGCGGCGGCGCTCATGGGCGGCGTGCCACTGTTCCCATTCGGCGGTGAAGGCCGCTGTGCTGGAATCCGATTCAGTGCGCGTAGACGTGGGCAAGGTCGCTCCTGTGGTTGTCGTGGTCGGTGCTGACGGCGGCGGCTGCGTCCGGTTCGGTGGCTCCCGCGAAACCGGGCCGGCCCCCGAAGGGATCCGCGGATTCCCAGAGGGTGGTGGGGGCTGCGGCGCGGACGGCCGGGATCACCTCGAGCGCGAACCGCTCCAGGATCGCCAGCTGCTGCTCGAAGGGCAGCGTGGTGGGCAGCGAGACGGACTGCAGGTCGTGCCCGTACAGCTCGTGGTAGCTGAGGATCTTGTCGATCACCTGCTCCGGGCTGCCGACCAGGGCAGGGCCCTCCGCCACTGCGTGGTCGATGTCCCGGAACGGCGAGTTGTTCCCCGGCACGTTGCGCGCAGCCGTGAGGCCCTCGTATACCGGGCCGTACTGGCGCTTGGCCTCCTGCGTGGTGTCGGCGATAAACACGCCGCCGGCTCCGCTGCCCGAGCCCAGGTAGCGGTGCCGCGGGTCGTGGCCGTGGCGCTCATACTCCTCCACGTAGTGGTCGATGAGCACCTTGTAGTTTTCCCGCGGCTGGATGGCGTTGGCGGTGAACAGCGGATCGCCCCAGCGTGCAGCCAGCGCCGCCGAGGTCCTGGTTGTAGCAGACCCGTGCCAAATCCGGGGGGACCCCCCGAAGGGGCGGGGAGTAGTGGTGGTCGGGTCGGTGAGCGCGGGACGGAATCGGCCGGACCAGGTCACGTCCTCCTCGCGCCAGAGCCGGCGCAGCAGGGCGTACTTCTCCTCCAGCAGGTCCCACTGGTCCGCCAGGTCCAGGCCGAAGAGCGGGTACTGCAGCACCTCGTTGCCCTTGCCGATCACCAGTTCCAGCCGGCCGCGGCTGAGCTGGTCAATCGTGGCGTAATCCTCCGCGACGCGCACCGGATCCAGGACGGACAGGACAGTGACGCCGGTCTGCAGCCGGATCCGGGACGTGACCGCCGCGATGGCGGCGAGCACCGTGGTGGGGGAGGACGAGATGAACTCGCCGGCATGGCGCTCGCCCACGGAGAAGCTGTCATACCCGAGCTCCTCGGCGCGCTGGGCGGTCTGCACCACCTGGTTCAGCCGGTCGGCGGTGGAAACGATGTCCCCGGTGACCGGATTCTTCAGGTGCGGGATGATGTCGAGGACCTGGAACTTCACTTGGAAGTCCCCTGGGTGCCCGCAAAGTTGGCCTCGGTCACGGTCTTGGACTCCGGCAGGGCTTCCTCGGACAGCCCCCAGCGGTCCAGCACCTTGGCGTAGGAGCCGTCCTTGATGACGGAGTTCAGCGCCTCGGTGACCGCCGGTGCCAGGCCGTTGCCCTTGAGCGTGGTGGCGGCCACCAGGGTCTCGGACGGCCAGCCGGCGTTGACCTTGCCCACCACCTTGAGGTCGTCGCGCGTGTTCTCCCGGTAGACCGTGGAGGGGTAGGGCGCGATATTCAGGTCCGTCCGGCCGGACGACAGGGCCAGGATGGTGTCGGCGTCGGAGGAGTAGTACTGCAGGCTGGCGGGTTCCTTGCCCTTGGCCTCGAGCTCCTTGTTCCACGCCAGCAGGATCTTCTCCTGGTTGGTGCCGGAGCCCACGGAGACCTTCAGGCCGGAGATGTCGTCCGCGCCCTGGATGTTGTAGGACGAGGACTTCTTCGCTTCGAAGCCCATGTAGGCGGCGCGGTAGGTGGCGAAGTCGAACAGCTTCACACGTTCCTTGTTGATGCCCACGTTGGAGAACACGGCCTCGAAGTCGCCGGACTGGGTTTTCAGGGGCCAGTTCTCCCACGAGGTGACCTGGATGTCCAGCTCCAGTCCCAGCTTGTCGGCCACCAGCTGCGCAAGGTCAATCTCCGAGCCAATGGGCGTCTTGTCGTCCGTGGCGTGGAAGGACAGCGGGATGGAGCCGGCCGTGGTGGCCACCGTGAGCTTGCCGTCGTTGCCGATCAGTGCAGGCACCTTGGCCGCCAGTGCCGCGTCCTTTTCGGCGCGGATCCGCTGTTGGTCGGGGGAGGTGTTGTAGACGACGCCGTTGCGGGCCGCCGTCGTCGCCGCACCTGCCGCGGAACCGCCGGAGGCGGCGGCGCCGGGATCGGAGCAGGCGGACAGTGCCGCGGTGCCCAGCAGAGTGCCGAGAAGGACGACGGCGGGCAGCGGACGTGAAGAGAAGAGTGCCATGGGAGTTCCTTAGATGTTGAAGGCGGGCTCGATCACCTTGGAGAAGAAACTCCGGGTGCGTTCTTCCTGCGGGTTGGTGAAAATGTCCTGGGGTTTGCCCTGTTCGACGATCTGGCCCTGGTCCATGAACACCACGGTGTCCGCCACGTCGCGGGCAAAGCCCATCTCGTGCGTGACGATGACCAGGGTGGTGCCGGAATTTGCCAGCTCGCGGATCACGTCCAGGACCTCGTTGACCAGTTCGGGGTCGAGGGCCGAGGTGGGCTCGTCGAAGAGCAGGATTTTCGGGTCCAGGGCCAGTGCGCGGGCAATGGCGACGCGCTGCTGCTGGCCGCCGGAGAGCTGGCGCGGGTAGGCGCCGGCACGGTCCCGCAGGCCCACGCGGTCCAGGAGTTCGAGGCCGCGCTCGCGGGCCTCCGCCTGTGAGCGGCCGGCTTTTCCGGGACGCGGTGCCACGACGGGCGCCTCGGCAACGTTCTCCAGTGCCGTGAGGTGCGGGAACAGGTTGAAGTTCTGGAACACCATGCCGATCTCGGTGCGCTGCTTCAGGATCTCCTTCTCGGGTAGCTCGTGCAGTTTGTTGCCTTTGACCCGGTAGCCCACCAGCTGGCCGTCGATGGCGATGAATCCGGCATCGACCTTTTCGAGGTGGTTGATGGTCCGCAGCAGGGTGGACTTCCCGGAACCGGAAGGTCCCACGATGACGGCCACGCCGCCCGGCTGCACGGTGAGGGAAATGCCCTTCAGCACCTCGGTGGCGCCGAAGGACTTCCTGACCTTGGTGATCTCCACCAGTCCGCGGGTGGCCGCGGGGGCCTCAAGAGTTGTGCTCATCGGGATCATTTCCTTCCGGCGGTGTTGACCGGTGCGTGGGTGGCGAAGAACTTTCGGGCCTTCTGCAGCGGCGTGAGGGGCAGGGTGCGCACGGCTCCCTTGGAGTAGTGGCGTTCGATGTAGTACTGGAAGACGCTGAGCACGGAGGTGATCACCACGTACCAGAGCGTGGCCACCAGCAGCAGCGGCAGGACCTGCTGCGTGCGGTTGTAGATGACCTGGACCGTGTAGAAGAGCTCCGAGTAAGCCAGGACGTAGACGATTGACGTGCCCTTGACCAAGCCGATGATCTCGTTGAAGGCCGTGGGCAGGATGGCGCGCATGGCCTGGGGCAGCACAATCCGGGTGGAGCGGCGCCAGGCGGGAATGCCGAGGGCCGCGGCAGCCTCGAGCTGGCCCTGGTCCACGGACAGGATGCCGCCGCGGATGATCTCCGCCGAGTACGCAGCCTGGTTCAGCGTCAGGCCAAGCACGGCCGCCGCGAACTGGCTGATCAGGGTGGTGGTCTGCACCTCGAAGAAGCGGATGTCCGTGAACGGGATGCCCAGGCTGATCTTCTCGTAGAGGTAGCCCAGGTTGTACCAGAGGAGCATCTGGACCAGGAGCGGCGTGGACCGGAAGATCCACGAGAACGTCCAGGACACGGAGACCAGCAGCGGCGATGCGGACAGCCGCATGAGGGCGAGGATGAAGCCGAGAATAAAGCCCAGCGCGCCGGAGATGGCAGTGAGCTTGAGGGTTTCCACCAGGCCGTTTACCACGGACTGGGCGGTAAACCACTGGGCCACCACGCCCCACTCCCAGCGCGGGTTCGTGGCCAGCGACCACACCACGGCGGCCACGCCGAGTGCCACCACCGCGGTGCCCACCCACCGCCACGGGCGGCGGGCGGGGACCAGGCGGTAGTCGGCATAGTCGACGACGGCGCGGGTTTCGGGGGCAGGCGGTTCTCCCGCGGAGCCCGAAGCGACGGCGGCCGGGGTTTCGGAGACGGCCGGCGGCTCAGGTGCGGCCGGTGTCTCCGTGGAGGACTGGGACGTCCTGGTTGCTGCTGAACTCATGCGCCATCTCGCTTCTTCCGGGTGGTCTTCGGGGGTAGTTGGCTGCAAATCTAGGTCGGCCCGGAAGGTCCGGCAAAGCGCTCCGTTGCATTCGTTCACGCCGCTTAGCGGGGCGTCACAAGACGATTTCTTGCTCTCATTTACGCCCAATGACGCGGGGTGAACGGCCGTGACAGGGCCCTCGACCGGGGGTTTCTCCAGACCCTAGATTGAGGGCTCACAGCCCTTTTCGACGGGCCCCTTCCAACCAGGAGTTTCCGATGCCAGCGCAGCACCCATCCGTGGTCTTCATTGGCGGCGGTCCGCGCACGGCCGGCATCCTCGAACGGCTCGCGGCCAACAGGCCGGAATTGGCGGCAGGTCCCCTGCACATCCATATCGTGGAGCCGCACGAGCCGGGTTCCGGCAGGATCTGGCGCTACGACCAGAACCCCGGCCTGATGCTGAATTCCACGGCGGCCGACGTCACCATGTTCACCGACTCCTCCGTGGTCTGCGAGGGGCCGGCCATCGACGGACCGGGACTCGCGGCCTGGGCTGCCGGCATTCTGGACGGATCCATCACCGACGTGCCGGCACTGCCGACGCACCTGAGGGAACAGCTGCACTCGCTGACAGGCGCCACCTTCCCTACCCGGCAACTGCAGAGCAAGTACCTGGAGTGGTTCTTCCGGCGTGCTGTCCGCGCCCTCGGCAGCGACGCCCGTGTCACAGTCCACCGCGACACCGCCGTCAACGTCGAACCGATCAGCGCAGAACCAGACAACGCTGGAATTTCCGACGGCGGGGGGTACAGCGTGCGGCTGGCCTGCGGCGCCGCCCTGCACGCCGACGTCGTGATTACCGCGCTGGGGCACACCGACGCCGAGCCGGATGCCCGCTCGGCCGCCTGGTCCGCGTTCGCGGCCGCGCACGGCGGGTTCCATGCGGCACCCAGCTACACCACCGACGTCGACTATTCCCCGATCGCCGCCGGCCAGGACGTCATCGTCGCCGGCATGGGGCTGGCGTTTGTGGATTTGCTGGTGCTGCTCACCGAAGGCCGCGGCGGCCGTTTCGAGGAGACGTCCGACGGCGGGCTGCGCTACGTTCCGTCCGGAGCCGAACCCCGGCTGTGGGCCGGGTCGCGCAGGGGCGTGCCGTTTCACTCCAAGATCTCCGTGGCCCTGCGCGGCGAACCGGTGGCAGCGCCCAGGTTCTTTACGGCCGACGCCGTGGGCGCGCTACTGGCGGAGCATGCCGAACTGGACTTCCGCAGCCACCTCTGGCCCCTGATCGCAAAGGACGCCGGCTACGGCTACTACCGGGAATTGTTCACCGGCAGCCCGGAGCGGGTGGCGCTGGGCTGGGACGACTTTGCCGCGCGGTTCGCCGTGCTGGACTGGTACAGCAGTGCCCGCCAGGAGCTGGTTGCCGCGGCGGTTCCGGACCCGGCGCTGCACCTGGACCTGGAACGGCTGGACAAGCCGTTCGGCGGGCAGCTCTTTGCCGGCCACGATGAGGTCCAGGCAGCGGTGGCCGGCTACATCGAGCATGACCTCGAACTGCGGACAGGACCCGATCATCCCGAAACGCTGGCGCTGTTCATGGCCCTGCTGAAGGTGTACATGGAGTTGGGCAGGATCGTCCCGCCCGAACGGCTGAACGCCCGTTCGCAGGAGGAAGTGCACGGTTGGTGGCACGGGTTCTTCAGCTTCGTGGATTCCGGTCCGCCGCCCCGCCGCCTCCGTGAAATGCTGGCCCTCCACCGCGCCGGGCTGCTGCAGTTCCTGGGACCGGGACTGGCGGTTGCCGCAGACGATGCCACCGGCGAGTTCGTGGCGAGGTCGGCGCAGTCACCGGTGAGCGTGCGGGCCAGGGCCTTCATCGAGGCCCGGCTTCCCGGTCCCGCTGTGGCGCGCTCCGCGAATCCGCTGCTGCGCTCGCTGTACGGCACTGGCCTGGGGGCCGAGCAGCACCTGCTCACGTCCGACGGCCCGCACTCCACCGGCCGGCTCCTGATCACCTCGGGCCACCGGATCGTGGGCCGCGGGGGAGAACCGCGGAGCCGCCTGTTCGGCATCGGCCCCGGCACCTCCGGCTGGGGAGCGGGCGCGTTCGCACGGCCCAACACCAACGCCGCGCCGTTCCGGGAGAACGACGCCCTGGCCCGAAGGATCCTCACAGCAGTGTCAGGCTCTCCGCTAACCGTCCTCGAACTGCCCATGCACGATCCGCGGGTCCGTCCGCTCCTGGATGAGCTTGCCGTCGAGTACGACTCCCGCTACGGGGACCTGTTCGGCCGGGACGGGGCAGCGGAGGAACTGAACAGGTACCCGGCCGAGGAATTCGAGGCGCCGCACGGCGCCCTGCTGATCATCCAGGAGGACGGCGAGTCCGTGGCCGGCGGGGCCTTCCGCCGGTATGACGCGGATACCGCCGAGTTCAAGCGGATCTGGACGCACTCGGCGCACCGGCGGCGGGGCCTGGCCCGGCGGGTGCTGGCGGAGCTGGAGCGGCTGGCAGCGGAGCGCGGGTACGGCAGCGTCTACCTCACCACGGGCCCGCGCCAGCCGGAGGCCAAGCACCTGTACCTGAACACCGGGTACACGGCGCAGTTCGACCTTGCCGCCGACCCTGAGACCATCGGGCCGCTGGCGTTCACGAAGGATCTGTGGTCGTGAAGGACCTGGTTCAGGTCCGGGGTGAGGAACCGAGGTTTACGGGGTCCTCATCTGTGAGGTAGGCCAATTCGGAGTGGGCGGCGATGTCGATGCCGCGGAGTTCGTCGGCTTCGTGGATGCGCAGGCCCATGGCCATGTCAACCACCTTGGCGATCACCCAGGTCAGGCCGAAGGAGTAGGCCAGCACGGCAACGGTCGCGAGTGACTGGATGCCCAACTGCTGCAGCCCGCCGCCGTACAGCAGGCCGCTGACCCCGTTCGGGGCGCTGCTGGTGGCGAAGATGCCGATCAGGAGCGTGCCGATGATGCCGCCCACCAGGTGCACGCCCACCACGTCGAGTGAGTCGTCGAAGCCCAGGCGGAACTTCCACTCGATAGCCAGCGAGCAGACAGCGCCGGCGATGGCGCCGATGGCCACGGCGCCAAGCGGGCTGACCGCGCCGCAGGCGGGGGTGATGGCCACGAGGGCGGAGACGAGGCCTGAGGCCGCACCCATGCTGGTGGTGGCGCCGTGCCGGATCCGTTCCACGAGTGCCCAGGCGAGCAGGCCGGCGGCTGCAGCCACGGCCGTGTTGAGGAACACCACCGACGCCGAGTGGCCCGCGGTCAGTGCGGATCCGGCGTTGAACCCGAACCAGCCGACCCAGAGCAGGCCGGCGCCCACCAGCACCAGGGGCCGGCTGTGCGGCTTGGTATGCTCCATCTTCGGCCAGCCGGAGCTGCGGCCGAGCACCAGCGCGAGGGCGAGGGCGGCGGCGCCCGCGTTCATGTGCACGGCGGTTCCGCCGGCGAAGTCGATGGCCTTAATACCGCTGGCGATCCAGCCGCCCGCCACCGAGCCGTCCGCGGAGCTAAACGCGAAGACCCAGTGGGCGATGGGGAAGTACACCAGTGTGGCCCACACCCCTGCGAACACCATCCAGGCACCAAACTTCATCCGGCCGGCGGCCGCCCCGGCCACCAGCGCGGTGGTGACGCACGCGAAAAACAGCTGGAAGGCCGTGAACAGCGCCGCCGGCAGGGCGGCGTCGGGATTGTCCTTCAGCATTGGCTCCAGGCCCGCGTACTGCGTGATGTCCCCGATCAGGCCCAGTCCGTTCACGGAATTGCCAAAGGCCAGCGAGTAACCGAACAGTGCCCACAGCACGGCCACCAGGCTGGCCCCGCCGAAGCACATCATCATCATGTTCAGGATCCGGCGCGAACCCACCATGCCTCCATAGAAGAGGGCCAGGGCGGGAATCATCATGCACACCAGTGCAGAACTTGCGAGGATCCAGGCAACATCTCCAGCGTTCATTTCGAACTCCACTCAAAAAATCGGTGGGTGGCATTTTGCTGAGACCTGACGAATGCCGTTAGTCCCCACAACATAGGACTCCGGAAACAGCCTTAGGTTTCAGGAATGTAAATTGCCTGTTACCAGAATTTCTCGCCACAACGGCGACGGCGACCCCCCGGAAAAGGACCGCCGTCGCCGTGTCAGCTGTGCAGTGAAATAGCCCTAATGGGGGATGCCGTGCGTGGTGTTCCCCGGGGTGCCAACGTCGCCAAGCCACCCGGGAACGGCACCGGCTACGCCCAGGGATCCGATGGCGACGGCGCCCACCACTGCGAGTGCACGGACGTGGGCCGACGCCGCTGTCCGCCTCTCCGTCCCGGCTGTTCCCCGGTGCCTGCTGCGAAACAGGACGACGGCGATCACCAGGGTGCCAAGCTCCAGGAGCCCCGCGGCCGAATCAGCGAGGCCGACGGGTTCCGCCGTGCCGGGGTTGGGCCCGACCGGCAGCCCCGAGGTCCGGGACCACAGCCACAGCGCGAGCGGAACCACGCAGACGGCGGCGACAGCAACCAGGACGTTCCGGCCTGGCCGGCCGAGGAGCAGGACGCCGCCCACCACCTCCGCCAGTGCCAGGGCGAGGAAGAAAGCGCTGGCGACCACCCAGTGGTCGAGGTGGCCCGGGATGACCGCGAGGTGGATGGCAGCACAGCCAAACAGTGCCACCGCCGCCAGCGTCTGCCTGAGGTCCATGCCTGCGATCCGCGCAAGGCGGGTGCGGTGGGAGGCCGCCTTCGGCGGGCGGCTGACGTCCAGCCGCCCGCCCAGGATCGCCACCGTCCAGCCGGTCACCACGAGGTTGGTGGCCAGAAGCAGGCCGGCGCCATAGCCCAGAGCGGCCAGCTGCAGTCCCAGCGACGCCTGGTTTAGCTGTTCCACAGACTGTCCGGAGCCCGCATGGTGCATGGTGCTCATCAGCTCGTGCTGCAGGGCGTAGTCCCAGGCTTCACTTGCAGCCAGCGTGAGCGTTCCGGCCAGGGTGCCGGCCGCGGCAACCAGCAACGCAGCCGTGCAGAAGGCCTTCCTGCCCGACAACACCGGCCCGAACCAGCGCAGCGCCAGCGTCAGGGCCGCGATGACCGCCAGGACAAACACCGGGAGCAGCGCGGTTGACTCCCGGAGCCAGCTCATAAAGGGCTCCTGGGTGCGTTCGATGGCCCCCACGGCACCCCTGAGGGACACCATCCAGAACCCGTCGGCGTAGGCCATCATCGCCGCCAGCGGGATGACCGTTCGCCACGGGACCGCCGTCATGGCGTGATCTCCCAGCCGAACATCATGGCGTGGTCCTCGTGGGCAAGGTTGTGGCAGTGGGCCACATACGGGCCCACGAAGTCCCGGAAGCCGCGGTAGATGATCACCGACTCGCCGGGATCCAGGGCCACCAGGTCCTCACGGGAGACATCGTCCGGATGGGCCTTGTCGCCGCCCCTGGTCACGTCCCGGCCGTTCCGCATGACGGTGCGGTGCTCCTCCATGTGCAGGTGAAAGGGATGGACCCAGCCGCCACCGCCGTTGCGGATCTCCCAGAGGTTGAAACTGCCCTTCCGCTGCTGCGCCAGAGGGGAGCGGCCGGCCCGGTTCTTCAAACTTGTCGCCACCGTGTCCGGCACGAAGGGCTTCCCGTTGATGAGCCATTCCGTTTCGCCGCCGCCCGAGCCGCGCTCCACCTCGAAGATCAGCCGGTTGTCCAACATCGTCTGCCAGTTGCCCGGCAGCGGCGGCAGGTCGCGCATCTTCACCGGAATCTGGCTGTTGTCGGGGGCATCGTCGCCGATCACGATCTTCAGGACCGGCACCTTGTAGTTCGGGTCCGGAGAGAAGCGGGACGAGTTGGACCACATCCGCCCGTTGGGCATCTTCATCACGTTGGTGAGGTAGATGACGTCACCTTTAGTGGTGGGGGTGCCGTCCTGGTAACGGCTGAAGTCGACCACCACCTCGCGTCTCTTGGCGGGCCACAGCTCAAAGGAATCGCGCTTGATCGGGAACGGCAGCAGCCCGCCGTCGGACGCGATCTGGGTGAACTGCATGCACTGCTGCGCGTCCGGGATGCGGTACTGCCCCTCGAGCTCATCACCCTTGTAGCCCAGTGACGCCGACGTCCTGGGGCCCTTCGTGGAGCTCATCAGCTTGAACTCGTAGATGCGCGCCACTGAGGCGTCCAGGAACCGGAAGCGGTACTTGCGCCGCTTCACCTCCAGCACCGGGAAGGCCGTGCCGTTCACCGTGAAGATGTCGCCCACGAACCCGTGGTTGGGGAAGTGCTTGTAGAAGGTCTTGCCCCACCACTCCGGGTGCTTGGCCGGATTCTTGGCGTCCGGGAACTCCTTCTGCACGTCGTGGATGTCCTGGTGCACGGTGACGCCGTCATCGAGCCGGCAGTCGAAGATCGCCAGCGGGATGTCGTAGTCCACGTCGAAGGACCCGTCCGGGTTGTCCTTCCGGACCCCTGGCAGCCGCAGGCCCTGGCGCTCGTCGCCCATGTCCATGCCGTTCTTCGGGTCGTAGATCGGGTACAGGCCCACCATGCCCTTGTAGACGTTCGAGCCGGTGTGGTCCATCCGGTGGTCGTGGAACCAGAAGAAGCTTTGCTTTTCACGGTCATCGTTCCCGGCGGGCCAGTTCAGGTACAGGTTGTCGCAGAAGGTCTTTGGCAGGTACCCCTCGTACTTGGGGCCGTTCACCATGGAGTAGTGCGGGTTGCCGTCGCTTTCCGGTGCCGTGTGTCCGTTATGCAGGTGGGTCAGGAAGGACCAGTCCGGCGAGCCGAAGTCCTGGCGGTCCAGGTTCAGTGGATTCTCGTCGAGGCGGTTCTCCAACCGCACCAGGACGGGCTTGCCGTACTCGGCGTTGATCATCGGGCCGGGAAAGGTGCCGTTGAACCCGTAGATCGTGCTGAGCGGCAGCGTGCGCCTGGTGCCGGCCGGGTACGTCTTGCGCTTCTCGTCGAACGAGATCGTGGGCCTGCCGTTCGCGTCGATCGGCAGGACCTGCGAGGTGGTGAACGCGTGCTGCCGCAGGAGCAGGTCGATTTTGTAGACAAGCGGGTCCGGGTAGTTCAGCTTGGAAGGCCAGATCTGGTGCTGCTCATTCTTGAAGGAACTCTGCTGTCCCTGCCCCGGGCCCGGAGGATCATTCCACTCGGTGTAGCCCTTGGTGATGCCGTCACCTACGGCCGGCACCGGGGCCAGGGCCCTGGGGACGGGCAACTGGTCCTTGAACGGCGACAGGATCAGCGGGCTCGTGGGGAATGCCTCGATGTAGAACAGCAGGTCGCCCAGGGCGGTGGACGAGGCGGCGAACGCGCCGTCGGGCGAAAGGAGTCCCTTCTGCGCGAGCAGCGGACCGGCCCAGCCCTCGGCGGCGACGACGGCCGCGCCGGCACCTCCGGCTGCGCCGAGCCGCAACAGGGTGCGGCGGGACACGTTGTTCCTGCTTCCTGATTGTTCTGGCATGGGTCTTCGCCTCCTTCGGGGCGGTCTGCTCTTGTTGTTGCCCCGCGCAACTACAGTGGGGGCGGTGGCTTGGAAAAACGTTGGGTGTTTTAGGCGCACGCCCCCTCATTGAGATGGTGGCAAGGGGCGAAACCGGGCTAGAAGAGCGGGGCGAGCCCGTTCCAGCCGGCACTGATGCGCACCCGGGAGGCGAACTGCCCCGTCCCGAGCCCGGGGTAAAGCCACAGGACACCGGCGGTGTCCCGTGCCAGCAGGTCCGGGTTGCGGTCGCCGTTGAAGTCACCGGAGCTTACGACGGCGGTCATCGCGTTCCAGCCTGCGCCCACCCGGATGCGGGGGAGCCACCCGCCCGTGCCGCTGCTGCGGTAAAGCCACAGGACGCCGGTGGCCGCCTCCCGCGCCAGCACATCGGCGGCCCCGTCGCCGTTCATGTCGCCCGGTCCCACCAGGGCGTTGAAGGCGTTCCAGCCGGAACCGACGCGGACCCGCGGCAGGAACCCGCCGGTGCCGTTGCCGCGGTAGAGCCAGAGGACGCCGGTGGCAGACTCGCGGGCGAGGATGTCAACGCGCTGGTCGCCGCTGAAATCACCGGGGCCGATGATTGCGCTGAAGCTGTTCCAGCCGGTGCCGATCCGGATCCGGGGGAGGAACCCGCCGGTGCCGTTGCCGCGGTACATCCACAGCTGGCCGGTGGCGGCCTCCCGGGCAAAGACGTCCTGGGGGCCGTCGCCGTTGAAGTCGCCGGGCGTTTCAAGGGCGCTGAACCCGTTCCAGCCGGTGCCGATGCGCACGCCGGGCAGTCGGCCTCCGCGGCCGTTCCCCGGGTACAGCCGCAGCTCGGCAGTGGCCGTTACGCGGGCCAGGATGTCGGTGTTCCAGTCCCCGTTGAAGTCGGCCGTCGAGCGGGACAGGGTGGACGCCGGAACAGGCAGCGGAGTGAAGGCGTAGGGGTCGCAGGTCAGGTCGTAGTCGCGGACGTCGTCGTACCACTGGGAAATGTACACGCGGCCGCCGGAGAAGCTGGCCGTGCGGCAAAGGTTCTGGGCTTCGCCGGGGAAATCCAGCCGGCCGGCGGTGGCCCATACCGGGACGCCGGAGAGCCGCCAGGAACCGGTGATGCTGGCCCAGCCCGAAGCGAACGAGTACAGGCCGTACGAGTAGCCGGAATCGCGCAGCCCGCGCATCAGGCCCTCGATGATGTACCGGTTTTCGCGCTGCTGGGCCGCGCTCGCGGTTGGCCACGGCTGGGCGGGGCGGGGCTCGACGTCGATCCACACCACGCGCGGTGCGAACCCGACCCGCGCCAGGCTCGCCGCGGCGAACTTGGCTTCCGCATAGCCGACATTGGACAGCTGCCCCGCCCGGGTGGCTGCGGACCACGGCCCTTGGGCCCGGTAGGTGGTGAGCTGCGCGGCGGTAGGGAAGGCGGCCATGGTGTACGCCTGCGCCGGCTTGCGGTTGTTGGCCGCCCACGCAACCTGGCTGGCCAGGCACGGGTTCTCGGTGAAGGGCAGCCCCTTCGTCAGTCCGATAATCACGAACTGGGACGACGCCGGCGGCAGCGGCAGGCCAAAGCCGCCCACCGCCGTCGGGCATTGGGGCCAGGAGATATCGTGGCCGTTGAGCGATACAGCGCGTGCCGGGGCTGCCCCTGTCAGATAGCCGGCGAAAAGAGCGAGCAGAAGCAGCAGGCCCGTCAGCATGTGCCGTGCGGATGATCCGCCCCCCGAATGATGAACTTTGCCGTCCATCGCCAGCGCTCCTTTGCTCCCATCAGTTTACGTCCGGCCGCGTCGGTTGGCGCCGGGTCCATTCGTGCAGATGGCTGCGGGTCACGCACAATTACCCCATGGCAAAAAGCAGCGGCCGGATGCCCCGGCTTGAGGATGTGGCGGAACGCGCGGGAGTCTCGCACCAGACCGTCTCCCGGGTGATCAACAACCACCCCAACGTCAGCAAGGGCACGCGCGAGCGCGTGGAGGCCGCCATTGCCGAGCTGGGCTACCGCCGCAACACCGCAGCCCGGAGCCTGGTCACCCGCAAGTCGCAGACCATCGGCGTGCTCGGCAGCGAGCTGTCGCAGTACGGTCCCGCCAACACGCTGCTGGGGGTTGAGCAGGCCGCGCGCGACGCCGGCTACTTCGTCAGCATCGCAGCCCTCCGCTCGGTGAACCGGGAAGCGATCTTCGACGCCATCCGGCACTTCCTCGACCAGTCCGTGGATGGCATCGTGGTGATCGTGCCGCATTCGGAGACACTCCTGGCCCTGGCCGAGCTGAACCCGGGCGTTCCCGTGGTGGCTGTGGGTTCCCTGGGCAGTGAGGCGGTAAGCGGTGCCATGGTGGACCAGAAGCGGGGAGCCGAGCTCGCCGTCGGGCATTTGATCGAACAGGGGCACCGGCGGATCGGGCACATAGCCGGCCCGCAGGACTGGATCGATGCGGTGGCGCGCGCCGAGGGCTGGAGTGCTGCGCTGCGTTCGGCGGGACTGGACGACAGCCTGGTGGTCGAGGGGGACTGGAGCGCCGGCAGCGGCTATGAGATCGGCCGGAAGCTTGCCGCCGAGCGGGCCGCCACCGCACTGTTCGTGGGCAACGACCAGATGTCCCTGGGCCTGCTCCGGGCCTTCAACGAGGCCGGCGTCAGGGTTCCCGAGGACGTCTCTGTGGTGGGCTTCGATGACCAGCCGGAGTCGGGCTACTTCACCCCGCCGCTCACCACCGTGCGCCAGGATTTCGAGGAGCTGGGCAGGCGGTGCATGGACCTGATGCTGAACGCCATCGCGAACGGTGACACGGTGAGCACCACCGTGGTGGAGCCCGAGCTCGTGGTGCGGCGCAGCACTTCCGCCCCCGCCTGACCGCGCACGTCCCCCAAATCAGTGACCGCCAGCACTTGACGGGCAAAGTTGTTAGCGCTCACAATGGTTTCAGCCCGATGCATCAGGCGGGCGGTTGATCTGGAGGATTCATGGACGTCACAGCAGACGGCAGCGAAAACTATGTCATCGGGGTGGACTACGGCACCCTGTCCGGCCGGGCCGTGGTTGTGCGGGTCCGGGACGGCAAGGAACTTGGCAGCGGCGTGTTCGACTACCCCCACGCGGTTATCACGGAGGCACTTCCGGCGGACGTGGCCGGCGCAGCGGGCGGAACAGCCGCCCGGCTTCCCGGGGAATGGGCACTCCAGGTGCCCAACGACTACCGTGACGTGCTCCGGCACGCTGTTCCCGCCGCCATCGCTGACGCCGGAATCGACCCTGCCGCCGTCGTCGGAATCGCGACGGACTTCACGGCTTGCACCATGGTGCCCGTCAAGGCGGACGGGACCCCGCTGAACGAGGTGCCGGGTTTCGCGAACCGCCCCCACGCGTATGTAAAGCTGTGGCGCCACCACGCCGCGCAGGGCCAGGCCGATCGCATCAACGCGCTGGCCGCTGAGCTGGGCGAATCCTGGCTGCCGCGGTACGGCGGACTGATCTCCTCCGAGTGGGAGTTCGCCAAGGGGCTGCAGCTGCTGGAGGAGGACCCCGGGGCCTACGCCGAAATGGACCACTGGGTGGAAGCCGCCGACTGGATCGTCTGGCAGCTCTGCGGCAACTACGTCCGCAACGCCTGCACCGCCGGATACAAGGGCATCTACCAGGACGGGCGCTACCCGTCCGATGACTTCCTCGCCGCGCTGAACCCGCAGTTCAAGAATTTTGTTAGCGCTAAGCTCTACCACGCCATCGGCCGCCTGGGCGACGCCGCCGGGTACCTGACCGCCGAGGCCGCGGCCTGGACCGGGCTGCCGGAGGGAATCGCCGTCGCCGTCGGCAACGTGGACGCGCACGTCACCGCCCCCGCGGCCAAGGCGGTGGAACCCGGCCAGCTCGTGGCCATCATGGGCACCTCCACCTGCCACGTCATGAACGGGGCCGAGCTCCGTGAAGTGCCGGGCATGTGCGGTGTGGTGGAAGGCGGGATCATGGCGGGGCTCTGGGGCTATGAGGCCGGCCAGTCCGGCGTGGGAGACATCTTCGGCTGGTTCACCAAGTACGGCGTTCCGCCGGAATACCACCAGGCCGCTGCCGAGGCGGGGAAGGGCATCCACGAATACCTGACGGAGCTGGCATCCGGGCAGGCGATCGGCCAGCACGGCCTCATCGCGCTCGACTGGCATTCGGGAAACCGCTCCGTGCTGGTGGACCACGAGCTTTCCGGCATCGTGGTCGGCCAGACGCTGGCCACCCGGCCGGAGGACATCTACCGGGCGCTCCTCGAAGCCACGGCCTTCGGCACCCGCACCATCGTCGAGGCCTTCCGGGACTCCGGCGTGCCGGTGAAGGAGTTCATCGTGGCCGGCGGCCTGCTCAAGAACAAGCTCCTCATGCAGATCTACTCGGACGTGACCGGCCTGCAGCTCTCCACCATCGGCTCCGCACAGGGTCCGGCCCTCGGTTCGGCCATCCACGCCGCCGTCGCCGCCGGAAAGTACGCCGATGTCAGGGCCGCCTCCGAGGCGATGGGCGCCGCACCCGGGGCCGTCTACACACCCATCCCCGAAAACGTGGCAGCCTACGATGCGCTGTTCCGCGAATACCGCACCCTGCACGACTACTTCGGCAGGGGAACCAACGAGGTCATGCACCGGCTCAAGGCCATCCAGCGCAGCAGTACCCAGTCCCTGCCCGACGAATCCCTGAACTCCGTCCCCCTGACTGCCGAGGAGGTTTCGGCATGAGCGCTCTGCTGGAATCCATTGCCCGTGTCCGCCGCGAGGTCTGCGACCTGCATGCCGAGCTGACCCGCTACGACCTCGTGGTGTGGACTGCCGGGAACGTGTCCGGCCGGATCCCCGGCTATGACCTCATGGTCATCAAGCCCTCCGGCGTCTCCTACGATGCCCTGACTCCCGAGGCGATGGTGGTCACAGACCTCTACGGGACACCGGTCAGCAGCCTGAGCGCGGACGCCAGCGGCGTTCCGGCCCAGTGGGAGAACCCGGACCTCACGCCGTCGTCGGACACCGCTGCGCACGCCTACGTGTACCGGAACATGCCCGACGTCGGCGGCGTGGTCCACACCCACTCCACCTACGCCACGGCCTGGGCCGCCCGGGGCGAGGAGATCCCGTGCGTGCTGACGATGATGGGCGACGAGTTCGGCGGCCCCATCCCGGTGGGCCCGTTCGCGCTGATCGGCGACGACTCGATCGGCCGCGGCATCGTGGAAACCCTGCGGGGCTCCAACTCGCCCGCCGTGCTGATGCAGAACCACGGGCCGTTCACCATCGGCAAGGACGCCCGTTCCGCGGTCAAGGCCGCCGTGATGTGCGAGGAAGTGGCCCGCACGGTCCACGTCTCCCGCCAGCTCGGCGAACCGCTGGCCATCGACCCGGGCAAGATCGAGTCGCTCTACGACCGCTACCAGAACGTTTACGGACGCTAGGTCCGGACCCCTACACCCCAAGACTTTCCAAGGAGACACCATGTCCAACGCCAACAGCACCTCCCTCGAGCACTATGAGGTCTGGTTCCTCACCGGCAGCCAGCACCTCTACGGCGAGGACGTCCTGAAGCAGGTGGCCGCCCAGTCCCAGGAGATCGCGGCGGCCCTTAACGAGTCCTCCGAGGTCCCGGTCAGGCTCGTATGGAAGCCCGTGCTGACGGACTCGGACGCGATCCGCCGCACCGCGCTGGAGGCCAACTCGGACGACTCGGTGATCGGTGTGACGGCGTGGATGCACACCTTCTCCCCGGCCAAGATGTGGATCCAGGGCCTGGACCTGCTCCGCAAACCGCTCCTGCACCTGCACACCCAGGCCAACGTGGACCTGCCCTGGGCGGACATCGACTTCGACTTCATGAACCTGAACCAGGCCGCGCACGGCGACCGCGAGTTCGGTTACATCCAGTCGCGGCTGGGCGTACCGCGCAAGACGGTGGTGGGCCACGTCTCCAACCCGGAGGTGGCCCGCCAGGTGGGCATCTGGCAGCGCGCCTCGGCCGGCTGGGCCGCCGTCCGGAACCTGAAGCTGACCCGCTTCGGCGACAACATGCGCAACGTCGCCGTCACCGAAGGCGACAAGACCGAGGCCGAGCTCCGCTTCGGCGTCTCGGTCAACACCTGGTCCGTCAACGAACTCGCCGACGCCGTCCACGGCGCAGAGGAGTCCGACGTCGACACTCTGGTGGCCGAGTACGAGCGGCTCTACGACGTGGCACCGGAACTCAAAGCGGGCGGAGCCCGCCACGACTCCCTCCGCTACAGCGCCCGGATCGAACTGGGGCTCCGCAGCTTCCTCGAAGCCAATGGATCCGCCGCCTTCACCACTTCCTTCGAGGACCTCGGCGAGCTGCGGCAGCTGCCCGGCATGGCCGTGCAGCGGCTCATGGCCGACGGCTACGGCTTCGGTGCCGAGGGCGACTGGAAGACTGCCATCCTGATCCGCGCCGCCAAGGTGATGGGGGCCGGACTGCCCGGCGGCGCCTCGCTCATGGAGGACTACACCTACCACCTCGCGCCGGGCCAGGAGAAGATCCTGGGCGCACACATGCTGGAGGTCTGCCCCTCGCTGACCGCCAAGAAGCCGCGCGTCGAGATCCACCCGCTGGGCATCGGCGGCAAGGAGGACCCGGTCCGCATGGTCTTCGACACCGACGCCGGCCCCGGCGTCGTCGTCGCCCTGTCCGACATGCGCGACCGGTTCCGCCTCGTGGCGAACGCCGTCGACGTCGTCGACCTCGACCAGCCGCTGCCCAACCTGCCGGTGGCACGCGCCCTCTGGGAACCGAAGCCGGACTTCGCCACCTCCGCCGCCGCCTGGCTGACCGCCGGCGCCGCGCACCACACCGTCCTCTCCACCCAGGTGGGCGTGGACGTGTTCGAGGACTTCGCGGAGATCGCCCAGACCGAACTCCTCACCATCGACGAGGGAACCACCATCAAACAGTTCAAGAAGGAACTCGCCTGGAACGCCGCCTACTACCGGCTGGCCGGCAGGCTGTGACCGAAAATAGGCCTGTGACCGAATACAAAATCCGGGCGGGGGAGTACACCGCCACCATTGCGGCACTTGCAGGTGCGCTGCGCGAGATGCGCCATCGGGGGCGGGACCTCATTGTCCCCTTCCCGGAGGGCGGCCCCATCCCTGACTACCGGGGCATTGTCGCCGCGCCCTGGCCCAACCGGATCGCCGACGGCCGGTACACGTTCGACGGCGCCGAGTACGAGGTCCCGGTCAACGAGACCGACCGCGGCTGCGCCCTCCACGGGCTGGTGTTCCCCCTGGAATGGACGCTCGAGTCCCATGATGAATCGTCCGTCACGCTGTCCTGCTCCCCGCAGCCGACGGCGGGCTACCCGCACGAGCTGCGCATCGCCGTCGAATACCGGCTGGCGGAGGACGGCCTGCACAGCACCGTCACGGCCAGGAACCTCGGCGGCACGGCGGCGCCCTACGGGGTCTGCCCGCATCCGTACCTCGTGGCAGGCCCGTCACGCCTCGATGAATGGGTCCTCGAAATCCCGGCCGGAACGTTCCTTGAGGTCACCCCGGACCGGCTGCTGCCGAAGGAAACGCGCAGCGTGGACGGCCATGAGTTTGATTTCCGGACACCGCGCGCCATCGGCGCCACGGAGATCGACCACGCCTTCACGGACATAGCGTTCGACGGCGGCGGGCAGGCCCGCGTGCTGGTCCGGGACCCGGCCGGGACCGGCGTCGGCATGGCCTGGGACCGCACCTGCCAATGGCTGCAGATCCACACCGCCGACAAGCAGCCTCCGTTTCCCAACCGCCTGGGCCTCGCCGTGGAGCCGATGACCTGCCCGCCCGATGCCTTCAACAAAGGCATGGACCTGATCCGGCTGGAGCCGGGAGCCACGCACCGGGCATCCTGGAGCATCTTCGCCACGTGACAACCGACCCCATACAGTGACAGCCAGCCCCGCGCCACGTCCTCCCGTCATGGAGGACGTGGCGCGCCTCGCTGGCGTGTCCCATCAGACGGTGTCGCGGGTGCTGAATATGCACCCAAATGTCAGCGCCCGGACCCGTAAGCGCGTGGAACGTGCCATCGCCGAGCTGGGCTACCGCCGCAACACCGCGGCCCGCAGCCTGGTCACCCGGCGCTCCCAGGCCATCGGGGTCCTGGCCGCCGGCACCGCACACTACGGCCCCGCCAACACGCTTCTTGGCGTCCAGCACGCTGCCCGGAACGAGGGCTATGCCGTCAGCATGGCCAGCCTCAGCGAGGTGACACCTGCCGCCATCCGCGCTGCCCTCGAGCACTTCCTGCTGCAGTCCGTGGACGGGATCGTGGTGATCGTTCCGCACGAAACCATGCTTGCCTCGCTGCGCGCCATCACCGTGTCCGTCCCGCTGGTGGCCGTGGGCTTCGGGGCGGATGAACGCCTGACGGTCGCGGCCGTGAACCAGCGTGCCGGCGCAGCCCTCGCCGTGCAGCACCTCGTGAACCTTGGCCACACCGCAATCGCCCACATCTCAGGTCCGCAGGACTGGATGGACGCCGCGGCCCGGACCGAGGGCTGGCGCCGTGCCCTTGAGCAGGCCGGCCTGCCGGAAGGCGTGCTGATTCCGGGGGACTGGAGCGCCGAGAGCGGCTACCGTGCCGGGCTGGAACTGTCCGCCGTCCCGAACATGACGGCCGTCTTTGCGGCTAATGACCAGATGGCCCTGGGCGCGCTGCGCGCTTTCAGGGAGGCCGGGCTGCGCGTCCCGGAGGACATCAGCGTGGTGGGCTTCGACGACCAGCCGGAGGCCGGCTATTTCGTCCCGCCCCTGACCACCGTGAACCAGGGCTTCACTGAGCTCGGCGCCCGCTGCATCAGCATGCTCCTGTCCGATCTGGAAAACGGCCCCTCGGGCGCGGCATCGGTCCTCAACCCAAGGCTCGTGGTGCGGGGCTCGACGGCGGCGCCCAGGTAGATCTGGCTGGCGCCCCGGTAGTTCTTCGCAGCCAGTACGACGACGGTCCCGCACCTTTTCGCAAAGGTGCGGGACCGTCGTCGTACTTTAACTGTGCTGCCGCCTAGGCGTTGCTCGATTCCCGGGCGCTGGCGCCCACCGGTGCCGGCGTTTCGGCCGCTGCCCTGGTCTCCTCGGCGGCGGGCGGTGTGGTCTTCAGTTTGAAGCGCTTGGCGATGGAGGATCCGCCGCCGGCGCGGTTCTTGTTGAAGATGTCGAAGCCGACGGCGAGCAGGAGCACCAGGCCCTTGATCAGCTGCTGGTAGTCGGTGCCGAGGCCCAGGATGGACATGCCGTTGTTGAGGACGCCCATGATGAGGCCGCCGATCATCGCCCCGGCCACGGTGCCGATGCCGCCCTGGACCGCTGCTCCGCCGATGAACGCGGCGGCGATAGAGTCCAGTTCGAAGCCGGTGCCGCCCGCGGGCTGGGCGGAGTTCAGCCGGGCCGTGAAGATCAGGCCGGCCAGCGCGGCGAGGACGCCCATGTTCACGAAGAGCCTGAAGGTCACGGCCTTGGTCTTGATGCCGGAGAGCTCGGCGGCGTGCAGGTTGCCGCCGATGGCGTAGGTGTGGCGGCCGAAGATGCTGTTGTTCATCAGCGCGGAGTAGGCGATGACCAGGCCGGCAAGGACGATCAGCACGATCGGGGTGCCGCGGTAGCTGGCCAGGAGGAACGTGATGACGAGCATCAGCAGGGCGATGAACGCGGTCTTGGTGGCGAACCAGGCCATGGGTTCGTTCTCGAGGTTGAACTTCCGGCGGATGCGGCGTTCCTTGATGGCCTGGAACAGCAGGGCTGCGGTGCCGCCGACGCCGAGGATCACGGTGAGCCATTCAAGCACCGACGTACCGCCGGAGATGTCGGGCAGGAAACCGCCGCCCAGGGCGCGGAGCTCGTCCGGGAACGGAGTGATCTGCTGGTTCTTGAGAGTGATCAGGGTCAGGCCGCGGAAGATGAGCATGCCCGCCAGGGTGACGATGAACGCGGGGATGCCGACGTACGCGATCCAGTACCCCTGCCAGGCGCCGACGAGCGCCCCGACCAGGAGGCAGGCCGGGATGGCCGCCCACCAGGCCCAGCCCCAGTGCACGATCATCACGCCGGCGACGGCGCCGATGAACCCGGCAATGGAGCCGACGGAGAGGTCAATGTGGCCGGCGATGATGACCATGACCATGCCGATGGCCAGGATGAGGATATAGCTGTTCTGGACGACGAGGTTGGTGACGTTCTGTGGCTGCAGCAGGATTCCGTCGGTGAGGACCTGGAACAGCAGGACGATCAGGATCAGGGCGACGAAGATGCCGACCTGGCGGAGGCGGCTTGCAAGGAAGCCGAGGGATTCGCGTAAGGCGGACATGGTTCGTTATTCCTTCTCTTGGGTCATGTAGTGCATGAGGGTCTCCTGGGAGGCCTCGGCGATGGGGACTTCACCGGTGACGTGGCCGGCGGACAGGGTGTAGATCCGGTCGCAGATGCCCAGGAGTTCGGGCAGCTCTGAGGAGATCACGATGACGGCCTTTCCCTGCGCGGCGAGCTCGGCGATGATCGTATAGATCTCGAACTTGGCGCCGACGTCGATGCCGCGGGTGGGCTCGTCCAGAATCAGCACGTCGGGGTCCGAGAACATCCATTTGCTCAGGACCACCTTCTGCTGGTTGCCGCCGGAGAGTTTACCGGTGATGGCCGCGACGGAGGGGGCCTTGATGTTCATGCTCTTCCGGTAGCTGTTGGCCACCGTCGTTTCCTTGTTCTTGTCCACCCAGCCGCGCTTGGCGAGCTTGGGCAGGGCAGCCATGGAGATGTTCCGCTTGATGTCCTCGATGAGATTCAGGCCGTAGTGCTTGCGGTCCTCGGTGGCGTAGGCGATGCCATTGCGGATGGCCTCGGGAACGGTGGAGGTGTTGATTTCCTTGCCGTACTTGAACACCTTTCCGGAGACCGCCCGGCCGTAGGTGCGGCCGAAGACGCTCATAGCCAGTTCGGTGCGGCCGGCTCCCATGAGTCCGGCGAGCCCCACCACTTCGCCCTTGCGGACGTTGAGGCTGGCATTGTGGACCACGGTGCGGGTGTGGTCCTGCGGGTGCTGGACTGTCCAGTCCTCGATGCGCAGGACTTCCTCGCCGATCTGCGGTTCACGCTCGGGGTAGAGGCTGTCCAGGTCGCGGCCCACCATGCCGCGGATGATGCGTTCCTGGGTGATCTGGCCCTGGTCCACGCGCAGGGTCTCGATGGACCTTCCATCGCGGATGATGGTGACGGCGTCCGCCACCTTGCGGATTTCGTTGAGTTTATGGCTGATGATGATGCTGGTGACGCCCTGGCCCTTAAGGTGCAGGATCAGGTCCAGCAGGTGGTCTGAGTCCTCATCGTTCAGGGCCGCGGTGGGTTCGTCCAGGATCAGCAGTTTCACTTCCTTGGACAGGGCCTTGGCGATTTCGACGAGCTGCTGCTTGCCGACGCTGATGTGCTGGATGGGCGTGACGGGGTTTTCATCCAGGCCCACCCTGGCCAGCAGCTTGGCTGCCTCCAGATTGGTTTTGCGCCAGTCAACCCAGCCGCGGGAAGCCATTTCGTTGCCCAGGAAGATGTTCTCTGCGATGGACAGGTACGGGCTCAGGGCCAGCTCCTGGTGGATGATTACGATGCCGCGCTTTTCGCTGTCGCTGATGGACGCGAAGTCGCACGGCTCGTTCTCGAAGAGGATGTCCCCCTCGAAGGTGTTGTGGGCGTACACGCCGGAGAGCACCTTCATCAGGGTGGACTTGCCTGCCCCGTTTTCGCCGCAGATCGCGTGGACCTCACCGCGGTTCACATCCAGGGTGACATCCTGGAGGGCTTTGACGCCGGGGAAGGTCTTGGTGATCCCGCGCATCTGAAGAATGGGTACGTTCATTGGTCAATTCCCGCTGATCTGTTCTGATCTGTCTTATTGGGGCGGTTTTAAGGGGGCGGGGCGCCCGCGTGCAGGCTCCCCGCCGTCGTGCTGCCGGATTACTTGATGTCGGCGTCGGTGTAGTAACCGGAGTCGATCAGTTCCTGCTTGTAGTTGTCTTTGGTGACGATTACGGACTTCAGCAGGAAGGCGGGAACCACCTTGACCTTGTTGTTGTAGCTTTCGGTGTCATTGGTCTCTGGCTCCTGGCCCTTCAGGACCGCGTCCACCATCTTCACGGCCTGCTCGCCGAGCTTGCGGGTGTCCTTGAAGATCGTGGAGTACTGCTCGCCCGCGACGATGGACTTCACCGAGCCCTTTTCCGCATCCTGGCCGGTGACCACCGGCAGCGCGCCCTTGGAGTAGCCGCCGGTGCTGGTCAGCGCCGAGATGATGCCGATGGAGAGGCCGTCATAGGGTGACAGCACGCCGTCGAGCTTTTTGCCCGAACCGTAGGCGGCGGTGAGGATGTCCTCCATCCGCTTCTGGGCGGTGGCGGCCTGCCAGCGGAGGATGGCTGCCTGCTCAAACTTGGTCTGGCCGCTGGGGACCTTCAGAGTGCCGGCATCCAGGTACGGCTTCAGGGTGTCCATGGCGCCGGTCCAGAAGAAATTCGCGTTGTTGTCGTCCGGGCTGCCGGCAAAGAGCTCCACGTTGAACGGGCCCTTGCCCTCGACCTTCTTGCCGGATGAATCCACCAGGCCGAGGCCGGTCAGCAGGGACGTGGCCTGCTGGACGCCCACCTCATAGTTGTCGAAGGTGGTGTAGAAATCCACGTTCGGGGTGCCGTTGATCAGCCGGTCATAGGCGATGACCTTGACGTTCTGCTCCTTGGCTTTGGCCAGGACATCGGTCAGCGTGGTGCCGTCGATCGCGGCGATGATCAGGGACTTCGCCCCCTTGGTCAGCATGTTCTCGATCTGGGAAACCTGCGTGGGGATGTCGTCATTGGCGTACTGCAGGTCCGTCTTGTAGCCGAGCTTGGCCAGGGACTCCGAGACGTTCTTGCCGTCGGCGATCCACCGTTCCGACGTCTGCGTCGGCATGGAGATCCCCACCAGGGCGCCGGCAGCGTCGGCGCTGCTGGTGCTGGACGCGGCGCCGGGACGGCTTCCGCAGCCGGTGGCCCCCACCGTAACGGCCAGGACGACGGCGACGGCGCCCAGGAGCTTTTTGATTCTCACGTTTATTCTCCTTCCGCGGCCCGGGAGGGCCACGAATCGGTGCTTGAGCGGAAAGCGTATGTACTTTCCGCCGAGGCCGGCCATTTGTGTCCGGCGTACCGAGGCCGTTCCACAGGAGCGGCACCGGAGGCTGTCATCGCCGGAGTTCTAAGTCCGGCTTGCCCCAACGTTTCTGTTAGCGCTAACAATTATGGACAATATTATCGTTGCCGATGCTGTGAAGCAAGACACAGATTGGTGACAGTTCGGTGGTCTTTGTACGGATATCCGGCAGCGCGGGTACCACGCTCTGGCGCTGGTACCCGCGCTCCGATCGGGGATTGACTTCCAGCTCGGCGTCCCACTCGTCGAGCTCGGCATCCTCCCAGGAGCCGTAGGTGGGGTTGGGCAGTATGAACCAGTCATCGCCGAAGTGCCCAGAGTCTTTTTCGACGAGCTGCCGCTGCTGGCCTAGATCGGCTTTAGCGTAGTGCCCGGCGAAGTCATGCAGCGTGTCGCCCAGTTGCATGACGACCTTGTGTTTCTCTTGAATCTTGGTGCGCCGCTCCTCCTTCGACGGGCCCAGCAGCATCACCTGGTCCTTCGATACTTGGGGGAAGTCCAGGCGCTTCAGCGAGGCGATGGTGGCATCGAGGTTCTCCTCGGTCCGGTCGGAGAGGTAGTAGATGGAGACGCCCAGCTCATCGGCCTTTTGGAAGAACTCGGCGGCGCCCGGGATCGCGGACGGTGACCCCTTCAGCTCCCACTGGTCCCAGGTGTCCCAGGTGCTGTAGTCGTGGCAGGCGGCCACATCGCGCGCCAGCAGCTCGGTGTTGTTGATTGCCGTCTCGTCGAGATCGGTGATAATCGCGAGGTTTTCGGATTTGGCTTGCTTGATCTTCTCCTCAAGGCGCTCGCCTGCGATCCGGTAGATCTGGGACTGCAGTGCCTGTGCCTCCGCGCTTTGCTGCTGCCAGCGCAAACCCATGGCGTGCTCCTGTACCGCGCAGTTCCCGGGGTTAGGGCTCTCCGCCGGCGCCGCGCCGGCCTGGTCGGTGGCGGCGCAGCCGGACGCGGCCAGCATGGACTCGATGGCGATACTCGTGCAGGCAATGCTCGTGGATCTCTTCAATGTGAACCTCCTTGTTCGGTGCATGACTTGTTCAGTGCAGGACTTGATCAAGCACATACGGAGGACAGTAGTGGAGGTTGAACAAGCGTTCAATACCTCTGTCGGCCCGTCAAGATAAGGGTTTGGATGTGAACCCTGTCCCATTCACTGCTGTTGGATTAGTCTTTTGCGATGGCTGACATGGAATTCAAGAGGCGCTTGAATCAAGTTGACGAGTTGTACAACGATCTCTATGAATTGCGGCAGCGCGGTGATGATGCCGGCAAAGAAGAAATCGTCCTGGCCGAGATGCGTTTGGATAACGCATGGCGGGAGCTTTATGAATTCATGGGGCTGCCGTTATCGCCCGAGGCTGATATCGCCGACAGTTCCGAATAACAGCTGACAACCTTATTTCCGTTCCTCTACTGCAGCACCCTGCGGGCTAGGTATGCTCTGCCCATGAGCAACGTGGAGGAATCCCCGAGGTCAGAGGTTTTGAGTGTCCATGAGTGCTGGAGGCACCTGCGGTCCTCATCGGTCGGCCGCTTGGCCTTTACCGGCGGCGCAGGGCCGGAGATTTTTCCTGTCAATTATTTGCCGGAGGATGGCACGCTGATTTTCCGGACGGGGGCCGGGACCAAGATGAATGCGCTGCTTGAGGGCAATGTGGTTGTCCTTGAGGCAGATGGGCTCAATTCCTACGGCACCATCGCCTGGAGTGTGGTGGTGAAGGGCCGCCCCGAACCCGTCGCGGAGGATGATCCGGGTCAGGAGGCGGCGGAGCAGGCACTCTCACCTTGGGAGCCGGGTCTGAAGGACTACGTATTCCGTATTTCGCCAACGGAGGTTACTGGCCGCAGATTCGTCATCGATGATTCCAAGCGGTGGTGGCCGGCAAGGGAGCCCCGACCTGGCAACTGAAGGACGGGTCATGAATGCAGAACCAATGCCCAGTATTGTCGTCGGAGTGGACGGCAGTAAGGCTTCAATCCTCGCCCTGCGCTGGGCGGGCGTGATCGCACCGTTGATGAACGCAGAGATCAGGGCTGTGACCGCGTGGGACTTCGATGTCCCGTTCCCCCTGATGGCGCCTGCCGCGCCCAACCCCGACCGTGCGGCGGAACGCACCTGCTCCCTTGCGGTGGAACGGGCATATGGAACCACCGCACCAGCGCCAGTGAACCAGGTGATCCGCCGTGGCGCCCCCGCCAAAGTCCTCATGGATGAGTCCCTGACCGCGCAGCTGCTGATCCTTGGCAGCAGCGATCACGGCCACATGAAGGAGCTGTTCATGGGTTCGGTCAGTACGCTGGCCGCCCAGCAAGCGAAATGCCCGGTCCTGATCGCCCACGGAACCGAGCTTCCCGCCGCGCTCATGCCTGCAGCAGCGGCTGCCCCCGTACAACCGGCCAACAAGGAGACGCGCCGTGAATGATTCCAGAACCGTCGTCGTCGGGTATGACGGCTCAGTCGAAGCGGCCCAGGCAGTCCGATGGGCGGCACGGCAGGCGGCGGCGCGTCATTGCCAGCTCCTTCTGGTCCATTGCTCACTGTGGCCGCTGCTAACGGACAACCTCGGCCCGGTGCCCGGAGTGGCCGACAGCGGACTGGAGCGCTCCGCCCAAATAACGCTTGAAGAGGGACTCTCCCATGCCCGTCACCTTGAACCTGAGCTGGACATAGAAACCAAACTTGTTTACGGGTGGCCCGCCGAACATCTGGTGAAAATCTCGGCAGGCAAAGACCTGCTCGTTGTGGGCAGCCGCGGCATCGGCGGGTTCATGGGATTGCTGATCGGCTCCGTCTCCTTGGAGATGGCTGCCACAGCAGCTTGTCCCGTGGCCGTGATCCGTTCCGACGATCACCCCAAAGGACCAGTCGTTGTTGCTGTGGACGGGTCCGGTTCTCCCACTGCTCTTGAAGACGCCTGCGCCATGGCCGCCACAAGCCAGAGCAGCCTCACCATCATCCACGTCAGGCACACGCCAGCCGGGTACCGGCAACTCCGTGATCCAGTGGACGCCGAAGCTGCAGCGGACGAAGTCGTTAACACCGCCATCGAGACTGCACGCGCCCTCGCGCCAGCCATCGCCGTCGAAGGAAGGGTACTCACAGACACTTCAATCCCGCGTGCGATCCTCAACGCCTCCAAAGGCGCCGGAATAACAGTGGTGGGAACCAAAGGTCAGGGACTCATCAGGGGCACCATAGGATCGACCGCGCATGCCGTCCTGCACCACGCCCACGGGCCCGTACTCATCTCCCGCCGTAGCACTACCAGGGGCGGTCCGGCTGAAACTGACAGCAACGGTCCCTTTGTGGGGTTCGTGTAGCCGTTTGCCCGAGCAGTAGGAAGCCAGCCGGGGAAGCGACTGCCGGGGGCATTAATCCCTTGATGTGGTCAGGGTTCCCCGGATCCGCAGTGTTCCCGGGATCCGGCTGACGACGTGTGCAGGTTCGAGACCGTTGATCAGGTCCAGCAGTACTTCGGCTGCCTTTGCACCCATCTCCGCGAGGGGCGGGGCGAAGGTGGTGATCCCGGGTCCCCAGATCTCAAACCAATCAGGATCACCGTATCCGGCCAGTGAGAGGTCTTCGGGAACCCGGATGCCCGATTCCCGTGTCGCCTTAAGTACGCCCATCACCAGCCTGCTGCTGAGGGGCATGACGGCCTGGGGCAGGTCGGAAAGCAATGTCTGCATTGCGCTGGCACCGCCCTCGGCGGAGAAGTCGGAGGACATTATCCGGAAGCGTTTTCCTGTAGTCGCCTTCTCCGTGAAGCCGGCCTGCTCTGCGGCGGCTTTGAAACCTGCGAGCCGTTCCCGGCTGGTGCTGTAGGTATCGGGGCCGACGATGGCGGCCACGTCTGTATAGCCGGAGGCGATGACCAGTTCGGTCAGTTCTTTCACGCCCACGAAGTCGTCGCTGACGATTGCCGGTACGCTTCGTCCGCTGTAGCGGTTGAGCTCGACGACCGGGACCGGCGACGCGGCGGCGGTACTTGGACCGGAGGGTACGTGGACGATCCCGTCCACCCTGCGGGCCGCCATCTCCTGCAGGGCTTCCTGCTCACGCCCCGGGTGGTTGCCGGTGGTTGCGACGAAAAGGTGGTGGCCGGCGTCGCGAAGTACTTCCTGGAGGACTTCGGCGCTGGCCGTGTAGAACTCGTTGGTCATGTCCGGAACGATGAGCCCGACGCTTCGGGTGCGGCGTTCCCGCAGGGCCCGGGCGGTGGCGTCTCCGGTGTAGCCAAGTTCGCGTGCCGCTTCCAGAACGCGTGCCCGGGCGTCGCCGCCCACCGGGCCCTTCCCGCTGAGGGCGCGGGATGCCGTGCCGTACCCGACCCCGGCGGCGCGGGCGACGTCCGTGAGTTTGACCATGGAGTCCATCCTATTGGCGGGGTCGGGTACGGGCAGGCTAGGGCAGGGACAGCCCGATGGCGCTGCCGATGCCGATGACGGTAAGGAGGATCAGCGGGATAGTAACCAGGTCGGCCACGACGCCGGTTTTGATCATGCGCAGCATCGGCACGTAGCCGGATCCGTAGACAATGGCGTTCGGGGGTGTGGACACAGGGAGCATGGCCCCGGCGTTGCCGCCGAAGATGGCTGCCATCGCTGGGATGAGCGGATCGACCCCGATAGCCAGGGCGATCGGGATGATGATAGGGACGACAATGCCGACGCTGGCAGTGTTGCTGGTGGTTTCGGAGATGACCATGCCAAGGACCACTGCCACAAGGCAGAGCAGCAGGACGCTGTTGACCCCCGTGACATCGGCGACGGCGGTGCCTATGGTTTCGGCCAGCCCAGTGGCTTTCATCATCGCCCCGACGGTCAGTCCGACGCCGACGAGGATAACAGTGCCCCAGTCGATCTTGGCGGCTTCGCTCCATTCGAGCGTGGGGGTCTTTTTCTCGGTGGGGATCAGGAACAGCAGGCCGGCCAGCAGAACAACAACGGATCCCTCATTCAGGTGCGAGGCCATTGTTTCCAGGACCGGGTTGGTGATGCTGAAAGTGGTGACGACGGCGGGGAAGGTCCACAGCACGACGGTCAGGGCGAAGACGAGGGCGACAATCTTTTCGCCGCGCGTCATGGCGCCAAGCTCGGCATACTGCCGCCGGAACGACGCCGTCCCGTTGGGGATGTGGTGGGTTTCCGGTTTGTTCATGAGCACCAGGGCGATGAACATGAGGGTCCCCAGGCCCAGGACATAAGGGCCGGAGATGGAGACCCAGTCGAACAACGGGATTTGGTACCCGGTCATCTGCTCCACGGTGCCGCGGCCAATGACGTTGGCGATGCCGGTCACCGGAGTCAGCACAGAGCCGACACCGGCACCGTACGCGATAGCCAGCATCAGCATGCACGAGAAGCGGGTCTGGTAACTCTTGCGGCCGCTGGCCGGATCGTGAATGAGATCGCCGACCGTCCGGACTACGCCGATGCCAATGGGCAACAGCATGGCGGCGGTTGCGGAGGCGGAAACCAGCATGGCAAGCAGGGTTGCCACGGTCATGAAGGCCAGTGCGGTCAGGTGCGTGCTGTCACCGACCTTGGGAAGCGACAGGACGCGGAGCGCGAACCTTCGGTCCAGGCCGTGGACTGTCATGGCGCGGGCGAGGATGAAAGCGCCGATGACCAGGAACACGGTGGGCGATCCGAAAGCGGAGTACACCTCGGACGGCGAGCCGACGCCGAGGAGCACCAGCAGGGCGATGCCGATCAGGGCGGTAGCGGGAATGGGGATGGTTTCGGTGATCCAGAACAGGACGATGAAGCTCAGCACCCCGAGCATGGCGCGCTGTTCCCAGGGCAGGTCCTGGGGCAGGAAGAGGGCCAGGGCCATCAGCGGCAGCGCCGCGAAGAGGCCGGCGCGTGCGCGGAGGTAGTCGAAGCGGCTGGCCTCTCCGACGTCGTTATGGGTGGTGACTTCTGTTGCGCTCATGCGGGGACTCCTTCGGCTCCGCTTGGGGCTGTTGCCAGTTCAGCGATGGGAGGGCAGGCAGCCTGGAGCGGGGTGTGTGAGTGCCAGATGCTGACTGCAGTCTTGCAGATGGATTCCGCCTCGCCCAGGTAGTCGGCAGCCTGCACGAGCGCTTCGGGCAGCAGGTCCGTCATGCCCTGCTCGGCGGCGACGGTACGCAGGGCATCGGCGAGTACAGTGCCGGTTTCGCGGGCGCGGGTGGAGGCGGCGTAGAGAAGGTCGTGGGCCTGTTCGCGGCCCACCTTCTCGGCGAGCTGGATCATCTGTGCTTCGGCGAGGACAAGGCCGCCGTCCAGTTCCATGTTCCGGCGCATCCGCTCGGCATCGACGCGTATGCCGTCAACGATGACGAGAGTTTCGCGCAGAGCGCTGCCGGCCAGGGAAGCGAGCTGGGGGATGACCTGCCACTCGATCTGCCATTCACCGGCGCTGCGTTCGTGGCCTGCCTCCTGAATCCGGGCCAGCGATGAGGCAAGTGCTCCTGCCGTGCCCGAGAGCCCGATGATTAGTTCGGATGAGATCGGATTGACCTTCTGGGGCATCGTGGACGATGCGCCGCGGTGCGGGGAATACGGCTCGAAGACTTCGGCGATTTCCGTGCGGGACAGGTCCACAATGTTGCGGGCAAACTTCGCGCAGGAGGCAGTGATTGTCACGCACAGCCATCCGAACTCAGCCAGGCTGTCACGCTCGACGTGCCACGGGACGTCGGTGCCCTCGAGGCCAAGCAGTTCTGCGACCCGGGCACGCAGGACCCCCGACTGGGGCCCGTAGGCTGCCGAGGTGCCGCCGGCGCCGAACATGGAGATGGCAGCGATGCGGGGGAGTGCCTGCGCGATGCGCTCCCGCTGCCGCGTGAACTGGCTCAGCATGGTGGCCAGCGTGGCGCCGAAGGTTGTCGGTACAGCCTGCTGGGCGTGGGTGCGGCCAGCCATGACGGTATCGCTGTGGGCCAAAACCTGTTCAGCAAGGCGATCACCCAGCCGTTCGAGATCCTCGTCCAGGAGCTTGAGGGACCGCTGCAGCTGCAGGGCCAAGCCGGTGTCCATAATGTCCTGCGTGGTGGCTCCATAGTGCACCCGGCCGTTGGCACCTTCCGGGAGCGCGGCGGCGATTTCACGGACCACACCCAGGATTGGGTAACCCACGTTGCGGGCAGAGGACCAGAGCCGGTCCAGGTCAACGTTCTCCGGGATGGCGGCCTTGGCAATAGCCTGGGCATCCTCCGGGGAAATGATGCCCAGTTCCGCTTGGGCCAAAGCCAGCGCCCGTTCTGCGGCCAACCAGGATCTGACTGCTTCTGACGGGGAGAACAGTTCAGCCTGTCGGTCATCACCGACGAGATGCATGAGGAGGGAGAAAGGTGTGGAGGTCAACGGTGGCCTGCTTTCGTTGCGTCGTTGCAGTGGATTCGAATCCACTATCAGGTAGCTGAAGTTCCTAAGGGGAAATGGATTCGAATCCATTCGAGCAGTTGCGCGATTTGTTGTCAAGGTCACACAGAAAGGGGTCCGGCCGCCGTAAGGGCTGTTTCACTCCACCCTGGCGCCGGCCGCGAAGCCAGCCGCGTGCGTTATTCCTGGCGGGGCGGGTTCATGCGTTGCTGAACGTGTTCTGCAACAGCAACCAGGCGGGCTGGCAGGCCGGCCTGCTTTTCTTTGTCTTCCATGCGGTGGCGAGGGCCAACCACCGACACGGCACCGATGAAGGTTCCGACGGAGTCCCTGACCGGGCCGGCGAAGGCGATGATGCCGTCCTCAAGTTCCTCGACGGTGCTCGCCCAGCCGCGTTCGCGTACCTTTTTAAGCTCCCGGTCAAGGTCCTCGAAGCTCGTGATGGTCTTCGCTGTGAGCGCATCGAGGTGGTCGCCCAACACCATCCGCCGTTGTTCAGCGGTGAGCTCAGCCAGTAGGAGCTTGCCGGTGGCTGACGCGTGGTGTGGCCACTGCATGCCGTACATCTCTGACATCGTCATGCCCAGGAGGCGCGGTGACGACTGCAGCACCAGGTCCAATTCGTAAAGGCCACGGCGGAGGCTGAAGGTGACGGTCTCGCCGGTCTCATCGGCAAATTCGTCGAGAATGTCCTTGATGCGGGGCACCAGGCCGGAAGCCGGGTCGACGGACTGGGCAATGCGTCCCAGATCCCACCCCAGGGAATACAGCGTGTCCTGCCGGTCCACGAGCCCCTCCTCCTCCAGTGTCATCAGGAGTCGGAAGGTCGTGGCCCGTGCAAGATCGATCCGCTTGGCCACATCAGTGACAGTCATTGGAGTCCCGGATGCCGCCAGCGCGCGCAGTATTCGAACGGCCCGTGAAACGGAGCGGTTGGCCGCGAATCCCTGTTGGGGTGTTTCCTGAGTGGTGCTCATCGTCGGTCAAGGCCTTTCGAGTAGTGATCTACTCAACCTTAACCGGCGGCGGTGTAGTCGAAGCTAACCTCTCCCCAGCCCTCGAAGCGGCCGGTGATGCGGGTACCGGGAACCATCCTGGCTGCAGCAAGGCAGCTGCCCGGGAGGATCAGCTGGCCGGCCCTCAGGGTGATGTCGTACTCGGCGATCCGGTGGCAGAGCCAAACAAGGGCGGAGAGCGGGCTGCCGTAGATTGCGTTCGTGTTTCCCTCGGCCACAACCTCACCATCGAAGGTGATCAGCCCGGGAGTGTCGGAGAGGTTCACCTCGTTGAGCTTCCGGGGCTGGCCGCCGAGGATGATGCCGGCGCTCGAGCCGCTGTCAGCCAGGGTGTCGAAGATGCCGATGTTCCAGTCGCGGACGCGGGAGTCGATGATTTCCAGGGCCGGGACCACGTAGTCGGTTGCGGAAATGATGTCTGCCACGGTGACGTGGGGGCCGCCGATGTCGCGCTTGAAGACGAAGGCAGGCTCGAGTTCGACGAAGGGTTCGATGAACTCTTCTTCGGAACGCGGCAGGTTCTCCGGGTAGAACTGGCTGGCCAGCAGGTACCCGTAATCAGGTTCGTCTACGCCGAACTTTGCCTGCATGGCCTTGGCAATGTTCCCGAGCTTGAAGCCCGCCACGCTGTCGCCGCCGGCCACCTGCAGCCGGATCACTTCCTGCTGGACACGAAAGGCGTCCGCGATGGTGGGTCCGTCTTCGCTGCTGATAAGGGTGTCGACCGGCTTCCTGCTGGCCTTGGCATCCAGGATGCGCTGGGCGGTCTCCGTGATATTAATCGGCAATTTTCTCTGTCTTTCGGCGCTGGGAGCGCTGGTCACCGAGGTGCCAGATGCTCATGGATGAAAGCATTTCGCGGGGATCCCACACCACAGCTTCTGAAGTGATGAGTCCGTCGCGGTGGCTGATGAACGAGGCGCCGCGGACGGTCACGGTGCGGCCGGTTGGAGGGACGCCCATGAATTCGCCGGTGTGTTTTCCGACGGTTTCCCAGTGGATGGCCACGAGGTTATCGTCCTCGATGGCGCGAAGGACCGTCACGTGGAAGTCGCTGAAGGCGCGGTGGGATTCCTCGATCTGCTCGACCACCTGGGCCAGCCCTTCGGAGCCGGTCTTTGACTGACGTTCGTAGTCGGGGGCGACGAGGCGTTCGAAGGCTGCCGTGTCCCCTTCGCCCCAGGCCTTGGTCCAGGCTTCTGTCACGCGGTTAAGCATGCTGGTCATTTCACTAGGCCTTTCCGGTAGGAGCCGGAGTCGCTGCAGGAGCAGGAACCGGCCACTGGTTGAAGTCACCGAACTTGCCACCGCGGAACAGCAGGGCCTCGCCCTCGCCGGGGACAAGTTCCTCGATGGAACCGACGATCATGTAGTGATCGCCGGCCACGACCTCGGAGAGGACTTCGCAGTCGACCCAGGCGGTGGCGCCCAGGATGCGGGGAGTGCCGATGGGGCTTGCTTCGTACTCGACGCCGGCGAATTTTTCATCTCCCTTACGCGAGAGGGCGCGGCATACCGGCAGCTGCTCCGTGGAGAGGATGTTGGCGGTGAACCGGCCCAATGACCTGAGCGTGGGCCAGGTACTGGACGACTTGTCCACGCAGAACGTGACGAGGGGAGGTTCGAGGGAGAGGGACTGGAACGTGCCGACGACGAAACCGCGGGGCGTGCCGTCCTCGGTCAGGCCTGTGATGGCGGTGACGCCCGTGGGCAGTGCGCCGAAGACCTGGCGCTGTACGGCGGGGTCGATCGACGGGGTTTCGGCTGTGACAATGATGGACATGGTGGGTTCCTACTAAGCCTGGTGGGTACGGGTGCGGTGGTAGGCGGCGCCCGGGTGGTCAGAAGCCAGCCGATCCTGCCCGGCGCCGAAGAGGGTCTCGCGCAGGGTGTTGCCGTCGTACGCGGTGCGCATGACGCCGCGGGCCTGCAGTTCGGGAGCGACATAGCGGGCGAAGTCCTCGATGTCGCGGAACTTGACGGCGTGCGAGATGTTGAAGCCGTCGGCGCCGGTTTCCTCGATCCAGGAGATCAGTTCGTCGGCCACGGTTTCGGGGCTGCCAACGATCACCGGTGATGTTCCGCCGATGCCGTTGTACTCGGCGATGTCGCGCGGGGTCCAGCGCTTGTCCGGATCAATCTTGGTGAAGAAGTTGACCATGGTCTGGCCAGCGTTGGTCTTGACGCTCTCGAACGGCTGGTCCGGGTCGAACTGGGCCATGTCCATGCCGGCCCAGCCGCTGTAACGCGCCATGGCGCCGTCGTAGTCGACGTACTTGAGGTAGTCCTGGTACTTGGCCTGGGCTTCTTCATCGGTGGGGGCGCTGATAATCGTGATCATCTGCAGGACGGCGATATGTGACGGTTCGCGGCCGACCTCCACTGCCTTGGCGCGCAGCGCGTCGACCTGCTTTTTCAGGCCGGCCTTCGTTGCGGAGTTCATGAAGACGGCCTCGGCGGTCTTTGCCGCCAGTTCCACGCCACGGGGTGATCCGCCGGCCTGGAAAATCACCGGGGTGCGCTGGGGTGACGGTTCGCAGAGGAAGATGCCCGGTACCGTGAAGTGCTTGCCCTCATGGCCGATCTCGTGCACGCGGCCGGGATCCACATAGGTGCGGGTTGGCTTGTCGCGGACGACCGCGTCGTCGTCCCAGGAACCTTCCCAGAGCTTGAGTGCGACGTCGATGAATTCCTCGGCGATCTCGTAGCGGTCGTCATGTGCCGTCTGGGTGCCGGTCCCCAGGTTGCGGGCGGCACTGTCCGAGTAGGAGGTCACAACGTTCCAGCCGATGCGGCCACCGGTGAGGTGATCGAGCGTGGCGAACTTCCTGGCCAGCGCGTACGGGTGGTCGTACGCGGTGGAGGAGGTCACACCGAAGCCCAGGTGCTTCGTCGCCGCCGCCATCGCAGGAATCAGGTACGCGGGGTCGTTAGCCGGAATCTGTGCGGCATCGCGCAGCGCACCGTCCACGTTCCCGTTGTATTTGTCGTGGTAGCCGTTGTTATCGGCAAAGAAGATGCCGTCGAAGCCCGCGCGTTCCAGCATCTGCGCGTACTCGACCCACCGGTGGATGTTCGTGTACTCGCCGCCGCCGTCGTTCTCGTGCCGCCACAGGCCGGCGGAGAGGTGGGCAGGGCCGTTGAAGTCGAAGGCAAACACCTTTATTTGCTTTGTCATTCCATTCCCTTGATGTGTGTTCACTCAGTGAACAGAGTATTTATCTGATGAACACAACGGTAAAGTGGCCCGCAGCACATCGTCAAGTGCGATGCTCATTTTTCGAACTGCACGTTCAAGTCTTGACGTGGTGATGAACGTCACTTTATGCTTTTGATCACCCAATAACCAAACCGTTCAATCAGTGAACGTACCGCTAAGCCAGCCTCGGAGCCCCCAGTCTCCGGGTGACCCTCACGAATCCTCCCTCTTCTTTCGGTGTCACCGTCGATGTCAACGAAGCGGTGGAGGACTAACGCTCATCACTGAGGAATTCATGACAGCCCAGCCCACCGCATTACCCACCACTCTTCACCGCGAGGAATCCATGGACTCTGACAAACCATTCGTTCGTGTGGAAAACCTCTCCAAGGTCTTCCATACCGGCAGTACCCGGCGAATGCTCGGGCTCCTGCCTCCGAAGTCCGGCCGAAAGGGATTCGTCGCCGTCGACGACGTCTCTTTCGAGGTGGAACGAGGCCAGATATTTGTCATCATGGGCCTCTCCGGCTCGGGCAAGTCGACCATCATCCGGATGGTCAACCGGCTCATCGACGCCAGCGACGGAACCATTACGGTCGATGGCAAGGATGTCCGCTCACTGCCGCCGGCCGACCTCCGCGACTACAGGAACCGGACCATCAACATGGTCTTCCAGCACTTCGGGCTGTTCCCGCACAAGTCCCTCGTGGACAACGTGGCCTTCGGTCTCAAGGTCCGGGGCGTCGACAAGGAAGCCCGGGAAGCCAAGGCGGCCGAAGCGCTGGCCATCGTCGGCCTCGGAGACCGCATCCACGCCATGCCGGACCAGCTAAGCGGCGGCATGAAGCAGCGCGTTGGGCTTGCCCGCGCCCTGGCAACGGACGCAGAGATCCTCCTGATGGATGAACCGTTCAGCGCGCTCGACCCGCTCATCCGCAAGGACATGCAGGAGCTGCTGATCAAGCTGCAGCAGAACTTCAAGAAGACCATCATCTTCGTCACCCACGATCTCAACGAGGCCATGTACCTCGGCGACAAGATCATGGTGATGAAGCAGGGAAAGAACATCCAGTGCGGCACCGCCCTGGACCTGCTGGAAGCACCTGCCGACCCGTACATCGAGGACTTCGTTGCCGAAGTAGACCGGAGCAGGGTCCTCACGGCCGGGATGGTCGCGCGCCGGACAGGACGTCACGGTACCGAGGGGCAGGGGGCAGACCTGCTCAGTTCCGTCTCGGCAAGGGTCCCCGAAAGCACGGTCGTGCAGGACCTGCTGCCTATTCTCGCAACCGGAACAGAGCCTGTGGAGGTCGTCGACCAGGACGGCGCCACAATCGGCAAGATCACCGCCGGGGACGTCTTCTCGGCACTCGCACCCAGCAAGGGGAACAGCAAAAATGCAGCTTGATGTCGGTACTTGGTTCGCAGCTTTCATCGACTGGTCCTTGGCCACTTTCGGTTGGTTCTTCGACGCGGTTTCCTGGCTGGTCAGCCTCCTCGTCGGGAATGTGGAGGGTGTCCTCGTTGGCCTGCACCCCATCCTGATCATTGCCGTTCTGGCCGGCGCGGCGGCCTTTCTCACCCGTAGCCTGGGCCTGACCATCTTCTCGGCCCTGGCATTCCTGCTCATTGTCTCGATGGGACTATGGGTGGAAAGCATGTCCACCCTGGCCGTTGTCCTGGTGTCGGTGGTCTTCTCGCTGGCCATCGGGGTGCCCCTCGGAATCTGGGCAGCCCTGAACGGGACCGTCAGTGCAGTGGCACGCCCCGTCCTTGACCTGATGCAGGCAATGCCCGTGTTCGTTTACCTAATCCCTGCGGTCTTCTTCTTCGGTGTCGGGATGGTCCCGGGCATCGCAGCCACCATCATCTTCTCCATCCCGCCTGCCGTTCGCCTGACCGAGCTGGGCATCCGCAAGCTGGACGTCGAACTGCTCGAAGCTGCCACCGCCTTCGGAGCCAAGAAGGGCCTGATCCTGAAGGACGTCCAGCTTCCCCTGGCATTCCCGTCCATCATGGCCGGTGTCAACCAGGTCATCATGCTCGCCCTCTCCATGGTGGTCGTCGCCGGCCTGGTCGGTGCCGGCGGGCTCGGCGGTGTCGTCGTCGAAGGCGTCGCGCAGCTGGACACTGCGCGCGGCTTCGAAGGAGGCCTCGCCGTCGTCATCCTCGCGATCTACCTGGACCGCGTCACCAGCGGCGCACGCTCCCTGGGGGAAGTTCTCCGGAGCCGGCGCATCAGGAAAGAACAACGAACCGCAATCAAGGCGCCCGCTCCTGCGGCCGCCGTCTAAGCCACAAACTCGCCCCCTACCTCTCATTGGAGACCTACATGATCAAGAAGAAAATCGGCGCGGTCATTGCCAGCGCACTCCTCGTTACCGGTGTCAGTGCCTGCTCCGGCGTCAGCGCGGGATCCCAGTCCAGCGAGAAAACCATCACCGTTGCCCTGCCTGCCGGTTATGACGACAGCGTCGCCGTCACCGGGCTTTGGCAGGAACTGCTTGCAGAACGCGGCTACAAGCTCGAAACGAAGAGCGTGGACCTGGCAGCCGGTTTCTCCGGCATCGCCCGCGGCGACCTTGATGGATACCTCAACGCCTGGCTGCCCACAACGCACGGTACCTTCGTAGACAAGTACAAGGACCAGGTCGAGATCCTTGACAAGCCGTTCTTCGACAATGACCGGCTCGTGCTGGTTGCCCCGAAGTCAGTTCCGGAAAACACCATCGCCGACGTCGTGAAAAATGCGGAAGCCTATGATTCGAAGATCATCGGCATCGAAGCCGGGTCGGGCGAGATGAAGATTCTGCCCGATGTGCTGAAGAAGTATGGAGCAGAAGACAAACTCAGCATCGTTGCGGGCAGCACACCCGCCACCCTGGCTGCCCTTAAGGACGCCACCGCGAAGAACAAGCCCATTGTGGCCACCCTGTGGACTCCCCACTGGGCCTTCGCCTCCATGCCGATCAAGGTGCTCGAGGATAACCTCGAGGGCTGGCCCAAGCCTGACGGCTCCTACGTCGTCCTCTCGAAGAAGTTCGCCGAGAAGGAGGCGGACGTCGTCAAGTGGATGTCCAATTTCAAGATCACTGAAGACCAGTTCTCCAGCCTGATGCTGAACGTCAGCGAGGCCTCCAGCCCCACGGAGGGTGCAAAGAAGTGGCTCGAGAACCCTGAGAACAAGAAGGCAGCGGAAAGCTGGTTCAACTGACGGGATGCCGCCCCGGCGCCTCGTCCCATTCGTGAATGCTCCGCAGTGCGCGCCTGCCGGCGCGTGCCGCGGAGCGGCGGTCCGCCTGGGCCGGTGAGCTTTGTTACCCCAAGATTTCCTGGGCGTTTAACCCGCATTAAAAGCGCCCAAGTTACCGGGAAAGCCCTTGTTTTAACAGTGCTTTGCTCGGATAAAATGAATAAATCATCCATTCAGTGAACGCGCTTCTCCTTGGGGTCGAGGGTTTTGGGCCTCCAGAAGCAGACAGGAAAACCGATGACACTGCAGCTCACCGGAGTACTCACCGCCCTTGCCACGCCCTTCACGGACGATGGCCAGGTCGACGTTCC
Source organism: Arthrobacter sp. NPDC057009 (assembly GCF_042673905.1). Classification (NCBI taxonomy): domain Bacteria; kingdom Bacillati; phylum Actinomycetota; class Actinomycetes; order Micrococcales; family Micrococcaceae; genus Arthrobacter; species Arthrobacter sp. NPDC057009. Next base: position 144,811 of record NZ_JBHUSB010000009.1, read on the forward strand.
GAAGCTTCGACTCCTCGTGGACCGATCGATTGACGGAGGTGTCGACGGCGTGGTGGCCTGCGGCTCAACCGGTGAATTCGCGGCCCTCAGCCACGCGGAACGGCGCCTGGTGGTCGAAACTGTCGTGGAGCACACCGCAGGGCGGGTGCCTGTGGTAACTCAGACCGGTGCCACCAGCACCGCGGAGGCTATCCAAAACTCCCGGCACGCACAGGAATGCGGCGCGGATGTGATCATGCTGATCGCCCCCTACTACGAGGCGCTCTCGATGGCTGAGACCGCCGGATACTTCCGCGCCGTGGCCGAAACAGTTGAACTTCCCGTGATGCTGTACAACTACCCGTCCGCCACCGGAGTGAACCTCGATGCCGAAACGGTGGGAAGGCTGGCCCGCGAGGTAGAGAACATCCGCTACGTCAAGGATTCCAGCGGCGACATGGGCCAAGCCACGCAGCTCATCCATCACCACAGCCAATACATTTCCACCATCGTCGGTTCGGACAACCTGATCCTTGCAGCTCTGACGGAGGGGGCCCCCGCTGTCATGGCGGGGACGGCGAATATCATCCCGGGCGAAATCGTGGCCGTCCACCGGGCCGTCGCCGCCGGAGACTTCGTGACGGCCCAGGCTGCGTGGAACCGCATCTACCCCCTTATCGACGCCGTGCTTTCCGCGCCCTTCGTTCCGGCTGTGAAGGCTGCGCTGGAAGTGCTGGGACAGCCCATCGGCAAGCCGCGCCGTCCCACTGCCGATCTGGACAGCGCCTCCCTTAACCGCATCCAAAAACTCGTCACCGAACTCCAACTGGCGCCCGCCCCGGCCTGACCCCGAGGCCCCCAGTGCCATCCGCATGGCCCGGCCAGGAAAATCCCAACTCAACCTCAAACGATCAGGAGCACATGAAAGTGACAACCACCGCCACTACCAACGCACCAACAGTCCGACGGGGGACCGGAGGTTCCCCGCTTCTCACTGCTGATGCATTGCCGCCGAGCGGGCACTTTATCGCCGGAGAATTCCGTGCAGGCCTTGGCAGCGAGACCCAAACCATCGTGGATCCATGCAGCGAAGCCACCATCTGCGAGGTCAGCCAGGGAACCGCGGACGACGTCGATGCCGCTGTCGCCGCAGCGCTTGAAGCCAAGAATGCCTGGGGCCGTACCCTCCCCAAGAAGCGGTCAGAGATTCTGCTTGCCATTGCCGACCGTCTCGCTGAGAACGCGGACATGCTTGCCCGGCTGGAAGCCTGGAACACCGGCAAGCCCCTCATGGTTGCAGAAGACGATATTGCCGGGTCCATCGATTCATTCCGCTTCATGGCCGGAGCGGCCCGTGCAACAACCTCGCTCGCTGCGGGCGAGTATGCCGAGGACCACCTGTCAGTGATCGTCCGTGAACCGCTGGGCGTGGTCGGCGTCGTGACCCCGTGGAACTATCCCCTGCTGATGGCGGCCTGGAAAATCGCTCCCATCCTGGCCGCCGGCAACACGATCGTCCTCAAACCTTCGGAGCAGACGCCTCTCACGACGCTGAAGTTCGCGGAACTGGTTGCCGACCTCCTGCCGGCGGGTGTCTTCAACGTTGTGACCGGGCTTGGGCCGGTCGTGGGCGCACGGCTGTCCGAGCACCCCAAGGTGGACATGATTGCCCTGACGGGCTCGGTGAACAGCGGCCGCGCCGTGGCTCGGGGCGCTGCGGAGACCATCAAGCGGGTTCACCTGGAACTGGGCGGCAAGGCCCCGGTGGTCATTTTCGCCGACGCTGACCTCTCCGCCGCCGCGGAGTCCCTCCGCGCGGCCGGCTACTGGAACTCCGGGCAGGAGTGCGGTGCAGGCTGCCGCGTGCTGGTCCACGAGTCAGTCGCCGAACGCTTCACCCAGCTGCTCGTCGAGCAGGTACGGACCCTCGTGGTCGGCGAACCCACAGCCGGCGCCGACGTTGAAATCGGCCCCCTCATCTCCAAGGCGCACTACGACCGCGTTCTGAACCACCTCGAGCGTGCGCAGGCCGACGGCGCAAAGGCTGCGCTTGGAGGCGGAGCCCTGGAAGGCCCCGGCTACTTCGTCGCCCCGACCGTGCTGACTGACGTCCCTGAAGGCGCAGCCTGCACCCTCGAGGAAATCTTCGGCCCGGTGGTCACGGTCGAGACCTTCTCCACGGAAGAAGAAGCCATCGCCCGGGCCAACGAGGTGCCGTACGGCCTGGCAGCGTCGGCCTGGACCCTCAACCCGCAGCTCGGCCACGATGTCGCCTCCCGGCTGGATGCGGGTACCGTGTGGGTCAACTCCCACCTGGTCCTGGCCAACGAGATGCCCTGGGCCGGCTTCAAGAGCTCCGGGTACGGCCGCGACCTGTCAGCCTACGCACTGGACGACTACTCCCGCACGAAGCACGTCATGCACAACAAGGCGCGCTAAAGCAGCAGGCCAATAGCCTACGGCGGACCACCCGATCCCGGGGCGGTCCGCCGTAGCTTTAGGTGCCAGCCTGTTTCCGCGCCGCCCTGTCGAGCTCTTCCAGCACCCGTGCGTTGTTCGCCGCGTCCGCGAGGCCGTAGTGGAGCGGAGTGCCGTTGAGGACGCTGTCGGCGAAGTGTTCGCCCATCCGTACGAAGTGGTTTTCGCCCTTGACCTGGTGAAATACGGTGTCCTGGCCGAAATGGTGCTCCTCCAGGACTGAATCCTCCTCCAGGAGCCCAAAAGGATTGTCGAGGTAGAGGCGGCCCTCAGTGCCCGTCAGCTCCAGAAAGTTGCGGCGCTCAAGGTTTACTCCGGTATCAAAAAGCACGGTTGCGCCGCCGGGAAAGCGCAGCATGCCCGCAATGCTGGTGTCGATCTGGCCTCCGTCATTGGCGTCGCGGTAGTTGCCGAAGGCGGCGGACTCGGCCGGCTCCTGGCCCGTGACCATCCGGCTTACGTTGACGCAGTAGCACCCCGTATCGAAAAGTGCCCCGCCGCCAAGACTGCTGTACCACCGGATGTTGTCCCCGTCGCCCGCGTCGAAGGAGTGGGCGACGTGGACAAATGTCAGTTTTCCCACCGCGCCGTCAGCGAGCAGCTCCTGGAGCTTCTCGAAGCGGGGGTGAAAGCGGTACATGAAGCCTTCCAGGACCTTGAGGCCGGTCTGCTCGGCCTTGCGGGCTATCTGCTCGACCTCGGCGGCGCTCATCGCCAGAGGTTTTTCGCAGAGGACGTGCTTGCCTGCGTCCAGAGATTTCAGGATCCACTCAAGGTGCAGTGTGTTCGGCAGCGGAATGTAGACGGCGTCGATGTCCGGGGAGGCGAGCAGTGCCTCATAGGAGCCAAAAGCCTGCGGGATGCCGTGCTTGCCGGCGTACTCCCGGGCCTTCTCCTCGGTTCGCGAAGCAATGCCTACAACCTCACCGTTTTTTGTTTCCTGCAACGCCGGAATTGTCTTGCGGACAATGCGGGCGCTGCCCAGGATGCCCCAACGCAATTTCTCGCTCATTCAACTCTCCTTCTCTCCAACCTGCCCCGCCTGTTGGCTGTGTTCTGCAACTCCTGCATCCGGGCCACCCCCCAGCGTTTCACCGGACACTGGCCGGTCGTCAACAGGGGACCGCGTACCGGGCACGGCTGCAGCCTTCGGTAGACATAGTCGGTAGGTAGACTGGTCTACCTACTGCCAAACTGCCGGAGGAATAGCCGTGGCCCCACCTGAAGACCGATCAACATCCAAGCGGCCTGCCCGTGCATCGCTCCTTGAGGCTGCGGCCCGCCTCTTCTACTCCGACGGCGTCGCGGCCACCGGCATCGACTCCATTACGGCTGCCGCCGGCGTGGCCAAGAAAAGCCTCTACAACAACTTCGCCTCCAAGGCGGACCTGGTGGCGGCCTATCTGGCCGTCCGGCATGAGGAATGGCTCGCCCTGTACCGTGAACGGGTTGCTGCGGCTGGGACGCCGCAGGACCGGGTCCTCGCCGTGTTCGACGCCTACATCGACCACGCCAACTTTGCGTATGAGCACGGATTCAGGGGCTGCGGCCTGCTCAATGCTGCCGCCGAACTGCCTGCCGGCGCTCCCGGAAGGCAGGCCGTGCGGCAACACAAGGAGGAGGTCGAGGGCCTCCTGCGCCGGCATGTGGCGGAGCTGCTGCCGCGGCAGGATGCTGAGGCCGGCAGGGTGGCCCGGCACCTGGCGTTCCTGCTCGAGGGGTCAATGGCCAGGGCCGGCCTTGAAGGCGAAGACCGTTGCCTGCGCGAGGCCCGGCTGATCGCCGTCCGAATGCTGGAGGCGCTGTGAGGGCGGCGCTTGGCCGGGTGAACGGCGCGCTCCTGGGCGCCGTTTTCGTCGTCGGAGCCTCCACCCTTTGGGGCACCACGGGAACTGTTGCCACGTTCGCGCCGTCGGTGAGTCCACTGGCGATCGGTGCGGTGGCGATGGGCGTGGGCGGGCTGCTGCAGGCGCTGTACGCAGCCCGGCCGATCGCGGGCCACTGGGCCAGACTCCGGGACCGAAGGCTCCTTGTCTCCCTCGGGGCCGCGGCGGTGGCGGTGTACCCGCTTGCGTTCTACAGCTCCATGCACCTTTCCGGCGTCGCGCTTGGAACAGTCATCTCGATCGGTTCGGCCCCTTTGGCGTCGGCGGTCATTGAGCGGATGGCGGACCGGAAGGAGCTGACCCGCCGCTGGATGCTCGGCGCGCTGATCGGGGTGGCAGGGGCCGGACTGCTGTGCTTTGCCGGCGAGGCGGCGGAACGGCCGGGTGCCCTTGCCGAAGCCTGGGCCGTGCCGGCGGGAATTGTGCTGGGGCTGGTTGCCGGCGTCACCTACGCGCTGTATTCGTGGGCTGCCCACCGCCTGATCAGCGGGGGAGTGCCGTCCCGGGCAGCCATGGGTGCGGTGTTCGGCCTGGGCGGCCTGCTCCTGATGCCGGTGCTCGCAATGACCGGCCAGCCGCTCCTGGAGTCGTGGGGCAACTTCTCCGTGGGCGCCTACATGGCGCTTGTCCCCATGTTCGCCGGTTACGTCCTCTTCGGTTGGGGACTGGCGCGCGTGCGCGCGAGTACCGCAACGGGCCTTTCGCTTATGGAAACTGTTGTCGCCGCCGTACTGGCCGTCGTCGTCGTGGGGGAACGGCTGCCTCTTCTCGGCTGGCTTGGCATAGCCATGGTGCTGGCGAGTCTCTTCGTCCTGACTCCCCGACAGCCCGCCTAGCAAACCAGCAGTCATGTTTCCAGCATGTTAACTCCATGTTTCAGACATGTTAACTGCAATGGCAAAAGGGACCGCTGAATTTCTCATGGAAGTTCGCGAAAAGCCCTCCCCTAAAGGAATTGGCTGGCGTACTTTTAGTACAGGAAAGAAATGCAGGTGACGGTCACCGGTTCGGCGGAACTCCACGCAGAGCTGTTCTGACCCCAGTGGCCGTCCCGGTACCCCAAGGCTTGATGGAGGAAGACAATGACACGCGAGGAAGCCTTCGCACGATGCACCTCGGACTCGTATGTCGAGTTCTATGGCGGCCGCTGGCTCGTAGTGCCGTTCGCGCAGGTGGAACAGCCGGCCTTCTTTGTCTGCTCCCCCGCAACCGTCCGCAGCAGCCATTAACCTGGAATTGAAGAACTGTGGCAGCGAAGTAAATAATCCCATTTGGCACATATTGCCTGGTAATTACTTTACGCAGTCAATTTCCCGGCGCAATATTGGCGGGGCTAAAAACTCCGGAGACTTCCCGGAGCGCAAACGAAAAACTGCGGCTGCTCAACCGGCTCGAACGGAACAACCAGCCACCGGCCGCCGTAGAACTCGACATAGGAGTCCTGGGGGCACCTTGCGTAAGCTTCTTCCCGGGTCATGATCTTCCCTCTCAATTCAAACGATGTGGACCTTTCTGTTGCTATTCATCATTTCGAAACGAGGGGGCGGGGGTAACGCCGTTTTCTGACGGTCCTGACTATCCTTTGGGGTGGCGGTGGCAGGGCCGGCGACGGGCCCTCCGTGGACGCGATGGTCACCGCTGATTCCTGCAACCCCACGTAGCAACCCTTGGCCTGGGCCGGCTCTATCGCCGGCTCTACTTGGCGCCCACTGGTCCGCCGAAGTTCCCAGTGACCTCGTCTCGATTCGTCAACCGGTTGACCGCTCAGGAATAATGGAAGGGATCGAATGTCCGGCAAAGCCGGGCACGGCCCCAAGGCGACGCAACAGACGCGCTGAACAGACGGCGTCGTAAGCCTTCCGCCGGACCCCTTCGACTTCCCCCCAAGAACAAACCTTTTTGACATCGCTCTGGAGAAAATATGCAAAGCGCCGGCATGATGGCCCTCTTTCTGTCCCGCTCTGACAGCCTGGCCACCAGCGCCCTGCCCGGGGCCCCGACTGTCGTTGAGGAAGCGAAGTCGCGCTCCGCAGCGTGGAACAGGTTCAGGGGCCGGACCGCCAGTTTCCTGCACCGCCTCGCCTGGGCGGTCGAGCCCAAGGTGACCGAAGGCCGCTGACCTGGTAGCTGAACGGCTCAGCGGAAGCGGCTCCAGCCGAGCCGGGCGTAGAATCGTTCCGTTGATTTTCTGCCCGTTCGAGCACTTTGGAGTTTCAATGATCCGCAAGGCCATGGCCAGCGACGCTGCCGCCCTGGCTGAACTGGCGGCGGTCACTTTCCCGCTCGCCTGCCCGCCCGGCTCCTCGCCGGAAGACATCGCGCTCCACCTTAAGCGGACGCTCAGCGAGGAGAAATTTGCGGAATACCTCGCGGACAGCAGGATCGCCATCCTGGTGCTCGAGGAAGGCAGCCGGCTTGACGGGTACACCCTGCTCGTCGACCGGCAGGCAACGGACCCGGACGTGCTCCGCGCCCTGGCCGCAAAGCGGTCCGTGGAGCTGAGCAAGTGCTACGTTCACCCGGACCATCACGGACGGGGCGCAGCCTCCATGCTCATGCAGGCCTCATTGGACTGGGCTGCTGACCAGGGAGCGGCCAGCGTCTGGCTGGGCGTTAACAGCCAGAACGCCAAGGCCATCCGCTTCTATGAGAAGTCCGGCTTTACCAAGGTCGGGACCAAGTCATTCACCCTGGGCGATTCAGTGGAAAACGACTTCATTCTGGAGTACGCCCTCACGGCGAAGGGCTGACCGGCTCGCCGGGCCCGCGCGGCGCGCGCCTTCTCCGGAAGGAAGCGGACAGCTGCTGCTGCCAGGACAGGGGGCTGTTCCGGAGCACGACGGCGACTGCGAGCAAGCCGGCCAGCAGCACCACCGCGCCGCCGGCAGCCACCGACCAGCGGGCGCCGAAAGCGGTGCCAAGCCAGCCCATGAGCGGGGCCCCCAGCGCGGTGCCGCCCTGCAGTGTTGCCAAGTAGAGGGCAAGCACCCGTCCCCGGAACTGTGGCTCCACTGAGAGCTGGATGCTTGTGTTGCAGCTGTTCAGGAAGGTCAGGGAGGCCAGTCCCACCGGGACCAGGACGGCGGCGTACAGCCAGAACGACGGCGAGACGCTGGCGATCAGTGTGAAAAAGCCCAGTCCCAGCGCCCCACCCAGCAGGTAGCGCAGGCGGGGCCGCGCCCTGCGGGCGGCAAGCAGCGCACCGGACAGGGTTCCGACGGCCATAATGGAGCCCAGTAGTCCGAATTCGCCCGGCCCCATGCCGAATTCCGCCGTGGACATGAGCGCGTTGATGATGGGGAAGTTCATGCCAAAGGCGCCGAGGATGGCCACCAGGACCAGGATGAGCACCAGGTCAGGGCGCCTGCGCACGTAGCCAAGGCCCTCCGCAACCTGATGCTTGCCGCGGACTGCCGGTGCGGCCGGGGCCAGGTCCGATCTGCGGATGCGGGTCAGCGAGATGATCACGGCGATGAAACTGGCTGCGTTGAGCAGGAACACGGGGCCGGTGCCGGCCCACGCGATCAGGATTCCTGCGAGTGCAGGGCCGGTGAGCCTGGCGGTGTTGAAGGACGCGGAGTTGAGGGACACGGCGTTGGCGATGTCGTCCTGTCCCACGAGTTCGGAGACGAAGGCCTGGCGCGCCGGCCCGTCAATGGCGCTGGCGATCCCGAGGAACAAGGCGGCCGCGTAGACCTGCCAAAGCTGCGCAGAACCGGTCACCACCAGGACTCCCACAACCAGCCCGCACAGGCCCATCGCCGACTGCGTCCACAGCAGGATCGCACGCTTGGAGTGCCGGTCCGCGAGGACGCCGGCATACGGCCCGAGCAGCAGCATCGGAAGGAACTGCAGGGCCGTGGTGATGCCGACGGCGGTGCCGGAATGATCCGTGAGGACTGTCAGGACCAGCCAGTCCTGCGCCACCCGCTGCATCCAGGTGCCGATGTTGGAGACCAGGGCGCCGCCTGCCCACAGCCGGTAGTTGGGGTTCCGCAGCGCCCGGAAGGTGGCACTCATCGGGAAATCATCTCCTGGAGGATGTGCGCCGCGCGGCTTAGGGTAAGCCGGTCCTCCGGGCTTAAGGTGTCGACGCGCTGGGCCAGCCAGGCCGTCCGCTGGTCGCGTGCTTCTTCCAGCGCAGCCTCCCCGGCGGGGGTGATGCTGACCTGGATCTGCCGGCCGTCCTGCGGGTGGGCTGACCGCGACACAAAGCCCAGTTCCGCGAGGGCGTTCACGATCCGCGTCATCGACGGTGCCTGCACGTGCTCCCGGTCAGCCAGCTCCCGTGGCGTGTGTGGGCCGTGGCTGTCGAGTTGGGCCAGGACGGTGTACTGGCCCGGGGTGATGACATCGCCCGTGGCCTCGACCCGCAGTCGACGGGAGGTCCTCATGACCGCGGTCCGCAGGTCGATCGCCAGGGTATCCGGACTGATGGAAGCGGGAGCTTCTGCGTCTGCCGCTTGGGATGGTGGCATCTGACGCCTCCTCAGGATGTGGTTAGCTCAGCTAATTAGCATTGCTAACTATTATTCTCCCAAGTTGCCCGCGCGGCAAGGCAAATCAGCGTGTTGTTGGCTACCCGGGGCCTGACATGAGGCGCTGCATCTGGCTGCTGGCCTCGCTTCCCGGAACCGGGGTGTACACCACAATGTGGAGATCGGGCCGGTCGGAGGGGGAAAGCTGGTGATGCTCCAGCTGGAGGACTCCCACCGCCGGATGGTGGAACAGCCGCTCACGGGATTCAAAGCCCAGGATGTCGTACCGGTCCCATGCTGCCCGGAATTCGGGGCTGGCCTCCTGGAGCCGTTCCACCTGGTACTTGATGTCGGGATCACCCAGGCGCTGTCCGGTTTCGGCCCGGAATTCTGCCAGGAAGCGCTTGCTCGTGACGTCCCAGTCGGGAAGCAGGTCGCGGACATAGGGGTCCGTGAAGACCAGCCACAGAAGATTGCGGTCCGGCGCAGGAGCCTTGGCGATATTTGGATAGAGCGCGGCATAGGCCGTGTTCCACCCCGCAACCCCCCAGTCGGGAAAGAGCGCGAACGCCGGATTGGGATCCAGCGCATCCATCAGCCGCTGGACATGGGCCGGCGCCGTGGCGGCAGCAGGGCTGGACGGCGCCGCTGTTGCGTAGCCCCCGAGCGACAGGACATACGCGAGGCCGGTGTCCGAAAGGTGCAGGGAGCGGCAGATGGACTCCAGCACCTGCCGGGACGGACTGATGTCCCTGCCCTGCTCCAGCCACGTGTACCAGGTGACGCTCACCCCGGAAAGGAACGCGATCTCTTCCCGGCGCAGGCCGCGTTCGCGCTTGCGGGCTATCGGCGGCAGGCCGTACTCGGCCCGCACTGCCTGGTCACGCCGGGCTCTGAGGAAGAGTCCCAGTTCCTTGCGTCTCTCCGAACCCTGCACTCCAGTACCCTGCACCCCCAAATACTATTACTCTGGTACTCCCACTACTAGTATCAGGACCGTCTTCCAGTCGCCGGGAGGGCCATGCAGGATGGTAGGCATGCCTGCACTACGCTCTAAAACAGTCACCCACGGCCGCAACATGGCCGGAGCCCGCGCCCTGCTGCGCGCTTCCGGCGTCGCCAACTCAGACATCGGCAAGCCCATCATCGCCGTGGCTAACTCCTTCACCGAATTCGTTCCCGGCCACACCCACCTCGCCCCCGTGGGCCGGATCGTCTCCGACGCGATCCTCGCTGCCGGCGCCGTGCCGCGCGAGTTCAACACCATCGCCGTCGACGATGGCATCGCCATGGGCCACTCCGGCATGCTCTACTCGCTGCCGTCCCGTGACCTGATCGCCGACTCCGTGGAGTACATGGTCAACGCCCACTGCGCCGACGCCCTGGTCTGCATCTCCAACTGCGACAAGATCACCCCCGGCATGCTCATGGCCGCGCTGCGCCTGAACATCCCCGTCGTGTTCGTCTCCGGCGGCCCCATGGAGGCCGGCCGGGTGACCTTGACTGACGGCTCCGTGCGTTCCCTTGACCTGGTGAACGCGATCGCCGACGCCGTGGACGAGTCCATCTCCGACGCTGACATCAACCTCATCGAGGAGAACGCCTGCCCCACCTGCGGTTCCTGCTCCGGCATGTTCACCGCCAACTCCATGAACTGCCTCACCGAGGCCATCGGCCTCTCCCTGCCGGGCAACGGCTCCGTGCTCGCCACTCACACCGCGCGCAAGGCGCTGTACGAGAAGGCCGGTGCCACCGTCGTCGAGCTGGTGAAGCGCTATTACGACGGCGACGACGACTCCGTGCTGCCCCGCTCCATCGCCACCGCCAAGGCCTTCGACAACGCCATGGCCCTGGACATTTCCATGGGCGGCTCCACCAACACCATCCTGCACCTGCTGGCCGCGGCCCAGGAGGCCGGCGTGGACTACGGCCTGGCCGAGATGGACGCCAAGTCCCGGCAGGTGCCCTGCCTGGCCAAGGTGGCTCCCAACGTGGCCAAGGACAAGACCTATTACATGGAGGACGTGCACCGCGCCGGCGGAATCCCCGCCCTCCTGGGCGAGCTGAACCGCGGCGGGCTCCTGCACAAGGATGTCCACTCCGTGCACTCCGCCGACCTGGACGGCTGGCTGGATGACTGGGACATCCGCGGCGGCAAGGCCACCGAGGAAGCCAAGACCCTGTGGCACGCCGCTCCCGGCGGTGTCCGCTCCTCCACTGCGTTCTCCCAGTCGAACGAGTGGACCTCCCTGGACACCGACGCCGCGGACGGCTGCATCCGCTCCGTGGAGCACGCATACTCCAAGGACGGCGGGCTGGCCGTGCTCCGCGGCAACGTGGCCGTCGACGGCGCCGTGGTGAAGACCGCCGGCGTGGACGAGTCCATCTGGACGTTCTCGGGCCCGGCCGTTGTGTGCGAGTCCCAGGACGAGGCCGTGGAAAAGATCCTGAACAAGACGGTCAAAGAAGGCGACGTGGTGGTCATCCGCTACGAAGGCCCCAAGGGCGGCCCGGGCATGCAGGAGATGCTCTACCCGACGTCGTTCCTCAAGGGCCGCGGCCTGGGCAAGAAGTGCGCCCTCATCACCGACGGCCGCTTCTCAGGCGGTACCTCCGGCCTGTCGATCGGGCACATCTCCCCGGAGGCCGCCTCCGGCGGCACCATCGCCCTGGTCAAGGACGGCGACATCATCAGCATCGACATCAGCCAGCGCTCCATGCAGCTGGAGGTCTCCGATGAGATCCTCGCCGAACGCCGCGAAAAGCTGTTGGTCAACGGCGGTTACAAGCCCAAGGACCGGGACCGCCAGGTCTCGGCAGCACTGCGCGCCTATGCAGCCATGGCCCTGTCCGCGGACAAGGGCGCCGTCCGCGACGTTTCCCTCCTGGAAAACTGACCGGCAAAGGTTGCGACAGAGGCCAGGTCCTGTTCGCTCAAGCGGACGGGACCTGGCCTCTTTGTGTTGAATCCCCGGGGCGGGACTCAGTCCGCTCCGCCCCACAGGGCCTTGCGCAGCAGCATTTTCAACTGTCCGGCTTCGTACTCCGAAAGCGCTGTGAGCTGTTCATGCTCGCAGGCTTCCAGCGCCGCCCGGGCCTTGGCGTGGATGCGGCGGCCCTCCGCGGTTGAGACGATGATCCTGGCACGCCTGTCCTGCTTGCCGGTAGAGCGTTCCACGAGTCCCCGGCGCTCCAGGTCGTCCACGAGGCTGACCACCTGGCTGGGGTCGAGGCCCAGGAACATGGCCAATTCCCGCTGGGTCGGCTCCTGGCCGCTGCAGGCGAGCGTCAGTACCCAGAAGGAGCGTTCCCGCAACCCGAAATCCCCGAGGGCCCGGTTGTTCAGCGGAGAGCCCGCCGTGTGCAGTTTGGCCAGCAGCAGCCCGACGTCGTTGCCGATCCTGGCGGCCCCCAGCCGCGACGCACCGACTTTAATCTCCTGCATAGCCCTGCCAGCTCCACTAGTGGTGAAAAACAATCATTGACTTTATCAACGAAAGTCCCACGCGCTGTCGCCGGACCAAATTCCGCCGCCTCTATCCCGCGGCGGAAGCCAGCCCGGCGGGGTCAGCGAGGAACCGGGCGAACCCGAGTTCCGCCGCACCGATCATCATCAGGTTGGAGCCGAGCGCCGCAGGATGGACCTTGGCCTGGCCTGCCGGCCCGTCCATGGCCTGCGACCGCAGCAAGTCATCCAGAGTGGACGGTGCCAGTTCGTAGAGCACGCCCAGGAAGCCGTCCAGGATGATCACCTCCGGATTGAAGGTGTTGACGGTATTCCGCAGCGTGATGGCCAGGTAGCCCAGCTGGCGGATTATCTCTTCTGTCACGGCGGGGCTGCTTGATGCATGGAGTGCCTGTTCCAGCTGGGACGTGTCGCCGCCGGGAAGGTCCAGCAGTTCGAAGAGCCGCCCCTGGGAGACCTCGGTTTCCAGGCAGCCGGTGGCGCCGCAGTGGCACTCGGCGCCGTCGGTGCGGACGAAGGTATGGCCCAGTTCCCCGGCGTAACCGGAGGTGCCGCTCAGGAGCCTGCCGCCGGAAATGATCCCGCCGCCGATGCCGCTGGGCCCGCCGTTCAGGTACACGAGGTTGTCCCGTCCGGCGCCTGCTCCAAAGATCAGTTCAGCTTCGGCGGCGAGCGAGGCGTCGTTCGCGGCCTGGCACGCGTAGCCGGTGGCCTCGGCCAGCATCCGCGCCACGGGCTCGTCCCGCCAGCCAAGGTGCGGCGCATGGCGGACCGTCCCGTCGTCGGCGTTCACGAGGCCGGGCACCGCTATGCCGATGCCCGTGATCCGGTACGAGTGGTCCAGCTCTGTGCGCATCCCCTCGATCACGGCTGCGGCGATGTTGACCGCTTCCCGGGCGCTGGGGATCCGTTCGGTGGCGAACCGGATTTTTTTCTGGACGATGCCGCCGAGGTTGACCAGTCCGATGGTGACGGCGTCGATCTCCGGGTAGACGGCCAGGGCCGCAATGGACGGGCTGGGGCGCACCTCGGGGCTCGGCCGGCCCACCTGGGCCTCACCCGTTGGCGCCGTCTCGTACACCAGGCCGAGGGTGGCCAGCTGGCCGATCAGCGTTCCCACGGTGGACCTGTTCAGGCCGGTCCTTCGCGTCAGCTGCGCCCTGCTGAGGACGCGGTGATGGTGGACCAGGGACGTGATCAGGGCCAGGTTGTTCCGGCGGGAGGGGTCGAGCTCGCTGGGCGCGGCGGTCGGGGCAGCCCGTTGGCGAGGGGAAGGCATCATCGGAACACTATCAGCTGCCGAAAACTGCCCGGTCCAGGAAGCTGTTGCGGAACTTCCCCTCAGGATCGAGCCGCTCTGCGAGGGCCTTAAAGTCGGCAAAGCGCGGGTACAGGGGCGTGAGGCTGGCGGCGTCGCCGTCGAACAGTTTGCCCCAGTGGGGGCGGGCGCCGAACGGCGCCAGTTCAGCCTCGATCACGGGAAGTACGGCCTCGACGGCGGGCTGGTCCTGCCGCCAGGTGAGGTGCAGGCCAATGCCGTCGGTGTGATAGTTCGGGCTCAGCCAGAGGCTGTCCGCCGCCATGGTGCGGACTTCCGAAACCAGCAGCAGCGGCGTCACCAGATGGGACAGCCGGCGCATGGCCTGGATGGCGTCTACGGCATGTTCACGGGGGACCAGGTATTCACTCTGGAGTTCGTCGCCCTTGCTGGGGGTGAATTCCATCCGGAAGTGGGCCAGCCGGTCGGACCACGGGCCGGGTACGCCAAACTGCTGCGTGCAGGTTGTTCCGGGGACGCCGGCGATCGGGTGCCTGGGTTCGGTGGCCGGGCTGCCCCCAAAGAATTCCGTCTGCTTCGGCTCCGCTTCCGGGTCCGCCGCCGCCCGGGACTTCAGCCACGCCTGGGCAATCCTGTCCCCGCTCCAGTCGGTGAAGAGGCTGACGCTGTACGCCGAGGAGGTCACGTCGTCGAAATTTTCCAGCACCCGGTCCCAGTCCAGGTCCTCGAACACCGTCTGGGACACGGCGAACGTGGGTTCGATGTCCAGCGTCAGGCTGCTGACCACGCCCAGGGCGCCCAGGTTCACCACCATGCCGTCAAAGCCGGCGTCGCCGCGGCGGGCGGTGAGTATCCCGCCGTCGGCCGTGACAATTTCAAGCCCGGCGACGGCGGTGGCCAGGTTCCCGTTGCGGTCACCTGATCCGTGGGTTGCGGTGGCGACGGCGCCCGCCACCGAGATGTGGGGGAGGGAAGCGAGGTTGTGCAGGGCGTAGCCCTGCCGCTGGAGTTCCGCCGCCAGGGTTCCGTACCTGGTGCCGCCGCTCACGGTCACGGTCATGGAGGCCGGGTCAACGTCGATGGCGGGTGCGAGGTGCTCCAGTGACACCAGGACGCCCGGGGTGTCTGCGATGCGGTTAAAGGAGTGCCGGGAACCGAGGGCGCGGAGCTTTGGCGCAGCGGCAACCAGGTCCTGGAGATCGGCAACGGTTGCCGGCTCCCGGAGCTCGGCGGCGGCATACCTGAGATTGCCGGCCCAGTTGTACTGCTCGGTGTGCAGCTTGGTTCCTGCTTCGCTAACCATGGCCAGCCCTTCGTTTTTTGGTGTTTCCGAGAACATAACACCGATCGGGTGTCAGAAGATAGCGTATTTTGCTCCCCCGAGCGTCCATGAAGTCCCAGAAAAAACCTTGACAGCCACGCGGATTCGAATATGTTTGTTTGTGGAACATTTCCCCTCCACACCAACCGGGAGCACTCAATGGCGATTCAGCCCACGCGTGAAGACAAGTTTTCCTTCGGCCTTTGGACCATCGGCTGGGAGGCGCAGGACCAGTTCGGGTCCGCCACCCGTCCGCCGCTGGACACGGTGGAGGCCATCAACCGCCTCAGTGACCTGGGCGCTTACGGCATCACCTTCCACGACAACGACCTTTTCCCGTTCGGCTGCTCCGCCGCTGACCGGCAGCGGGAGATCGACCGGCTGACCGGCGCGCTGAAGGCCACCGGCATGGTGGTGCCCATGATCACCACCAACCTGTTCAGCCACCCGGTCTTCAAGGACGGCGGCTTCACCAGCAATGACCGCGGCGTACGCCGGTTCGCCCTGCGCAAGGTCCTGGAGAACATCGACCTGGCAGCAGAACTCGGCGCGGAAACCTTCGTGATGTGGGGCGGGCGTGAAGGCAGTGAGTACGATGCCGCCAAGGACATCCGCGGCGCCCTCGAGCGCTACCGCGAGGCCGTGAACCTGCTGGGCGACTACGTGACGGACAAGGGCTACAACATCCGCTTCGCCATCGAACCCAAGCCCAACGAGCCGCGCGGCGACATCCTGCTGCCCACCCTGGGCCACGCCCTGGCGTTCATCGAGACGCTGGAGCGGCCGGAGTTGGTCGGTATCAACCCGGAGACCGGGCACGAGCAGATGGCCGGGCTGAACTTCACCCACGGCATCGCCCAGGCCCTCTACCAGGGCAAGCTCTTTCACATCGACCTCAACGGCCAGCGCAGCATCAAGTTCGACCAGGACCTCGTCTTCGGCCACGGTGATCTGCAGAACGCCTTCTCCCTCGTGGACCTGCTGGAGAACGGCGGTCCCCAGGGCGGGCCTGCCTACGATGGCCCCCGCCACTTCGACTACAAGCCGAGCCGCACCGAGGACATCAATGGTGTCTGGGATTCTGCAGCAGCCAACATGCAGACCTACCTGCTGCTCAAGGAGCGGGCCAAGGCCTTCCGCGCCGACCCCGAGGTGCAGGCTGCCCTGGAGGCGTCGCGGGTTTCCGAGATCAACGTTCCCACCCTCAACCCGGGCGAAGGCTACGAGCAGCTTCTCGCGGACCGCTCCTCCTACGAGGATTTCGACGCCGATGCCTACTTTGGCGGCAAGGGCTTCGGTTTTGTAAAGCTCCAGCAGCTGTTCATCGAACACCTGCTCGGCGCGCGCTGATCCCGTGGCGGCTGTTCCCATGTCAACGGCTTTTCCTGTGTCGTTGGTTGCCGGGGTCGACTCCTCGACCCAAAGCTGCAAGGTGGTGGTTCTCGATGCGGCTACCGGTGCCCTGGTCCGGGAGGGCCGTGCCGGCCATCCCGAAGGTACCGAAGTCCACCCGGACCACTGGTGGCGGGCGCTGTCCGCAGCGTTCGACGACGCCGGCGGGCTCTCCGGGGTCAGTGCGGTTTCCGTGGGAGGCCAGCAGCACGGCATGGTGCTGCTGGACGCGGACGGCAACGTGCTGCGGCCCGCGCTGCTCTGGAACGACACCCGCTCGGCACAAGCCGCCGCAGCACTCACCGAAGAGGTGGGCGCTTCGGATTACGCCAAGCGGACTGGCCTGGTTCCGGTGGCCTCTTTCACTGTCACCAAAATCCGGTGGGTCCGCGACAACGAGCCGGACATCGCCGGCCGGGTGGCCGCCGTCGTGCTTCCGCATGACTGGCTGACCTGGCGGCTGCGGGGCTACGGCCCCGCGGACACCAGCCCACTCGGGCCTGAGCTGGAGCAGCTCACCACGGACCGCTCCGATGTCAGCGGCACGGGCTACTGGAACCCCGCCACCGGCGAATACGACCTGGAGCTGTTCCGCCTGGCTTTTGGCCGGGAGGCTGTTGAGGCTTCGGACGGAGCCGGTAACGCCGGCGGTGCGGTGATCCTGCCGCGCGTGCTGGAACCCGGCGCTTCACCCGGTTCCGTCCACCCGTCCATCGCGGGGGAGTCCATCCTGCCGGGGCAGGCTGTCCAAGTGGGCGCCGGAGCGGGGGACAATGCTGCAGCGGCATTGGGCCTGGGCGCCCGGCCTGGGGACGTCGTCGTATCGGTGGGCACCAGCGGCACAGTGTTCGCCGTCTCCGACACTCCGATCGGCGACCCGAGCGGCACCGTGGCGGGTTTCGCGGACGCGAGCGGGCTGTTCCTTCCCATTACCGTGACCCTCAACGCGGCGCGCGTGCTGACGTCCATTGCCGGGCTGCTCGGAGTGGACTTCGACGAGCTGTCCCGGCTGGCGCTGGAGGCGGAACCCGGGGCGGGCGGCGTGGTGCTGGTTCCTTACTTCGAGGGGGAGCGGACGCCCAACCTGCCACGTGCCACGGCGAGCTTCTCGGGGCTCAGCATCGCGTCGACCACGCGCAGCAACTTCGCGCGGGCCGCCGTCGAGGGGATGCTGTGCGGGCTGGCAGGGGGACTGGACGCGCTCCGTGCGCTCGGTCATCCCGCCGAGCGGCTGCTCCTGATCGGTGGCGCCGTGCAGAACCCTGCCGTCCAGCGGATCGCGGCCCAGGTGTTCGACCTGCCCGTCCTGATTCCCAGCCCCGGCGAGTACGTGGCCCGGGGAGCCGCCGTCCAGGCCGCGTGGGCGCTCTCCGGGGAGAGGCCGCAGTGGGAGGTAGCGCTGGACAGCACTCCCAAGCCGGACTTCCGGCCCGCCATCGCGGAGCAGTACAGGGCGGAACAGCGCAAGGTGGCTCAAGCCGCTGGTTGAGCCGTCCCGTCGCGACCAACTGGGTAGCCGATCAGGGCGTTTTCACATCTGGGAGCGCCCTGATCCGGCCCATAGGATTCGTCCCAGGACGGAGCCAAAAAAGTTTTTCAGATCCGTCTCCGTCTGGGCTCGAAACGGGCCTTTAATGTCAGTGCCCCTCGGCAGACTGTGTTCATGGAGGTTCCCGGGAATTCAGCAGTGAAGGCAGGGACGCCGAACGGCGACGCCCCGGATGCTGCCCCGGTTCCGGACGCCCTTTTCCCATACGCAGTTTTCGATGATGAATTCGCGGCTGGCGGGTTCGTGTATGACGATTACCTCGACGAGGTGGTTCCGGAGGACCCTTTCCCCGGTGGGGAGTATCCGGACGGCGTTTTCCCGGAGGACCCGTTTCCCGAGCTTCTTGATAACCCGTTTCTCGAGCTTCATTCTAGGGACTACGTGTTCGCGGACGCCTTCGACGCCCATATAGCTCCTGCACAGAGGCTGAGTCTCGACGGCAGGCTGGCGGGGGCACAGGATTTCTTGAAGCCCGACCTGACAGCCGACGGTCCCGGGTTGATCGACCAGACCGCGGTTCTGGAGAAATTCAAACGCTGGGCCACCGGGCAGCAGGCCAGGCTGGCCGTCGAGTTCGAAGCGAGACAGCGCCAGGAACAAGCCGAACCCGATGCCGCGAGCAGCCCGGCGCAGAGCAGTCCCGGTAACCTGTCGGCTGAGGATCTGGGCAGGAAGCGGCACAAGGAAACGGGCCTTGGTGTGGCTGAGCAGATCGCCCTGGCCCGGGGTGAGTCCCCGCACCGCGGCGGCCGGCTGCTCGGCATGGCCAAAGCCCTCGTCATTGAAATGCCCCACACCCTCACCGCTCTGGATACCGGCCGGCTGAGCGAAGAAAAGGCCATGCATGTGGTGAAGGAAACGGCCGTCCTGACCGTCGAAGACCGGGCCGCGGTCGACGAGGAACTCGCCGCCGATACCGGGACCTTCGACGGGGTCGGTACCCGCGGTGTCATCGCCGCGGTCAAAGCCGCTGCGATCCGACGGGATCCGCGCTCGGTCACCCAGCGGGCCAGCCACGCCGCCACCGAGCGGGGCGTGAGCCTGCGCCCGGCCCCGGACTGCATGACCTACCTCACAGCCCTGTTGCCCGCCCACGAGGGCGTCGCCGCCTACAAAGCGCTCAGTGCCCACGCCGATGCCCTCCGCTCCGCCGGGGACCCGCGCTCCAAAAACCAGGCCATGACCGACACTCTCGTCGAATCCGTCACCGGCACCCCCGGCGGGATCAGCGGCATCGACATCAACCTCGTCATGACCGACCGCACCCTCCTCCAAGGCGACAGCGAACCCGCGCGCCTCACCGGCTACGGCACCGTCCCCGCAGCATGGGCACGCGAACTCCTCAACCCGGAAAAGGGAGACAAGAGGCGCGGCCGGTCAACCACGGGCGATGCACACACTGCCGGCCAGAAGGACGCAGTGCAGGAACTGAAGATCTGGCTCCGCCGGCTCTACACAGCCCCTGACACCGGCGACCTGGTCGCCATGGACTCGAAGCGGCGGCTCTTCCCGCCACCGCTGCGCCGCTTCATCCAGGTAAGGGACGACACCTGCCGCACCCCTTACTGCGACGCCCCCATCCGACACCACGACCACATCATCCCCTGGCACGACGACGGCCCAACAAGCCTCGAAAACGGCGCCGGACTCTGCGAAGCCTGCAACCACACCAAAGAACTCCCCGGCTGGAAAGCACAACCCAGACCAGGACCGAGACACACCATCGAAATCACCACCCCAACCGGCCACACCTACCGCTCAACTGCACCGCTGCTACCGGGAACGAACCGGCCCGCCGCCTGCCTGCCCGAAAACGGTCAACGAAGTGGCCAGGGCCCGCCCCACGACGAGTAAGCCACCATGCAACGAGCACGGC
Source organism: Arthrobacter sp. NPDC057009 (assembly GCF_042673905.1). NCBI lineage: Bacteria > Bacillati > Actinomycetota > Actinomycetes > Micrococcales > Micrococcaceae > Arthrobacter > Arthrobacter sp. NPDC057009. Next base: position 164,515 of record NZ_JBHUSB010000009.1, read on the forward strand.
GGCGGCGGTAACACCGCCGCCGCCTGGGAATCGGGCGTAACCAGGGCCAGCCCTACGAGCTGACCTCCGCGACCTGGGCTGCCAGGGTCGTCAGTTCCACGGCCGCCGGACGGGCCGCCGTGCTCTGGATCTGCACCGCGGAGCCGCTCTTTGCCGAGGCGAGCACGGACTCCATTACCTCGAGGGCGTGGTAAGCAAGCTGCCCCCCGGCGCGCGGCTCGGAACCCGGGGGAGTGGCGGCGAGGTCGGCGATCCCGAAGCCCCGGCCGGAATCCACGTAGCCGGCCGAGACGGGAAGGGTCTGCCAGTCCTCGGCGCCCAACGCGAAGAGCTGGACGTCGCCGTCGAAATGGTTCGGATCCGGCACCACCAGCGAACCGCGTTCACCGTGGATTTCGATGTTCGGCGACTTGGACTTCACGGCGTCGAAGCTCATGAACAGCGTCGACAGGGCGCCGGACGCGTGCACCAGAACCCCGGTGACGTGGGAATCAATATTCACCGGCACCGTCTCGCCGACGCGCGGCCCGGAGCCGATGGTGCGCTCGTTCCGGGTATGGCTCGCGGCGCCGATCACCGAAACCACCGGGCCGAGCAATGTGACCAGCGCGCTGACGTAGTACGGGCCCATGTCCAGCAGGGGGCCGCCGCCGGGCTGGTAGTAAAAGTCCGGATTCGGGTGCCAGCGCTCGTGGCCGGGTGTCACCATGGTGGCCGTTGCGCTGATCGGCGCGCCGATCAGGCCGTCGTCGATCGCCTTGCGGGCCGTCTGGATCCCGGTGCCGAGCACCGTGTCCGGGGCGCAGCCGACGACGACCCCCGCCTCCCGTGCCGCCGCCAGGACCTGCTGCGCCTCGGCAGTGGTCGCCGCGAGCGGCTTTTCCCCGTAGACGCTCTTCCCGGCAGCAATAGCCTTCAGTGCAACGTCCGCATGGGCGGCCGGAATGGTCAGGTTCAGGACGAGATCGACGTCGTCCGCCGCCAGAAGCTCGTCGACGGAAACCGCACGGACGCCGTCGTAGTCGTCCGCCACGGCCTGGGCGCGCACGGGGTCCAGGTCCGCCACAGCCACCAGTTCGATCTGGTCCAGCCGGCGGAAGTTCGTCAGATATTGGGCAATGATGGCTCCGCAGCCAATGATGCCCACTTTCAACGGTTCAGCAGTTTCTACCGGCTTGCCCACAGCAGGCCCCTTTCAATGATGGTGCGGACGTTCGTGTCCTGGAGGATGTCGACGCGGTGGCCGGGGGTGGCCACGAAAATCCGGCCCTTGCCCCACTGGCGCGTCCAGATGGCCGGGGAGGTGACTTCGCGGTGCCACGGGTCCCACTCGCGGACCTTCTGGGTGGTGGTGGCGAGGACGTCGATGTAGTCGTCGGCCAGGACCCAGTACTGCTCCGTGACGAGGTCGAAGTCGCCGATGCCTTCGGTGATCGGGTGGTTGGCGGCTTCGGGGAGCATATTGACCGTGTAGGGGACATAGTTGTCGGACTGCTCACCAGTGCACTCATCAGGGTGCTTGCCCGGGTGGCAGGCGAACTGGCCGCCGATCAGGTGCAGGTAGTCCGAGTTGTTCCGGTAGGAGTCGGCGATCCCGCCGTGCCAGCCGGCCAGGCCGGTGCCGTTTTCGACGGCGGCACGCAGTCCGGCGAACTCCTCCTTTTCGATGGTTGTCATGGTCATGCACTGCATGATCAGATCGACGCCTGCCATGTAGCCGGCGTCTGCATAGACCTTTGGCGATTCCTCGACCCTGACTTCGTAGCCGTTGTCCTTGAGGTACGGAATGAAAAGTTCGGTGGCTTCAAAGGGCTGGTGGCCGTCCCAGCCGCCCCGCACCACCAGGGCGGATTTAGGTTCTGTCATAACGGAGTTCCTTTTGCTTGCAGCCGATGGCTGGTTGAAGTGGGGTTCAGCGGGTGGCGAAGGCGGCATCGAAAGCCGCGGCCGGCGGGGCAATCGCCGCAAGGCCCTTGACCAGTTCGAGCGCCTGCGGGGCGCCGGTCAGCCGGTCCATCCCGGCGTCTTCCCATTCGATGCTGGTGGGTCCGGTGTAGCCGATCGCGTTCAGCGTGCGGAAGATCCTGTTCCACTGCACGTCGCCGTGCCCTGCGGTGACAAAGTCCCAGCCGCGGCGCGGATCGGCCCACGCCAGGTGCGAGCCGAGCCTGCCGTTGCGCCCGTCCAGCTGGCGCACCGATTCCTTCACATGCACGTGCAGGATGTGCTCAGCGAAGTCCTGCAGGAACATGACCGGATCAAGGTCCTGCCAGATGAAGTGGGACGGGTCGAAGTTCAGGCCGAAGGCCGGCCGGTGGCCGATGGCTTCCAGGGTCCGCTTGGTGGTCCAGTAGTCGTACGCGATTTCGGAGGGGTGCACTTCGAGGGCGAAGCGGACCCCGACCTCGTCAAAAACGTCCAGGATCGGGTTCCACCGGTCAGCGAAGTCCCGGTATCCGCCGTCGATCATTGACTCCGGAGCGGGCGGGAACATGGCCACGGCCTTCCAGATCGACGAGCCGGTAAAGCCGGTCACGGTCTTGACGCCCAGCCTGGCAGCCGCGCGGGCGGTATCCATCATCGATCTTGCTGCCCGGGCACGGACGCCCTCGGGATCGCCGTCGCCCCAGATTTCGGGGGGCAGGATGCCCTGGTGGCGCTCGTCGATGGGATCGTCGCACACGGCCTGGCCGGTGAGGTGGTTGGCGATGGCGAAGACCTTCAGGTTGTTTTTCTCCAGGATGTCCAGCCGGCCCTGGAGGTAGGAATCGTCCTCTGCGGCGCGGCGCGGATCGAGGTGATCGCCCCAGCAGGCGATCTCCAGGCCATCAAAGCCCCACTCGCCCGCGAGCCGGGCCACCTCCTCGAACGGCAGGTCGGCCCACTGGCCGGTGAAGAGCGTAATGGGTCGTGTCATCGGGGTTCCTTCTGCGCTCATGCTTCTCATACTTTCTGCCATTGGCTGGAGTTGGCGGCGCTCGCCTCCACCGCGGCCAGTACGCGCTGGACCTGCAGGGCGTCCGCGAAGGACGGCTCCGGCTGCGTGCCCTGCGCTATCGCGGTGACCAAGTCCACCACCTGGTGGGTGAAGCCGTGCTCGTATCCAAGGCCATGGCCGGTGGGCCACCAGTTGCCCACATAAGGGTGTTCCGGCTCGGTGACGAAAATCCGGCGGAAACCGGCGTCGGGGGATTCGGCGGCATCGTAAAAGGACAGGGCATTCATGTCCTCGAAGTCGAAGGCAAGGGACGCCTTGGTGCCGTTCAGTTCCAGACGCATCGCGTTCTTCCGTCCCAGCGCGTAGCGCGTTGCCTCGAAAACGCCGACGGCGCCCGCGCCGGCCGCACCGCCGTCGGACCTGTTGGCTTCAAAACGGGCGCTGAAAATGGCCGCATCATCAACGGTGACGGCCCCGCGCGGGGCATCCCGGCCGACGTCGCCGTGCCCGCCCAACCCCACCAGGTCCCCGGCCAGGGGACGCTCGCGGACGAATGTTTCCAGCAGTGCGGAAACGCCGCTGATTTTCTGTCCGGTGATCCACTGGGCTGCGTCGATGCTGTGGGCGCCGATGTCTCCCAGCGACCCGGACCCGGACTTGCTTCGGTCCAGCCGCCAGGTCATGGGGGCGTTCTCGTCGGATAGCCAGTCCTGCAGGTACTGCGCGCGCACATGCCGGATGGTCCCCAGCCGGCCCTCGTCCACCATCCGCTTGGCCAAGGCCAGGGCAGGAGTCCGGCGGTAGCTGAAGCCGCACATCGCAAACACGCCGCGCTTGGCGGCCGCTTCGGCCACAACGGTCATCCGCTCCGCCTCCTCGACCGAGTTGGCCAGCGGCTTCTCGCACAGGACATGCTTGCCGGCCTCCAGGGCGGCGATAGCGATCTCAGTATGGGTGTTACCAGGCGTACAGATATCGATCAGGTCGATGTCGTCGCGTTCGATCAGGCGCCGCCAGTCCGTCTCGACCGACTCCCAGCCGAGCTTGTCGGCGGCCGCCCTCACGCCGTCGGCATTCCGGCCGGCGACGGCGGTGAGCTGCGGCTGCAGGGGCAGGTCGAAGAACCGGGGGGCTGTCCGCCAGGCATGTGAGTGGGCGGCGCCCATGAAGGCGTATCCCACCATCCCGACGCGCAGGGGCCTACGGTCACTCATTGGTTTTTTCCTTTCTTCCTCTGGCCCAATTGCAGTAACCCTGGGCAGAGGCTCACTTGCTGAAACCGGCGGTCAGGCCGCTGAGCAGCTGGCGGCGGGCCATGACGTAGAGCACCAGCAATGGCAGCGTGGCCAAGACCACGGAGGCCAGCACAGCGGGGATGTTGGATGTGAATTCGTCCTGGAACGTCCACAGGGACAGCGGGAGCACCCGGGTGGAAGGGCTCTGCGTCAGGATGAGCGGGAACAGGAAGCCGTTCCACACGTGCAGGGCGTTGTAGATTCCGACCGTTACCACCGCGGGGCGCATGAGGGGCAGTGCCAGCCGCCACATCATGGTCCAGTCGCTGCATCCATCCAGCCGCATGGACTCGAACAGCTCATTCGGCACGTCCCGCATGAAGTTGGACAGGATCAGAACAGAGATCGGTATGGCAAAGGCGATGGAAGGCAGGATCAGCGCCAGGAGGGTGTCGTACATATGGGCGCGGGTGATCATCCAGTAGATGGGGATGATCGTGGCGTGCAGGGGGATAGCCAGGCCCAGCAGGAAGAGCTTGTTAGTGGAATTCACGAACCAGCCGCTGCCACGCACGATGGCGTATGCCGCCATGAAGGACACCAGGAGGGCGGGAATCACACTGCCGATGGTGACAATCAGGCTGTTGGCGAAATACATGGCAAAGTCCTTCTCCAGGACCAGCTTGTAGTTGTCCAGCGTTGGCTCTGTCGGCGGCATCATCGGGTTGGTGGAGAAGAATCCAGCCTGGTCCTTCAGGCTGGTGATGATGACGTAGTAGACGGGCAGGATGATCACGGCAAGCCAGATCCACCCGCCGAGCGAGCCGAGGAAATTGGGACGGCTGCCCGCGCCCTTGGTGCCGCGCGGCACGGGCTGCCGCCGGGAGGCAGGGGCTGCGGGAGGAGCCGCGAGCTGGGTGGTTGAGGCCATGTCAGGCTCCTTCAAGTTGGCTTGCGCTGCGGCTGCGTCCGCCGAGCCGCTGCAGGAGGAGGGCCAGGACCAGGCCGATCACCACCAGGATGACTCCCAGGGCGCTGGCCGCACCCATGTCGTTGGCCTTGAATCCGGTGAGATACATGTGCAGTGGAAGCAGCCGGGTGGAATAGCCGGGGCCACCGGCTGTCAGGACGAAGACCAGGTCGAAGTAGGCCAGGGAGCCCACCACCATGAGTGTGGATGAGGTGATCATGGTGTACTTCAGCTGGGGCAGCGTGACGTGGAAGAACTGCTTGATCCGGCCTGCCCCGTCGATCTGTGCCGCCTCATACAGCGAGGTGGGGATCTGGCGGACGCCGCCTTGGTAGATGAGGGTGTGGAAGGGGACGAACTGCCAGGCGATCACGAAGACCACCACGAACAGGACCAGATCCGAATTGCCGAGCCAGTCCTGTGCCAGGGCGGGAATGCCCAGCCCGGGTCCCATTCCGAAGTTGGGGTCCAGGAGGGCCTTGAATGCGATGGCGACGGCTGCTGACGAGAGCAGCAGCGGCACGAAGTACAGCACCGCAAGGGCAGCACGGTACTTCTGTGCACCGGAGGTGAACACGCCCAGCAGCAGGCTGATGGGTGCCTGGACAATGAACGAGAAGACGATGATCTTTGCGGTGACCACCACTGCGTTGCCGGTCACCGGATCGGTAAGGACGGAAGTCCAGCTGCCAAGGCCATCGAGCCTGATTTCGCCCAGGCCGTCCCAGCTCGTGAAGCTGAGAAAGAGCACCCCGGCCAGCGGGATTACTGCGAAGGCCAGGAAGAAAACGAGGGCCGGCACGGCGAGCCACCCGGACGGACCCTTGCGCAGGGGCCGCCTGCTCAGGGTCCGCCGGGAGGAGCTTGTAGTCAAAGCCACGGCTACTTCGCCACCGTCGCGTTCATGGTGTCCACGAACTGCTGGGGGGTGATCTTCTTCAGGAAGATCTGGTCCAGGTTGGAGAGCATGGCGTCACCCTGGGCGGGGCTCAGGGCCTGGTCCCAAGACATAGTGAAGGTGGGTGCGTCCTTGGCCAGGCCATAGGCGAAGGTCAGGAAGTCCTTGTCCGGGGATGCCTCGAGCTTGGACTCGATGCCCTTGATCACCGGCACAGCGCCGGAGTCGATCAGGTCCTGGGTGTTCTTTTCAGTGAACATGCCGTCCTTGATGTAGTTCAGTGCGGCTTCCTTCTGGGATTCGGTGGCCTTGGAGGACACTGACCAGAAGTTGGACGGGTTGCCCACAACGTTGGCGGGGTCGCCCTTGCCGCCGGATACGGACGGGAACGAGGTGAAGCCGAGCTTGCCGCTGCTTACAAAGTTCCCGGCGTCCTTCTTCATGCCCTGGTAGATCCAGCCGCCCTGGAGGATCATGGCAGCTTTGCCGGTGTATAGCAGGGCCTGGTCGGCGCTGCTGTCGGCGGCGATCGAGGAGAAGCCGTTGACGAACCCTCCGGCGTCAACCAGTTCCTGGATCTTGGTCAGGGACTCCGCAACGGCCGGGTCGGACCAGGCGTTGGGCTTGTTCGCAGCGATGTTTGCGAACACTTCGGGGCCGCCGATGCGCTCAACCAGGTACTCAAGCCACATGAGGTTCGGCCACTTGGACTGGCCGGCCAGCGAAAACGGGGCAATGCCCGCGGCCTTTAACTTCGGCACCAGTGCCATCAGCTCGTCCCAGGTCTTGGGCGGCTGTGCGCCCACCTTTTCGAATACTTCCTTGTTGTAATAGAGGATCACCGGCTGGGCGTTGTTGTTGGGGATGGCGTAAGCCTTGCCGTCGATCTCGCCGTTCTTCAGCACGGCCGGCAGGTACCGGTCCTTCACCTCCGGATTCTTCTCCAGGAATCCGGTCAAATCCTCAACCTGTCCGGCATCGACGTAGGACTTCAGCACGCCGCCGCCCCAGCCGTAGATGAAGGTTGGTCCCTGCCCGGCACCAACTGCCGTGCGGACCTTGGTCTTGTATGCGTCATTCGCAAAGAACTCGACCTTGATGCTCTGGTCACTGTGGGCGCTGTTCCACGCGTCGACAGAATTCTTGAGCGGCACCTGGTTCCCGCCTGTCAGGCCCCACATGGAAGCAGAATCCGCATTGGCGGAGCTGCTGGACGGGCCGCTGGAGCCGCAGGCTGCCAGGGAAAGGGCGAGGGCGCCGGCAGTGAGGGCTGTCCCTGCGGCGTGCAGTTTGCGAAATTTCATCAGTCTTCCGTTCATCCTTCGGGGGCGTCGTTGGCTCCCAGGCTTGAAACCCCGTCTCCGCTGCGAGACGGGAACGAATTTGAAAGCGTGCTTCTCGAAACTTTTCGATAAGCGTTCGATACGGTGTAAACGTACTAGTGATCGGCGTCACGGTCAAGGCTTTCATCGGGGCCGAACTGGCGCTGAATTCAGGCAGCAGTTGACGTTCTCGGCGGACTGGGCGAGACTTCTTGCGGCGAAACATTTTCGAAAGGCGGAATGGCAGTGTCCCTCTCGACACCCCCGAAGAAGACCACGCTGGCAGCTATTGCGAGGTTGACGGGCGTCTCGACGCCTACCGTCTCCAAGGTGGTCAACGGCCGCGAAGATGTGGCGGAAGAAACCCGGGCCAAAGTGCTGGCGGCACTGGTCGACGCCGGTTACCAGTCACCGTTGCAGCGCCGCATTGTCACGCCTGAGCCTTCAATCGTCGAGGTCTCCTTTGATGCCTTCACGCCTGCTTACTCGACCGCTGTCCTCAACGGAATCCTCGAGTATGCGGCGTCTGTTGGAGTGGAGGTTCTTATGAGCACCGCCAGCAGCGGGGCAATTCCTGGCCTCAGTCCCGAAAAACGGGCGGAGCGGATGGTTGCGCACGGCAGGATCGGGCTGATCCTGGTGACCTCTGACTTCAGTGAAGCCCAGCTGACAGCCCTCAGGCGGCGGAACATCCCGGTGGCCGTGGTGGATCCGCTTAACCCGCCGCCACCGGACGTGGTCAGTGTCGGAGCGACGAACTGGGCAGGCGGCAAGGCCGCCGCGGAGCACCTGATCAAGCTCGGGCACAGGGACATTGCGTACTTGGGCGGGCACGAGACAGCCGAGTGCAACCAGGCGCGCCTGCATGGCTACATGTCCGCCCTGGCGGCCGGGGGCGCGACGGTGAATCCGGAATACATCATTCACGGAAAATTCCGCACCCATCACGGCATCGAGGGTCTTCAGCGCCTGATTGCCCTGCCAAAACAGCCGACGGCGATCTTTGCCGGCAGCGACAGCGTTGCTGTCGGAGTCCTTCGGGAGGCCCGCCACCACGGCATCCGCATCCCGGAAGACCTCAGCCTTGTGGGTTTCGACGGAACCACGCTGGCAGAGGATGCCGTACCCTCCCTGACCTCGGTCTCGCAGCCGCTGCATGAAATGGGAAGGGCGGCGCTGCGGGCGGTCCTGAGCCAGGCGCGGGGCGAAGAGCTGGACTCCAACCGGGTGGAGCTTGCCACCCAGCTGGTGGTGCGGGAGTCCACTGCGCCGCCCCGCCATTAGGACCGCAGCGTAAAAAATTGATCTACCCCGCGCCGGTTTCCGCTGTGCCCGCTAGGCTATGACCACTGACCTTCAAGCAGCCGGAGGCACGTACTTCATGCTGCTCCGGGGGAGAGACTGATGGGTCGTGTAAGTGTGCCGCGGGACCGGCCGGGCGTTTGGCCAGACACCGGTTCCGGTACACCATTGGCCGACAGGGTGGACGCATTCTTTGGCGGGCTTGGCGGGCGCGGCGGCGTCGTTGTCAGGCAGTTGCCCCTTTCAGTGACGGTGCTGCTGGTGGTTGTGGCCGCCTGGGTTTTTTACCCGGAGACACTGGCTGATCCCCGCTTCCGGCTCGCCCTGCTGGCACACACCGCGCTTCTTACACTGAGCGTCGCCGTTCCCTGGGGCAGGCTTCCGGCAAAGGCGTGCGCCGTGATTCCGGTGCTCGACTGCGTGGCCATCGGCTTCACGAGGGAGGCCGGAGGTTCCAACTTCAACGTCCTGAGCCTGCTGCTGGTCTTTCCCGTGATTTGGCTGTCCGTTGACCGCGACCGGACGGGCGTGGTCCTCGCGGTGGCCGCGACGATCCTCAGCACGATTCTTCCCCCCGCCGTTTTTGGCACCCCGCCCACGCAGGCATCGATGATCCGCACGATTTTCATGCCCCTTGTCATGGCCGCCATCGCCGTCACGGCTCACGTGGTGGCGGGCACGCTCTACCGGCAGAGGCAGACCCTGGTCAGGAAAGACGAAGCCCTCGCGGACACAGCCGCCGAGAGCGTCCGCCGGCAGCGGCTGCTGGATGCCGTGCTCTCCACAGTGAATGTGGCCGTCCAGGTCGTGGACCAGGACGGACAGGACGTGCTGACCAACAAGGCCCTGCAGACTGATCCCGCACTCTCGCGCCCGGCCCCGCCGGGCAGCCGGCCGTGGCTCTTCGAAGCGGACCGCACCACTCCGGTGCCGCCCGAACGCTTCCCCGCAGCGCGGGCGGCGGCCGGCGAGACGTTCACGGACGAACTGTACTGGGCTGGTGAAAGCTGGGCTGCTGAAGGCGGGGCCGGTCAGGGCGGGGCTAGTCAGGGTCGGGGCATGCGTGCTTACTCCGTCACGGCCCGCACCATGGGCTCCGGCAGCGGTGACCGCCGCGGCGCGGTGATCACGTTCGCCGAAGTCACGGCGCTGATCCATGCCCTGTCGGCCAAGGACAATTTCGTGGCCACCGTCTCCCACGAGCTGCGCACCCCGCTGACGTCCATCCTTGGCTACCTCGAACTGGTCCTCGACGAGCCCGGCCATGAGGACATCGAGGAGGAACTGAAGATCGTGCAGCGGAACGCCCACAACCTGCTGGGGCTTGTGAACGACCTGATTGCGATTGCTTCCGAGCGGATCGAGCTGGCGCTGCAGGAGGCCGACGTGGCCGGCCTGCTGGCCGGCGTCGTGGCCTCCTCCTCCGCCAAGGCAGCCGGCAGCGGCGTGGAACTCGTCCTCGACGTCGAACAACCCCTGACCGCCCGCGTCGATCCCGGCCGGATCCGGCAGCTGTTCGGCAACCTGGTATCCAACGCGATCAAGTTCTCGCCGCACGGGGGAAAGGTCACGGCGATTGCCCGCCGGGCGGACAGTCACGTCGTCTGTTCCATCGCAGACACCGGGATCGGGATGGACGATCAGGAGCAGGAGCAGGCATTCACCAAGTTCTTCCGGGCTGCGCGCTCGCGTGAAACGGCCATCCCCGGCGCCGGCCTTGGCCTGCCGATCAGCAAGACCATCGCCGAGGGCCATGGCGGTTCCATCAGCCTGAGCAGTGCGCCGGGCAAGGGCACTACCGTGACGGTGAGCCTCCCCGTCTCCTGAGCCCACGTAAACTGGCACCATGCGGTTGGTAGCGAGTGACATAGACGGAACGATCCTTGGGCACGACGGAAGAATCAGTGACCGCACCGTCCGTGCCTTCCACGCCTGCCGGAACGCCGGCGTCGAACTCGTCTTCGTCACCGGCCGCCCGCCGCGCTGGCTCCACCCGCTCGAGGAGCAGCTGGGCCACACGGGCACCGTGATCTGTTCCAACGGCGCCGTGGTGTGGGACCTGGAAGAGGACAAGGTTGTCTCGGCCCAGACCATGGCCATCGACGACATCTTCGAAATCCGCCGCATCATCAAGAACCTCCGCCCCACCGCCCTCTTCGCAGCCGAGACCCTCACCGGCTTCCACCTCGAGCCCGGCTTTATCGAAAACGGCTCAAGCGAGCTGCTGTCCGAATTCACCCCTGCCCCGCTGGCCTCGACGCTCACTGCGGAAGACGCCGTCGTGAAGTTCCTGGCGATAGTCCGGGAGGGCACGGCCGACGAGTTCCTCGCACAGGTAAGCCCCGCCGTCGGGAACCTCGCCTCGGTAACCCACTCGGCGCCGACCGTCGCCATGCTGGAGCTTGCCGTGCCGGGAATCAACAAGGCCGTCACCCTGGCCGAGTATGCCGCCTCGCTGGGGATCGACGCCTCGGACGTGGTGGCGTTCGGTGACATGCCCAATGACATTGAGATGCTCCGCTGGGCCGGTCAGGGCTATGCCATGGCCAGCGGCCACCCGGAGGCGATCCGGGCTGCAGGCCAGCAGGCGCCGCACTTTGACGACGACGGCGTGGCCCAGATTCTGGAGGAAAGGCTCGCCGCGCTGGGCCTCCAGTTGCCGTAAACCGGCCGTCGCCGGCCTGCCACCGAACTCCCGGCTGGCGATCAACTTGCGTTCATGTGCGCACCCTAGGGTGTGGCGTGTTGGATGAGTGACCGATAGGGGACGTCGTGGCCAGGAGAAAGACCAAAATTGCCGCCGAGGCGCCATTGCGGCCGGCGGAGCCGTCCGCTCACTGGTCGGCGCTGAGCGAGGGCGACCGCGTCACCGTCCGGCTGTCGCCCGGCTTTGAAACCGGCGGCCGTGTTTCAGCCCTGACGGCGGACCGTACCGTGGTGTGGGTGGATCTCGACGGCGGCCGAGGCCGCACGCTGCTGCACTGCAGCGACGGCGTGGAGATCCTGCCGGCCTAGGGGTGCTCCGTTAAGCTTCGGGAATGACCGGACCCCTGCCTTACTTCTCCGCCGGCTATCCTTCCGGCTCTTCTGCCGCGTCAGGCAGCCCGGTGGCCATGGCGCACCGCGGATTCTCGCTGGAGGGCCTGGAAAACTCGCTGGCGGCGTTCAGCTCCGCCGTCGAACTTGGCTTTTGCCACCTTGAGACGGACGTCCACACCACGTCCGACGGTGAGTTGCTCCTGTTCCACGACCGCACCCTGGACCGGGTCACCGACGGCCGCGGCAGGATCCACGACCTCACCGCGGACGAGGTCCGCCGGGTGCGGATCGGCGGGGCGGAGCCCGTGCCCACCTTCGACGAGCTCGTGGCGGCGTTTCCGGGCACGCGGTTCAACCTTGATGTCAAGGACTGGCACTCCGTGCCCAGCGTCGTGGCCGCGATCGAGCGCCACCAGGTCCACGACCGTGTGCTGATCGCGAGTTTCTCCGACCTCCGGCGCCGTGCAGTCCTGAAGCGGCTCAGCCGCCGGACCGCCTCATCGGCCGGGACCCTGGTTAATGCCCTCTTCCTGGTGCTGGGGCCGCTGCTCTCGGTCCGCGGAGTCAGGTCCCCGGTGCGGGCCGTGCTGCGCCGGGCGCTGCGTGACGTCGATGCCCTGCAGGTGCCGGTGCGCTACCGGGCCATTCCCGTCGTCACGCCGGAGTATGTGCGCCGCGCGCACGAGCTGGGACTGTATGTGCATGTCTGGACGATCAACGACCCCGCCGAGATGCACCGGCTGCTCGACCTCGGCGTGGACGGGATCGTCTCAGACCGCGCCGACCTGCTGAAGGAAGTCCTGCAGGCGCGCGGACAGTGGGGCTAGCGGGGCAGTGGGGTTAGCCCCGGCCCAGTCCGGTGCCGGGGTCCTGGTCCCCCTCGGAAGGATCGGCGCGCAGCTCCTCCGGGTCCGGATCGGGAAGCCCCGCCGGCCCGGGGACCCCGCGGGCTGCGTCCGGCGCGTCCGTGCCCGCCGCGCCTATGCCACCGGATGCCGCGGTTCCTGCTGACTCATCCGTGCCTGCTGATTCTTCCGTGCCATAAGCGCCGGACGTGCCTTGGCCGCCGCTCGCCTCGGTGCCCGGGCCCTGCGGTGTGTAGGTCGTGTGGACGCCCGCCCGCGGGCCGGCATCACCGTCCCTGGCGTTGGAACCTTCGCTGATGGAGGAATGGACCTGGATGTCGTCGTCCTTTGAGCCAGGTTCGGGCACATGGGCGTCGTCGGTCGGCTCGGACGTCCGTGCCAGGTCCTCCATCGCGTTTTCAGCTGATTTGCCAATGCTGTCGCCGATTCCCATCAGTTTGCTCCTTCGATACGTTCCGGCCGGGCCGGACTCTGCGGCATCTGACTGTTCCAGAATTATCAGCATGCTTACAATTAGTCCAGTGTTGCCGGACTGGTCCAGAGTTACCCACTCCGGCAGCATGAGTCCGTCAGTGAAGTCCGCCGCCAAGACCGGCGGCCAGAACCAAGGAGGACCCGCGACCATGAGCACTTACCATCCCGAAAATGACCCCGCTAACCCGGACCGGGACGCCGCCAAGGCAGGCGAAGCCGGCAAGGGTGAGCGTGGGGATTCAGCCGCCACACCCAATCCTGACCCCTTGAACGGCAACGTCACCGGCCTTGAACCAGGCGGGGGAGTGCCGCCTGGGGAGACGCCGCCCGCCGAAGACCAGATGAGCGGGGACCAGGGGCGCGACGAATAAGCAGGACGACTGCCAGGACAGGACGACGATCAGGAGGAGTGTGCAATGGCTGACCGGCTGGTTGCCGATGTAATGGTGGAGCGCCTCAAGGCCTGGGGCGTCAACAGGGTCTTCGGCTACAGCGGGGACGGCATCAACGGCTTTATGGGAGCGCTCCGCCGCAGCGCCGAGGGCGGTAACGGCACCGAGGGCAGTAGCGGCACCGGGTTTAGTAGCGCCGGCGTGGAGTCTACCGGCGTCGAGTTCGTACAGGCCCGGCACGAGGAGGCGGCGGCCTTCATGGCAGTGGGCCATGCCAAGTACACGGGCCAGGTGGGCGTGGTGACGTCCACCCAGGGCCCGGGCGCCGTCCATCTCCTCAACGGGCTCTACGACGCCAAGCTGGACAGCGTCCCGGTGGTGGCCATCATCGGCCAGCAGAGCCGCACTGTGCTGGGGTCGGCCTACATGCAGGAAATTGACCTGCTCACACTCTTCAAGGATGTGGCGGCGCAGTTCGCCCAGATGGTCAGCACGCCCGAGCAGCTGCCCATGGTGCTGGACCGTGCGTTCCGCACGGCCCTGGAAACCCGGACTCCGTGCGTGGTGATCGTGCCGCATGACATCCAGAGCGCCCCGGCCCCGGAGCTCGAACAGAAGCACGGCATCGTGGTCACCGCCCCGGAATGGCAGCCGGCCCGGGTGCTGCCCCATGAGGACGACCTGGGCAGGGCCGCAGAGGTGCTGCGGGCCGGCAGCGAGGTGGCGTTCCTGGTGGGGCAGGGTGCGAAGAACGCGCAGGCCGAGGTGCTGGCCCTGGCGGAGCAGCTGGACGCAGGCATCACCACCAGCCTCCTGGGGAAGCCGTACATGGATGAGACGCTGCCGTTCGCGGCGGGCACCATGGGGCACCTCGGGTCCACCGCCAGTGCCCACCTGATGGGGAACTGCGACACCCTCCTGATCATCGGCTCCAACGACCCCTGGACCGAGTTCTACCCGAAACCCGGCGCTGCCCGCGCCGTCCAGGTGGACATCGACGGGCGCAAGGTCGGCAACCGGTACCCCATTGAAGTGGGTCTGGTGGGTGACGCCGCCGAAACCCTTGGCCGGCTGGCGGACCTGCTCAAGGGCGCCGACGCGCAGCCGGCCGCACAGCCGCGGGCCGAAGCCCGCAAGCAGTGGCGGGCGGAGGTGGAGGAGCAGGTCCGCAGCTGGCGCTCCCTGTCCGAGGAGCGCTCCCGTGTTCCGGCCAGCCCTGTGAACCCGGAGCTCGTGGTCCGGGAGCTCAGCGGCCGGCTTCCGGGCAACGCGCAGGTGAGTGTCGACGTCGGAAGCTGCGTTTACTGGTATGCCCGCCAGCTGGTCCTTCCGCCCGGAGTTCCGGCGCACCTTTCGGGGACGCTCGCCAGCATGGGCTGTTCGGTCCCGTACGGGCTCGCGGCCAAGCTCGCCTCACCGGACCGGCCCGTCGTGGCCCTGGCCGGTGACGGTGCCATGCAGATGGCGGGTATTGCCGAGTTGGTCACCGTGGCACACCGCTGGCGGCAGTGGGCGGATCCGCGCTTCGTGGTGTGCGTGTTCAACAACCGCGATCTCGCGGAGGTCACGTGGGAGCAGCGGGAAAACGAGTCCGAGCCGAGGTTCCCCGCCAGCCAGGAAATCCCGGACTTCCCGTATGCCGGATACGCTGAGCTACTGGGGTTGACCGGCATCCGCGTGGATTCCCCGGAGCAGCTGGCCGGTGCCTGGGACAGGGCGCTCGCCGCGGAACGCCCTGCGTTGATCGAGGTCCTCACCGATCCGGACGTGCCGCTCCTGCCGCCGTTCCCGGCGGGGGCGGAAAAGCTGGAGGACATGCGTTCAGCACTGTCCGAAGAAGGCGGATCCGGGGAAGGGGCGGCAGCCCTGCTGGAGGCGTATGCGGGCCAGGAGGTGCAGGGCAGCTGACCCGCTGCTTGTGTGACTCGCATTACGCGTCCGGCAAAGGCCTTGCGGGCTCCTGATGGCAGGATAGGGGCATGCGTATCCTCATCGCCCCTGACAAGTTCAAGGGATCACTCACCGCCGTCGAAGCCGCCGCCGCCATCGCCGAGGGTGCACTCCGGGTCTATCCCGACGCCGTCACCACCCAGTTTCCGGTGGCCGACGGCGGTGAGGGCACCCTTGAGGCGGCCGTTGCAGCAGGTTACGAGGAGCGGATCAACGCCGTTGTTGGTCCCATCCTCGCCCCGATAGGTGCTGCCTGGGCGTTCCGGAAGGACGACGCCGGCAGCACCGCGGTCATCGAGACCGCCCAGGCCTCGGGCCTGGCCCATATGGAGCCCACTCCGGAGAACTCTTTGCGGGCGCACAGCTACGGCTGCGGGCAGCTCATCGCGGCCGCGCTTGACGCAGGCGCGACGGAGATCGTGCTGGGTGTCGGCGGGTCGGCCATGACCGACGCCGGCAGCGGCGCCCTGCGCGCGCTGGGCCTCAAGCCGCTTGACGCTGCCGGGAACGTGGTGCCGCTGGGCGGCGGCTCACTGGCCGACGTCGTTTCCCTCGACATTTCCGAACTGGATCCGCGGCTCTCGGCAGTCAAGTTCCGGATCGCCTGCGACGTGCAGAGCCCGCTCTACGGCACCACCGGTGCCGCCCACGTCTTTGGCCGCCAGAAGGGCGCCGACGACGACGCGGTCGAGAAGCTCGACGCCGGCCTGCGCAACTGGGCTTCCCTCCTCCGGGAGCTGACGGGCCGGGACGTCAACGTCCCGGGCGCCGGCGCGGCCGGCGGCTTCCCGGCGTCGTTCCTTGCCTTCACCCAAGCCACGCTGGAAGGCGGCTTCGCGCTGGTGGCCGGGCTGACCGGGCTGGCGGAGCGGCTCGCCGACGCCGACCTGGTGATCACCGGCGAAGGGTCCATGGATTCCCAGTCGCTCACCGGAAAGGCGCCGATCGCGCTAGCCGAGGCGGCCCGGGAACGCGGCATTCCCGTCGTCGCGGTGGCGGGGCGGATCCTGGTCACGCCGGAGGAACTGGCCGAACACGGCGTGGTGGCCGCGGCGCAGCTGCTGGACGTCGCGCCCAGTACGCAGGAAGCCATCTCCGACGCCGGCAAATACCTCACGTGGGCCACGCGCCAGGTGCTCGAAGGGGCCTGACCGCTCAGTCTCCCTGATGCTCGGCCTTCCGGTGCAGGTAAACGGGGACATAGGCCAGGAGGATGGCCAGCACGGCGAGGAGTATGCCGCCGGCCACCAGCCCCACCGTGCGTCCTGCCGTTACATCGAACACCAGGGACGCCGTCCCGACGCTGAGTGCCGCCACTCCGCCCAGGGCGATTTTGGCGATGTTGTCCGCGCTGGTCACGAGGGTTTCCTTGAGGCGCTTGCGGAACAGCCTGCGGTGGACGCTGACCGGCAGGAGGATGAACGCCGTCGTAAGTGCGGCGAGGGCCACATTAACGAGGTAGAGCGTCTCCTGGTAGTCATCGAGGGTCTCAAACCGCTGCTGGAACGGGAGTGTCAGCAGGAAGCCTGCGAGGATCTGGACGCCGGTCTGCAGGACCCGCAGTTCCTGGATCAGTTCCATCCAGTTGCGGTCCAACTGTTCCTCTCGTGTCTCGTTCCTGCCGCTGCCAGCCGTGGAGTCCGGATCGCTCATTAGCCCTCCTTTGTCTGGCCCTTCGGCGGGCACTGTGCTCCAAACCTAGGCTCAAGTTGGCCCTAATTCAACAAATACTAAGTTTGCTGATTAGTTTTTTGCCAGGTGGTGGACTTGCCCCTCAAATCTGCGTTAGGTTCGAAGAACTGCGGGCATGGATGACGCGCAGACAGCAGCCCGACCGTACTGCCCGACCGATGTGAGTAGGTGGACGATGAGCGACCAAGCGAAGCAGCCTCACCAGCCCGGTGATCCCCGGGGGACGTACCATTCGGGACCCTTCCCCGAGCAGGAACAGAAGCAGCCCGGCCTGACCGCGCCCATGGATCCGCAACCGGACCATGGTGAACTGAGCTACGAGGGAAGCGGCGCGCTGGAAGGCAAAGCCGCCCTCATCACGGGCGGCGACTCCGGCATCGGCAAGGCAGTGGCGATCGCCTTCGCACGGGAGGGGGCCGACGTCGCCATTTCCTACCTTCCCGAGGAGGAAGCCGACGCGCAGGACACCGCCGAATGGATCCGCAAGGCCGGCCGCCGGGCACTGCTCCTCGCCGGCGACGGCAGGAACGAGGACTTCAGCACGGCCATCGTGCAGGATGCCGTTGCCGAGTTTGGCCGGCTCGATGTGGTGGTTCTGAACGCCGCGTACCAGAAGAACCGGGACAGCCTTGAGTCGCTGCCCACGGAGGAGTTCGACCGGGTCTTCAAGACCAACCTGTACTCGCTGCTGTGGACCGCACGAGCAGCGGTGCCGCACCTGAAAGCGGGTGCCTCGATCATCACCACGGCCTCCATCCAGGCATTCAATCCGTCGCCCGGGCTCATTGACTACGCCATGACCAAGGCGGCCCAGGTGGCATTCACTAAAGCACTCGCCCAGGAACTCGGGCCCGAGGGGATCCGCGTCAACGCCGTGGCGCCCGGGCCGATCTGGACGCCGCTCATCCCCGCCACCGAATGGCCGGACAAGCTGCCGAAGTTCGGCCAGGACACGCCGCTGCAGCGCGCCGGCCAGCCCGCCGAGCTTGCCCCCGCCTACGTCCTGCTGGCATCCGATGCCGGCTCGTACATCTCCGGCGCGGTGGTTCCCGTCACCGGCGGCAAGGCCCTTTGAGTTTTTCCGCAGTGCCCAGTAATTCCCAGCCAAGCAATTCCCCACCAAACAGGAGGAACAGATGAGCCAGGACAACCAGCATGCAGCCCCTGAAGAGGAAGTAGGAGGCTACGGCACCCCCACCGCGGAACAGGAAGCAGGCGGCCAGCAGTTTGCCCAGCCCCGCGAGGAAGAAGACTTCGACGCCGCGGGCCTGAACCAGAACAGCCCCGAGGGTGAGACCTTCCAGACCGGCACCCCGAACCTCAGCCACTTTGCCGAGGAGGACCAGGACAGCTCGGGTGAACCCGGGGCCGGACGTTTTGGCGGAACCGACGACCAACTGCACGCCGAGGGTGAGAGTTCCGTGGCGGGCTTTGACCCGGTCCCCGGTGAATCGCCGCTGCCGCGTGACCCCGATGCTTCGCCCGGGGCGGGCGCCGAGGACGGGGATACCGCCGTGCCGTCGGCGGACGCCGAAATCGACGCGGGCAACGCCGACGAATCCAGCGCCGGGCAGTTCTCCTCTGAGCCGGGCCAGGAGGCTGCGGGCATTCCGGACGGCAGCGGGAACGACCTGCCGAAGGAGAAGTCACCCAACGACGAGGACGAAACGTTCGACGCCGGATAAACGCAGCGGGACGCCTCGGAGGCACCCCGGGAAGCAGCTAGCGCTTCTTGGGGTGCCTCTTCGCTGCGGCGTTCAAGGCGGCCTTGGCGGCGGGTGGCAGGCCCTGCTGCTCCGTCTCGGGCTCGGCGGCGGTGCCCCGCGCCTTAGCGATGGCCTTCATGCCGTGGTAGATCACCAGGGCAGCGGCTGACCCGAGGGCGATGCCCGTGAACTTCAGGTCCCCGACCGTCCAGGTGTAGTCAGCGATGCCGATGATCAGGGAGACCGCGGCTGTGGTCAGGTTGACGGGGTTCGAAAAGTTGACCTTGTTCTGGACCCAGATCTTGACGCCGAGGATGCCGATCATGCCGTACAGCATGGTGGCGGCGCCGCCCAGCACACCCGGCGGCACGGTGGCGATCAGCTCGCCGAACTTCGGCGAGAAGCTCAGCAGGATGGCGAAAGTGCCGGCCACCCAGTAGGCGGCCGTGGAGTAGACCTTGGTGGCCGCCATGACGCCGATGTTTTCCGCATACGTGGTGGTGCCCGAACCGCCGCCGAAACCGGCCAGCACCGTGGCGGCGCCATCGGCCATCAGGGCGCGGCCAGAAACTCCGTCCAGGTTCTGGCCCGTCATGGCGGAAACAGACTTCACGTGACCGATGTTCTCTGCCACGAGGACCAGCACCACGGGGACGAACAGGCCAACCACACCCAGGTGGAATTCGGGGGTCTGGAAGTGGGGGAGCCCCACCCAGGCGGCGGCGTCCATCTTGGCGTAGTTCACCTCGCCCCGGACCATGGCCACGAGGTAACCCACCACGACGCCGACCAGGATACTGAGCCGGCCGAGGATCCCGCGGAAGAGGACGCTCACCACGATGATGGTGACCAGCGTGACCAACGCCGTTACGGGGGCGGCGTCGAAGTTGTTCTTGGCGGCCGGTGCAAGGTTGAGCCCGATCAGGGCCACGATGGCGCCGGTGACAATGGGCGGCATCAGCCGGTTGATCCAGTCGGCCCCGAACTTCTGCACGATCGCGCCGATCACGGCGAGCCCGGCGCCGGCGAGCACGACTCCGCCCAGCGCCCCCGGGATGCCGAACTGCTGCTGGGACGCCATGATGGGCGCGATGAACGCAAAGCTCGAGCCAAGGTAGCTGGGAACGCGGCCCTGGGTGATCACGAGGAACAGCAGCGTGCCGATGCCGGAGAAGAAGAGGGTGGTGGCCGGCGGCATTCCGGTGATGATCGGCACCAGGAAGGTGGCGCCGAACATGGCCACAACGTGCTGCATCCCCACGCCGATGGTCAGCGGCCATGTGAGCCGTTCGCCGGGAGCAACCACCTCGCCCGGGCGTACGGCCTTGCCGTTGCCGTGCAGCTTCCATTTGATTCCGAGCATGCTCATTGGCGGGGCCTTTCGGAGGGGGGAGTGTGCCCGCTCGCCGGGCTGGATCTTCACGAGCAAGAATACCCCGCCGGACGCGGGCGCGAGAGGGCCCGCCGCCGGCAGCCTTTCGTGGAAGGGGAAGAACGCCGGCGTGTGTTAAACGTCACGCCGGCAATCCGGCTGTTCCGGGAAGAGCACGTCCCGGGATCCGGTTGAACCCAACGAAAGCAAACACGATTGCCCGGCGCCGCATACCCGGTGCCGGCCTAGCTGGCTATAGGTCCTGTCAAGTACATGTTCGGGGCATGGCAGTGCACGCTTCCTGGAAGCGTGGGGCGGACCTTTGTGTGTGGCGGCGGT
>NZ_JBHUSB010000010.1:0-134128 GCF_042673905.1 Arthrobacter sp. NPDC057009
GATCATCGTTCGACTTGCATGTGTTAAGCACGCCGCCAGCGTTCATCCTGAGCCAGGATCAAACTCTCCGTTGAAGTAAAACAGACACAACCAGGACAGGTGGAAATAACACCACACCCGGCTGCACAAAATTTGAAACCAGCCAAAACACCAGACCACACCACGGGGGTGGGCGGCCCGGCAATTCAACCAATCAATAAAAAATCGGTATCAATAAACTTGGCACACTATTGAGTTCTCAAACAACAGACACACCCGGCACCACCCAAACCAACATTCAGGATCGCTCCGGAGCAACTTTTCAAACTTACCCGGTTTCACTCCCCGACGCAAATCCTGTTCCCAGAACCCACACCGGCAAACAAACCAGCCCCACCCACAACGGCACACCACAAAAAGCGAACCATTTCCAGGCTATTTTGAAAGGGGATCCGCCGCCCGGTTACCAGCTCCTCGCTGGCCTCCCTCGCGGCGACTCAGAAAACAATACACCCACCCCACCCCCACCGCAACCCAACCAAAAACGCGGCTCCCGGGCGGCCAAAACCGCTAGATTCCGCGGGCCAGAAGGTGAGATACGCAGAAAAGGCGCCCGCCGCCGTCGTAATTCAGTTCTGTGTGGTGCGTCACGCCTGCTTGCCCCCGGCACGAAGAGCCGTTAAACGCACAGGAGGGCCGGCAACCAAATGGTTGCCGGCCCTCCTCAAGCTGCTGGAATCAGCGATGCTGGATTACCAGGAAGACTTGGTGATGCCCGGAAGCTCGCCCTTGTGGGCCATGTCGCGGAAGCGAACACGGGAAATACCGAACTTCTGGAAGGTACCGCGCGGACGGCCGTCGATGATGTCGCGGTTGCGCAGACGGATCGGGGAGGCGTTGCGGGGCAGCTTCTGCAGGCCGAGGCGTGCAGCTTCGCGTGCTTCGTCAGTCGCGTTCGGGTCAACCAGGGTCTTCTTCAGCTCGAGGCGCTTTGCAGCGTAACGCTCAACGATGACCTTGCGCTGCTCGTTGCGAGCAATCTTGGACTTCTTAGCCATGTGTTTAGCGCTCCTCTCGGAATTCGACGTGCTGGCGGATCTTGGGGTCGTACTTCTTCAGGACCAGGCGGTCCGGATCGTTACGACGGTTCTTGCGGGTTACGTAGGTGTAACCCGTGCCCGCGGTCGACTTGAGCTTGATGATCGGACGTACGTCCTTGTCCTTTGCCACTAGAGCTTCACTCCTCGTGCCAGGATGTCGGCGACGACAACGTCGATGCCGCGTACGTCGATGGTCTTGATGCCCTTTGCAGAGACCTGCAGAGTGACATTACGGCGCAGGGACGGAACCCAGTAGCGCTTCTTCTGAATGTTCGGGTCGAACCGGCGCTTGTTGCGGCGGTGCGAGTGCGAAATGCTGTGTCCAAAGCCCGGCTCGGCTCCGGTCACCTGGCAGTGTGCTGCCATGACGACTCTCCTCTGAAAAAATAAATGAAACGGCGGGCAGAGTTCTGCTTCACCGTGCGGCAGGCGACGTCCGCATCCAGCTTCACACATTCCGCAGGTCGCAAACACCGGCGAACCGGGTCACTGCGGCGGAATGCGATGAGCCACGGACACTTGGCAATGGAGGCCACTGCGAAGTCCCGGGATACTGGGCGAATACAGGAATGCACGCAACTTGAGCCCCTAACTACCGGCCTGAAGGGACTGTGAATACTGACTACAGCCGCCGCAGACCGGAGCAATTGCACACGCTCCGCGCCACCTAGCGCCAATCAAGTCTACGAGACACGCGAATTAAAGACCAATCCGTCGGGAAAGGGTGTATAAAGCCCCCGGCGCCGTCGGCTGCCAAACTTCCGGGCCAGCTGCCAAGCTTCCCGGTTTTCGGCGGGTTTGCCACCGCAGGTTCCCGCAGGGTAAAAGACGTCCGACGGCGGGCCAACGCGCCGCAGCCACGTCCGGTATCGCCCGCTAGAGCCGGGTGAGCTGGGCGTACCTGGGCTTCAGGTTGTCACCGGAGGACTTGCCCGTGACCCGGCGGACTACCCATGGCCCGGCGAATTCCCGGACCCAACGGGCGTTGGCCCGCAGTGCCTCCGCCTTGCTGAGTTCGGGGACGGGAGTCATGGGCGGAACCTCGATGGAGTGCTCGTGTTCGAGGACCGTCAGGACGCGCTTGGCCATGTTTGCGTGGCCGGCTGCTGACATGTGCATCCGGTCCCGGGCCCACATGCCCCAGTCGTAGTATTCGTTGAAGCGCCAGTAGTCCACCAGCAGGGCGCCGTGGTCACCGGCGATCCCGCGTACCAGCTCGTTGTAGATGGCTGTCCGGCCCCGCATCGTGCCAAAAACCTTGGAGCCCCGCGCGTCGAAACCGGTGAACAGCACCACCGTGGCGCCGGTCGCCGTGAGCTTTTCAACGGCCTTCTCGTAGTCCACGAGCAGGTCGTCGATGTCGATCTTGGGCCGGAGGATGTCGTTGGCGCCGGCATAGAGGGACACCAGCGTTGGGTTAAGAGCGATGGCGGCGTCCACCTGCTCGGCCAGGATCTGGCGCAGCTTGCGGCCACGGATCGCCAGGTTGGCGTAGCCGAAGCCCGGGTCGGCCGCAGCCAGCTGCTCCGCCACGCGGTCAGCCCAGCCGCGGACACCGTTGGGCCGCGTCGGGTCGTCGTCGCCCACGCCCTCCGTGAAGGAATCTCCGAGGGCAACGTACCGGGCCGTGAAATCCATGGAAGCAAGTCTGCCACCCGTTGCCGGGAGCAACCAAGACGGGCTGGTACCGGCGGCGGTTCCCGGAGGCTACTGCTCCTTGGCGCTACTGCTGCCGCTCGCGGAGGATCCAGTGATTGCTGTCCAGGCGGGCCACGATCTTTTCGCCGATCCGGGCGAGGTCAGCAACATCACGCTCGCTCAGGGCGTCCAGGAACAGCGAGCGGACGGATTCGACGTGGCCTGGTGCCAGTTCCACGATCGTGGCCATGCCCTGTTCGGTGAGGTGTGCGGTGGTGACGCGGGCATCGCCGGGATGCGGCCGGCGTTCCACCCAGCCGCGGTTCTGGAGTTTAGTGACCACGTGGGACAGCCGGGAGAGGGAGGCGCTGGTCCGTGCGGCCAGCTCGCTCATCGGCAGGAACCGTCCTTCGGCTTCGGAGAGCATCGCCAGCACGTTGTAGTCGAACAGCGACACCTTTCCGGCGGCATGCAGCTGGGTATCGAGCGACGCGGGCAGCATGGTGTTGATGCTGAGAAGGGCAAGCCATGCCCGGCGTTCATTGGCGTTGAGCCAGCGCGGTTCGGTCATTACTCCATCCTAGGAGAACTGACGCTTGACGGTTCAAGGCACGGTCCGGCGGCGGCCAGCCGGGCGGCCAGGGCGGTGGCGGTAGGCTGGCGGTCATGTACGTAGTTTCCCTGACTTACAAAGTTGCCCAAGAGGTCGTGGACCAGCACCTGGACGCCCACGTGGACTGGCTGAAGGATGCATTCGACGAAGGCATCTTCATCGCCGCCGGCCGCAAGGTTCCGCGCACGGGCGGCGTGCTGCTTTCCAAGGCTGACCGGAACACACTCGATGAGTCGTTGGCCAAGGATCCGTTCAACGTGCATGGCGTTGCCGACTTCGACGTCATGGAATTTGCCGCCAACCGCACTGCACCGGGGTTCGAGAACCTGCTGGACTAGAACCGGCCGGGCTGAACCCGCCGGACTAAAACCGGATGGCTAGGAGGCCGGCGGCTCCATCAGCTTTTTCAGCCCGCCTTTGCGCGGCACCTTCACTGGCTGGGGCCAGCGGGGACTAAGGTTGTCGCCCAGCGTGACGCCTCGAAGCTTGCGGCCAAACAGCGGCAGCACCCAGTCTTTCACCCAGCGCCGCTGCCGCCGCTCCCAGTCGCGGAGCGTCACCCTGGCCGGCGGCTCCCACTCCCTCAGGCTGATTTTGTGCGGCACGCCCAAATGGTCGAGGACCTGGGCCGCGAGGTACTTGTGGCCGGCCTTGGACATGTGCAGCCGGTCGGTGTCCCACATCCTGCGATCGTGGAAGGCCTCGAAGCACCAGTAGTCCACGAGGACGGCCCCGTATTTGGCGGCTAGCTGCCGGACCCGCCGGTTATACAGGGTGTTCCGCTTCTTCAGCGGTTCAAGCACGGCGGATACCTTGACATCGAAGCCTGTGAACAGCACCAGGGTGGCGCCCGTGGCTGCCAGCCGTGCCACCAATTCCTCATATTGGGCCAGCAGCTGGTCCATGTCCGTGCCGAAGTCCAGGATGTCGTTCCCGCCGGCGTAGAGGGTGATGAGCGTGGGCTCCATGGCCAGTGCCTGCTCCAGCTGTTCGTCCACGATGTGGCGCAGGCGCTTGCTCCTGATGGCGAGATTGGCGTAGTGCCAGCCGGGTTCTGCCTTGGCGAGTTTCTCCGCCACCCGGTCAGCCCAACCGCGCACTCCGTTGGGCAGCTTGGAGCTCCGGTCGCCCACGCCTTCCGTAAAGGAGTCCCCCAAGGCAACGAATACGCGCCGCCTTCCCCGGTCAGGAAGCAATGGAGAGACACCCACCCGGACAAGATACACACGCACAGCAACACCCAGGGAAACCCCAGATGAACGACGGCGGGCCCTCCCAACGCATTCGAGGTGCGGAAGCGTCGGGGCTCAGACGGCAGGAGCTGAGGGAGCGTGGTGGTTCAAGCGGCAGGAAGTGACAGAGCGTCCGGGTTCAGGCAGCAGGAAGTGACAGAGCGTCGTGGTTCAGGCGGCAGGAGCTGAGGAAGCGCCGGGGTTCAGGCGACGGGAGGTGAGGGAGCGTCTGTGCCGGCGGCCCGGAACTCGGAGACTCAGAGCTCGGCTTTACCCTGCCGCCAGTACCCCATGAAGGCCACCTGCTTCCGGTCGATGCCGACGTCGCGCACCAGGTAGCGCCGCATCTCCTTGATAACCCCGGCTTCCCCGGCGATCCATGCGTAGAACGGCAGCGCCCCGGCGGGCTTGTCCGGGTTTTTCGTGGCGCTCACGGTGGCGGCATCGAGGCGCGCCGGGGTTTCCCAAAGGATCTCCTGGTCCACGTTCACGTCGTCGGGCTCCGGGCCGGCGGCTTCGGCGGACTTGATGCCCACCCAGCCGGGCACGGGGACAGCCGACCGCACCGCTTCCTGGAGGAGCTCACCGTGCGGACGGGACCTGCCGATCGAGGCGCCGCGTGCCAGCCAGGTGATTTCGACGTCGGCTGCTGTTTGCAGGTCCAGGAAGTCCCCGGCCTCCGGCACTTCCAGGAAAGCATGCCCTGTCATGTAGTCGGGCAGGCTTTCCAGAATGGCGCTGATGGCGGGGACGGCCGTCTCGTCACCGGCGAGGAGCACGCGTCCGGCCAGGCCGGGGCGCCATTCGACACCCGAGTACGTTTCCGCGGTGGCGCATTGTGCCGCGCGGTTGTTCGGCCCGATCAGGGTGAGGGCGTCGCCCGGTTTGGCCGTCAGCGCCCAGTTCGCCGCGGGACCGCCGTTGCCCTCGGCGTCGAAGTGCATGACGAAATCGACATCGATCTCCGGGTACACGGCGTCCAGCCGGGCCTGCCGGACGGTGTAGGTCCGCATGGAGCCGCGGGTGGCGGGGTCCATGGCCAGCCACTCCTGGTACCAGCCGCTCTCCTCCATCCGGAACTTCGGCAGCGGAAGCCGGGTGCCGTCCGGCGCCAGCGAGGGGATCATGAGTTTGATGCGCAGATCCAGGCTGTCTCCGTTGACGCCGAAGTCGCGCAGGGAGTAGCCACCCAACGTCACGCGCCGGAAGTTCGGGCTGAGCTCCTGCACCGCGGAGACGGTGACATCGAACGCCAGGGTCATCGGCTCGGTGGCGATCCCCGGACGGTCCGTGCTGGAGGTGCGGGCGGGACCGTTATGTACTGCACTCATGAAGCAATCTCCAGGGTCGTCGTCGGAACTTTTGGGTCTGCGTGGTGCCTGCCGAGCGGGATGATCAGCGGAGTGCCGGACACCGGATCCGGCACCACCCGGGATTCCAGTCCGAAGACATGCCGGACCAGTTCCTCGGTGATCACGCTGGACGACGTGCCCTCTGCCACGATCCGCCCGGCCTTCAGGGCGATGACATGGTCCGCGTACCGCGCGGCGAGGTTGAGGTCGTGCAGCACGATCGCCACGGTGGTGCCGCGCTGCCGGTTCAGGTCGGTGACCAGGTCCAGCACCTCAACCTGGTGGGCGAGGTCCAGGTAGGTGGTGGGCTCATCAAGCAGCAGCACCTCCGTTTCCTGGGCGAGCGCCATGGCGATCCACACGCGCTGGCGCTGGCCGCCGGAAAGTTCGTCGACGTTCCGCCCGGCGAGCTCCAGCGTTTCGGTGGCTTCCAGCGCACGCTGCACCGCGGCGTCGTCCTTCTCCGACCAGCTGCGGAAGAAGCCCTGGTGCGGGTACCGTCCGCGGCCCACCAGGTCGCGGACGGTGATGCCGTCCGGCGCCATCGGATGCTGTGGCAGCAGGCCGAGGGTGCGGGCCAGCTCACGCGCCGGGCGGGAGTGGATGTCCTTGCCGTCGAGCGTGACTGTACCGCCGGCCGGCTTGAGGAGGCGGGACAGGCCGCGCAGCAGCGTGGATTTGCCGCAGGCGTTGGCGCCCACGATCATGGTCACCCTGCCCTCGGGGATCTCCGCCGTGAGGTTTTCCACGACCCGCCGCTGGTCGTACTGCAGCGTGAGGTCCCGGGCTTGCAGAACAGCCATCAGGCATCCTTTCGGTTGGACGTGACCAGGAGCCACAGCAGGAACGGGGCGCCGAGTGCGCCCGTGACCACACCGACGGGCAGGACGGTGCCGTCCAGCAGCAGCGGGGCGATGTTGGCGGCGAAGTAGTCCGCCGCCAGGACGATCAGGGCGCCCACCAGGGCCGACGCCGGGAGGCTGGAACGGCCGGTGAAGCGGCGCGCGATGGGGCCGGCAAGGAAGGCGACGAACGCTACCGGCCCGGCGGCCGCCGTCGCCACTGCCGCCAGCGCGACGGCGGTGAGCACCAGTCCCAGCCGGGTGGCACCGACGCGGATGCCAAGTCCGGCTGCGGCGTCGTCCCCCAGTTCGAGGATGCGCAGCGGTCCGGCCAGCAGGCCGGCGACCGGAACCAGGACCAGCAGCGTCAGGACCAGCACCCCCGCGCGGTCCCAGCTGGCGGAGTTGAGCGAGCCGTTGATCCAGATCAGCGCTTCGGCGGCGGTGCGGATATCGGCCCGGGTCATGAGGAAGCTGACCATGGCGTGCAGCGCGGCGGCGATGCCGACGCCGGCGAGGATGAGGCGGCTGCCGGCGACGTTCCCGCGGCTGCCGCCGCCGGTGCCCAGAGAGCCGCTGCGGGAAATTCCGTAGATCAGTGCCGCCACGGCCATTGCGCCACCCAGGGCAGCGCCGGACACCACGGCACCGGAGGCCCCGAAAACCACGATGGCCAGGACCGCCGCCGCGCTGGCCCCGTAGCTGATGCCGATCACATCCGGGCTGGCCAGCGGGTTGCGCAGCATGGTCTGGAACAGCGCACCGGAGAGTCCGAACGCCAGGCCGATCAGCGTGCCGATGACAGCGCGCGGCAGCTTGGCTTCCATCACGATGAAGCTGGCGCCGGGGATCTTCTCGCCGCCCGTGAGGTGGGCGGTGAGGATTTTGAAGAAGTCGGGGATGGTGACGGTGTAGCTTCCCAGCAGGATGCTGGCAGCCAAAAGAAGCACGACGCCGGCAGCCAGCACCGCTGTACGATTCAGTTTGGTTCGCCGGTTCGAAGCGCGAACGGACACTTGTGGCCCCGGACCGGGCTCATTTGGGGCCTTATCTGTACGTTCGCGCATCCTGGTGTTCAAATCGAAGGTCACAGTCCCGCACCCTTCCCGCGGCGGACCAGCCAGACGAAGACCGGGGCGCCGATAAGGGCGGTCATGATGCCGGCCGGGACCTCGCCGGGAAGCAGGATTACGCGTCCGACGACGTCGGACACCAGCAGCAGTGCCGGTGCCAGCACCGCGGAGAACGGCAGGATCCAGCGGTAGTCGGGCCCGGTCAGGAAGCGCACCGCGTGCGGGACAACGAGGCCGACGAACCCAATGGGCCCGGCCAGCGCCGTCGCCGACCCGCACAGCAGGACGATGCCCAGCGCGGTGACGGCCCGGGCCAGGCCGACGTTCTGGCCCAGGCCCCGGGCCACATCGTCGCCGAGTGCCAGGCTGTTGAGGACCCGTCCGGCCAGGAGCACGATCAGTGCCCCGGCGGCGAGGAACGGCAGGCCGGGCAGCAGCACGGACCAGTCACGCCCGGCAATGCCGCCCACCTGCCAGAAGCGGAAGCGGTCCAGGGTGTCCTGGCTGGAAACCAGGATGACGTTCATCAGGGAGAACAGCCCGGCGCTGAGGGCGGCGCCCGCCAGGGCGAGCTTGACCGGCGTCGCGCCGTCCCGGCCCATGGAGGCGATGAGGTAAACGACGACGGCGGCCGCGGCGGCGCCGATGAAGGCGAACCAAATGTAGCCGGTCAGCGAGGAGATACCGAAGACATAGATCCCGGTGACCACGGCCAGCGCGGCGCCGGCGTTGATGCCGATGATGCCCGGGTCGGCCAGCGGGTTGCGGGCCACGCCCTGCATCGCCGCCCCCGCCAGGCCCAGCGCCGCACCTGCCAGCAGGCCCAGTATGGTCCTCGGGATCCGGGCGTGGACCACGGCGTGGTCGCCGTCCGCCGGGTTGAACTCGGTCAGCGCCTGCCACACGGTTTCGAGGGACAGGCCGCGGGCGCCCACGGCGAGTGAGGCTCCGCAGACAACAGCAAGCACGACGACGGCAACCACCAGCCAGGCAGCGCGCGGCCCGCGGACCTTGCGTGCAGGCTGGGCGCGAGCGGACAGTTGTGGCCCAACAGGTGCGGCCACAGGGGCCACAAGTGTCCGTTCGCGCTTCCCGGAGGAGGCCGCCGTCGTGCTTGATGTCATGGCTGGGAACTACTTGGCGGCTGCGTCAGCGCCGGCTGCGAGCTGCGGCAGGAACTTGTCCAGGGCCCACGGCAGGCTCAGCGGGGACGACGCGGAGATCGCCAGCGTCAGGGTGTTGTCCGAGTCGGCAACCAGGGCGCCCTTCTTGACGGCCGGGATCTGGCTCAGCAGGGGATCCTTGATGATCTGGTCCTTGGTCTTGGCATCCGGAACCCAGGTCACAAAGACGTCGGATTCCAGCTCGTTGGCCTTCTCGGCGGACCACGCTGTGAAGAACTCCTTGGAGCCCTTGGACTTCTCCTCCACAATGGCGGCCGGCTTCATGCCGATCTCGGTCAGGAAGCGCGGGCGGTTGTCCGCTGCGAGGTAGACGTTCACGCCGTCGCCCTTGGCCGGCTCCAGGTTGCCGTAGATGAAGGACTTGCCCGTGATCTGCGGGTACTTGGCGGCCTCGGCCTTGATGGTGGCCTCGGTGTCGGCAACGAGCTTCTCCGCTTCGGCGGTCTTGCCGAGGGCCTTGCCGATCAGGGTGGTGGCTTCCTGCCACGGAGTGCCGTAGGCGAGCTCAGGCTGGGCCACGACGGGCGCAATTTCGGTGAGCTTCTTGTAGTCCGCGGCTTCGAGGCCGGAGTAGGCGGCCAGGATGACGTCCGGGTTGAGCTTGGCGATCTCGGTGAAGTTGATGCCGTCGGCCTCGGAGAACTGGACCGGGGCCTTGTCGCTGCCGAAGGAGGCGCCCAGCTTCTCGAGGGCAGCGTCCTTCCACGGGGTGGAGCCCTTGTCGTTGTTGCCCCACTCGTTCTTCGGGACGCCGACGGGAACCACGCCGAGCGCGAGGGCGATGTCGTCATTGACCCACGAGACGGTGACAACGCGCTTGGGCTGTTCCTCGATGGTGGTTTCGCCGAAGACGTTCTTGATGGTCACCGGGAACTGCGCGCTCGCGGAAGCCGTGGATCCGGTGTCCGCGGAGGACGACGCCGGCCCGGTGGAGCATGCGGTCAGGGAAAGCGCCGCAGCGGCAAGGACAGCGGTGGCCTTGCCGGCGGTCTTGAACAGGGAGCGGCGGGTGGTGCCGGCAGCAGGGCCGCCGGTAACAGCCTGCCGGCCGGAGAAGAGGGGGGAAGTCACGGAACTCCTTAGGTGAATGAAGCGAACCTAAGTAAGGCTAGCCTATCCTTCCGAAGATTACGAAAGCTTTGCATCACGTAATTGCGCGCAGTGGCCAGACTAGCTGCAAGCGTCTTGCAGGGAAAGGGTGAACGGTGGTTCACTTTGAAGGAGTAAACGCCCGTTCACCCTTTATAGGGCCCGACGTCCCCGCAAAGGCCTGCCCACATGACAGCTCCTCCCGCCCCGAAGCCGGCCCGCAGCCCCTCCGCCATCACCGCGGTCCTGGCGCTCAGCGGCACACTCGTGGCCCTCATGCAGACCCTGGTGGTGCCGCTGCTGCCAGATTTTCCGCGGATCCTGGCGGTTACTGCGGACGACGCATCCTGGCTGGTGACGGCGACGCTCCTCGCGAGCGCCGTCGCCACGCCGATCGTGTCCCGCAGCGCGGACATGTACGGCAAGCGGAAAATGATGGTTGCGTGCCTGGCCATCATGGTGGCGGGCTCGGTCATGGCCGCCCTGGGCGGCACGTTCCTGTGGCTGATCATCGGGCGGGCACTTCAGGGGTTCTCCGCCTCCCTGATCCCCGTAGGCATCAGCATCATGCGCGACGAACTGCCCAAGGAAAAGATGGGCTCCGCCGTGGCACTGATGAGCGCCACCCTGGGCATCGGCAGTGCCATGGGCCTGCCGCTCGCCGGCCTCCTCTACGAAAGCCTCGGCTGGACATCGATCTTCTGGGTTTCCGCCGCCGCCGGCACACTGCTGCTGCTCGCCGTCGTGCTCGTTGTCCCCGAATCCAGGGTGCGCACCCCCGGCCGCTTCGACTACGCCGGCGCGCTGGTGCTCTCCGCCGCGCTGGGTTCGCTGCTGCTGGCCATCTCCAAGGGCGGCGCCTGGGGCTGGGGCTCGGAACCCGTGCTCCTGCTGTTCCTCGCCGCGGCGCTCCTGCTGGCCGCCTGGATTCCTTACGAGCTCAGGGTGGGCCAGCCCATGGTGGATCTTCGCACCACGGCGCGGCGGCCTGTCCTGATGACAAACCTGGCATCGCTGCTGATCGGCTTCGCCATGTTCGCCAACATGCTCCTCACCACCCAGCAGCTGCAGCTTCCGCACGCCACCGGCTACGGCTTTGAACTAAATGTCATCATGGCCGGTCTGTGCATGGTGCCGTCCGGCCTGGCCATGGTGGTGTTCGCCCCGGTGTCCGGCGGCATCATCCGGCGCTTCGGGGGCAGGGCCGCGCTGATGGCGGGTGCGGGGGTGATGATTGCCGGGTACGTGGGCCGGGTGTTCTTCTACGACTCCATCACGTGGGTGGTCATCGGCTCCACGGTGGTGAGCATCGGCACGGCCATTGCCTATGCCGCCATGCCAACGCTGATCATGGGTGCCGTCCCGATCACGGAGACCGCGTCCGCCAACGGCCTGAACAGCCTGGTCCGTTCCATCGGCACCGCGACCTCCAGTGCCGCCGTCGCCGCCGTGCTCACCTCCGTGACCATACCGCTCGGCGCCGCCCGACTCCCCTCGCTTGAGGCTTTCAGGGACGTGTTCTGGATGGCCGCACTGGCGTCCGCCGCCTCCGTCCTTGCCGCCGTCTTCATCCCGCGCGCCGCCCACCGCACCGCTGCCGAGAAGCCGGCGGTGCCGGCGGCAGCCGAACTCGTGGTGCAGGGACGCGTCCTGGCGCCCGACCACCGCCCGCTCACTCCCGCCGTCGTCACCGTCCTCCGGACAGAAGGCGAGCCGGTGGACTGGAGCCGCGTGGACAGCGACGGCAACTACTCGGTGGCGCTGCCGGGCGCCGGGAAATACCTCGTGGTGGCCAACGCCGCGGGCTGGGCGCCGATGGCGGAGGTTTTCGATTTCGACGGCCGGACGCTGAAGCAGAATTTCCTCCTCCACGAGCGGCTGGAAATCGGCGGCCGGGCGGCCGTCGGCGGTGAGCCCGTTGCCGGAGCGGTGGTGACGCTGCTGCACGCCACCGGCGAGCATGTGGCCACCGCCAGGACGGACGACGGCGGCGTGTACACCCTTCCGCTGCCTGCCGCCGGACGCTACATAGTGACTATGCTTCATCCCGTGACTCATCAAGCCGTGGCCCGGAAGCTCGCCGTCGACAACCGCTCCCTGACCGTGGACCTTTCAGCTGAACAGCCCGCACAGGCAACCGCCCGACGGGCCGGCGGGGAGCCGGTGCCGGCATGAGCAGCCCCAGCCAGGAGTCCATCCTCAGCGCGGCGGGGCGGCTGTTCGGCGAGCGGGGCTACCGGGCCGTGACGGTCCGGGACATCGCCGCCGAGGCCGGGGTTTCGGCGGCCCTGGTGATGAAGCTCTTCATCTCCAAGGCGAAGCTCTTCGCAGCTGTGCAGCCGGACGAATCGCTGCTCACCGAACTGACCGTCCCCGCATCCGAGCTCGGCGGCGCTCTCGTCTTCCGCGTGCTGATGCGCCGGGAACGCGGCATGCAGGAACCCTGGGCCATCATTCCGATCAACGTCCACGACGCTCCTGATCCAGAGGCGGCGCGGAACGAACTGCGCGAACGCTACCTTGGCAGCATCGCAAAGCTCATCGGGGACGCGACACCGGACCGCCGCTATGCGTCCACTGTCATCGCGCTGATGACCGGCTTCGGGGAAACCGTGCGGACGCTGGGGCTTTTCGACGGCTGGGACTTTGACGAGCTGGTGGCCTACTACGGCGGGATCGTGCAGGCCCAGATCGACGCCTGCACGGCCGCGCACTCCTAGCCTCCCCGACGCTCATCCCCTCGCCCACAACGCAACGCTCCCGCACCTCAGTGCGGGAGCGTTGGCTGATTTGCTGCAGGAGCTGAGAGAGCGTCAGCTGTAGGAGATGCTCAGCAGCAGCGCCTTGAGCGCCTGCCCCTCCGCGCCCGCAAGCCAGGACTTGGCCGCGGCGTCGTTGGCGAAGGGCTTCTCGATGAACTGGACGTCGGCCAGGATGACGCCGTCCGCGGTGCGGATAATGCCGTCCAGCGCGGCTTCCTGTCCTGACCTGGGTGCTCCGGCCGACAGGTGCATGCGGTAGGTCGCGTTGGCGTCCATGCGGTCCACGTAGAACGCGTAGTGGGCGGCCGGTGCCGGTTGCGCCGCGAGGCCCGGCACCGGCGCGGACTCAAAGACCGTGCGGGTCACCGGGTGGGAGACGCCATCGGCAATCTTTCCGGAGTACACGGTGGCCTGCCTGGTGCCGCTGGCGTCGATGACCGTGGCGGTAGCGGACTCCGACGGCGACCCGGCACCGGTGAAGAGCTCGACCTTCCAGTCGGCCGGGTACTTGAAGGACACATGCCCGTTCGGGAAGGTGTACGTCTTCAGCCCGGCGGGCGCCGGCGCGGACGACGGCGTGGTCCCCGGTGAGACAGCACCGCCGGCACCGCCAGTGGCGGAGGAGGACGGGCTCGGTGAAGCCGATGGCGTTGCGGAAGCAGCGGGTGAGGACGCGGAAGCAGCAGATGCCGTCGCTGAAGCAGCCGGTGCGGACGACGAAGCGGCGGGTGCGGTTGCCGAGGGTGTTGCCGAAACCATGGCCCCGCAACCGGCCAGCGAGAAGGCGGCGGCAGCAAGGGCGGTAATAACGGGGGCGCGGAACGCAGGGCGCATGATGGTGCCTTTCGAAATGACGCCGTCAAGCTCTCAGGGGCTGCTCTGCCCGCCGCATGGGAGTGTCCATGACCCTGTGAAGCGTTTGGCGAAGACTGGTGGAGCCACCACAGTCGCACGCCAAAACAGCCCCACACTAGAGTCCGTTTAATAAATCCATCGATTTGTTATAAAGCGACGAAAGCGTTACTCACCGCAGCACGATATCAACCGGATTGGCCTCGGACCGCCACTGCCCTGCTGTTCCCGGTTTCGGAGTAATAACAGGGGCACTGAGCACGCCGGACCGGTTGGTGCGCCTGTCGCGGAGGATCTCCGTGACCGAGCCCAGGTGGCGGGACAGGTCGATGACGTTCTCGGGCGCCGCCAGGAGCAGCTGGAAGCCAAACTCATGCAGTGCCTTGATGCCCGCGCCGGCGAACTCCTCCGACGCCAGCACGAACGCCTCGTCCATCATCACCGTGCCGTACGTGGTGAAGCCCTGCTCGGCGATGCCCAGCTGGTAGCTCAGTGCCGCGGCCATGATGAACGCGGTGAACCGCTGGCGCTCACCGCCGGACATCGAACCGGTGTCCGCATGCATGAACACCTCTGTCCGTTTGCCGCCCTTCTTCCCAGCCGGCGCGTCCACCTCCCGGTGCTCCTTGCACTGGATGAACAGGTGCCCGCGCACATCCAGCACCTCGGCCCGCCAGCGCCGGTCCTCGGGGGTCTGCGATCCCAGCCGCTTGACCAGCGTCTCCAGCGACTTGTAGCGTGCAGTCAGTTCGGCGTCCTCGTCCTGGCCCGCCTGGGCAGTTTCGGCCTTGGCCGTCTCTGCCTTGGCCGGCCGGGTATGCCGGGTCTTCAGCGCGTTCTGGATGGCGTCCTTGAACTGCTTGGCCGTGGCGGGCAAGGTCTGCTTGATGTCGAGTTCCAGGTAGCTGCCCTCGTGGAAGTTCACCTCGGACAGGATCCCGTTCAGCGGCAGGATCCGGCTGGTGATGGACCGGCGTTCCTCGTCCAGCAGGTGGAGCAGCGTGCTGAAGGACTCATGGGTGCGCTGGTTGAAGAACTGCCGGAACTCGGCCTCCTGCGCGGGCAGCCCGTCATTGATGATCGCGTGGTAGCGGGCCTCGAACTCGCCGACGGCGCCGATGGACGTGCCGTGGTCGGCCGAAATGGCGGTGCCCCAGTCGCGGACGAAGCCTTCGAAGATCCGAGTGAGCCGCTCGGAGGTGGCCTGGGCGCGGGACTCCGCACCGTGCAGCTCGCCGAGCAGCTGGGTTCGCACCCGGCCGGCAAGGTTGTCCAGCTCATGCATTTCGGTGACGTCGCCGAATTCGGCGAAGTACGGCGCCAGCGCCGCGCAGGTGGAGTCCGACGGCGGAGCCTGGTTCAGGCGGGTGCGCGCGGCTTCCAGCATCGCATCGGAGGCGGTGAGCTGCTGGTCCAGCGCCTTGTATTCGCTCTGCAGCACCGCGGCGGCCTCGGTGCTGGACTGGTGTTTCTGGCGCACCGTCTCGATGTTGGCGCGGAGCGGTTCGAGGTCGGCCTGGGCGGCGAGGGCGTCCCTGAGCCGCTGTTCGATGCGGCCAAGTTCGTCAGCGGCGACCGCGGCCGAGACCTGTTCCCATGGGCGGTTGTCCTCGGCCACCCTGCGCAGGGCCTCGAGCTGCCGTGACATTCCCTGGTGCGATTCCTCGCGGCTCTGGGCCAGCTCCGCCGCCTTGGCCAGTTCCTGGCGCAGATCCTCCGCCTGTCCGGCGACGAGTTCCAGCTTGGAGGCGTTGTCGAATCCGAGCACGTAATCCTGCCGGCTGGTGAACCGGTCATCCTTCTCCACGGTGTGCCGGTTGCGTTTGACCACACCGCCGAGGCTCAGGCCCTTGTCCAGCACCGCCAGCTCGTCGGGGTTCTCCACGCACGGATAGGCGAAGTCGAGGGCGATCCGCTCGCGGATCCATTCCCCGGCGTCGGCGTTGATCCCGGTGGTGAGAATGTCCAGCTTGGTCAGCAGGTCGCCGTCGGCCACGTCCTCCACCGCGAGCGCCGCCCCGGCGAGCGGCTTGGACACGTCCACCGCCCGCAAAGCACCGCGGACGGTGTTGCCGTTCAGGTAGCGGGTGACCGCTGCGAAGTGCTCGCCCGGCACGAGCAGCGTAGTGGCCAGGTTCCGCAGGGCGCGTTCCGCCGCGGGGCGCCACTGCTCCTGCCCCTCGGCCAGGTCGATCAGCTCGCCGCCGAAAGGCATCTGCTCCTCGGGGATGCCCGTGGCCGCAGCAATCGCCGCCCGGTTTTCAATGCTCGACGGCGGCAGCAGGGACTTGCGCGTCTTCAGCGACACGAGCTCCTGCTCGGCCGCTGCAAGCTCACGCTTCTTCGCAGCGTGTGCGTCGAACGCCTCAAAGCGCAGCTCCTGCAGGGCCGCGGAATCGTCCTTCAGCTCGGCCGAGCGGGCAGCGGCCTGTTCGTGGGCCTGCTCCCAGCCCTCCGCGGTCCATTCGAGGTTCAGGCCGGCGTCCGTGAGCGCCTGCCGGGCAGCTTCCTCGACCTGCTGGCGGAGCTTCAGCCCCACACGGGCGTTCTCCAGTGACTGCTCGATCGAGGAGATGGCGTTGCCGCCCTGGTTGTTGTACTCCGCCTCCAGCTGCCGGAGCTCCTTGGCCAGGCCGTCACGCACGCCGCGTTCGGCTGCAAGTTCCTTGGCCTTGGCCTGGGCGAGCGCCTTGAAACGGGCGAGGGTCTTCTCGTGCACGCTAACAGCGAGCTGCTGGCGGTAGGCCTCGAATTCCTCGCCGGCGAGCTCGCGGAGCCGGTTCGCGTCCAGCAGCGACTGCGCGTACTCCCTGTTCAGGCCGGGGACCGGAGCCAGCTGGTCACGCTGCTGCCGGACGTCCTCCAGGCGCTGCCGGATGGACATGAGGTTGCTGAATTCCTCCACGACGTCGTCCGCCGCGGCCAGCGTGGCCGGAGCGTCCAGCACCTGGTCGCGGAAGAAGGTGTTCACGCTGCCGCCGAGGCCCTTGCCGGCCTGGATGACGCGGAGCAAAGGCAGCGCCTGGTCCGAATTGATGCCCAGAAGCCGGCGGAAGCGCTCCGCGAACGCCTTGTGCACGTCAAAGACCTGGGCGTCCGGGAAGATGTTTTCCAGCGCGGCCCGGGTGAAGCGCTTCTCGGCGATGTCCTCAATGGCGGACAGGTCCAGCGGCCTGTTGTCGATCAGGTAGTACCTGCCGACACTCGATTCCGTACCGTTCTTGGGCAGGTCGAACAGCGCCGACACCGTCACCCTGGTGCCCGCAGCGTTGTCGAACGTCAGGGCGACGGCGGACCAGGTGGCCCCGGGACGCTGGAACGCGCTGGCCGAACCCTCGCCGACGGCCTTGTCCCCCACCTTGCCGCGCATGTACGTAAACGTGGTCCGTTTGTCCTCCACGGCGCCGCCCGAGCGCTGCGCGGCGGCCTCATTGGAGCGCGGCCGGGCGTCGAACACCCGGAGGATGGCGTCGAACAGCGTCGACTTGCCCACGCCCGAGTTGCCCGTCAGCAGCGTGCCGTTACGGTCCACGTGCATCGTGTGCGCCCCGTGGAAGGTGCCCCAGTTGACCACCTGCACCTGGGCCAGGCGCATCTGGCCAGGATTGACGACGTCGCCCAGCGGAAGCATGCTCGCGATAGTCACTTGGCTGCACCTTCTTCCGTTTCGGTGGTTCCGTTCGCCTCCGTGGTGGATGCGGCTTTCGCTACCTCACCAACAAGTTCGTCACCATCCTCGTCTGGGGAAGAGGTCTCGCCGTCGAGTTCCAGCATTGCTTCGGTCCCTGAGGCGTCTGCCGTGGCGGCTATCAGGGCTTCGATTTGGGCGGGGATGTCGCCTATGTTGTCGAACGGGAGGGCCAGGGGCAGGGCGTTGGAGATGGTGTAGACGTCGTCCAGGCCCGTGGTGAGCAGGAGCTGACGGGCGAGAAGCTTGGTGATTGCCCGGTTAACCACATCCGAGTCGCGCAGGGCGTCCTGCTGGCCGGCTGGCTGGTAGTGGGCCACGAGCTCGGCGATTTCCTCGCGGGTGATCGTGGGGTCCGTCTGGGCGGTGACGTGGCGGTCCAGCAGGAGCCGCAGGCGCAGCAGCACGATCGTTTCCACCCGGCTCAGGGCGCGCTGCTGGCGCAGGATACTGGAGCGGGCACTGCCGCCGATCGCTTCGGGATCGACGGGACGCAGCACTGCAATCTTGCGCTCGTGGTCCAGCTGCAGCGTGAGGAACAGCTCCGAGAGCCGGCTACGCAGGATCAGCTGGTTGTCCAGCAGCGTGGTCCAGAGTTTCTCGTCCCGTCCGCCGTCGACATACGGCCCCTTCAGCAGCTTCACGAGGGCCTGGCGCACCTTCATGGGAAGCACGCCGGTGTCACCGGGGAAGAGCGCCGCACCGTCCACGAACGTGTCGCGGGGGCTGACGCCGGCGAGGGAAGCAGCCGGCGTTGCCGGGGTTTCGCCATGCTCGGCGAACGGAGCGTCCTCGGCCAGCGGCGTCCCGGCGTCCGCCGTCGTAATCTCTTCAGTCATCGCTAGTCCTTCTTGAGCGTGACCACCGGCAGATACGCCTTGCGGGTGGTGCCGTCTATCTGTTCGAAGTCGAGGGTCTCCCAGGCCAGCGCGTCAAAGTCGGCGCCGGTGTGGAGTGCGTGCGAGAGGAGCGCACGGATGGAGTTGATGTGCTGCTCCTCGGGCGGGAGCTGCTCCCACGCCTCGGCGAGGGTGGAGGCGCCGGCCGCCGCGGCGCGGATCGACTCCGGCCTGGCTTTGGCGGTCCGGGGCGAACGGACCCGGTCCGAGTCGCTGAAGGCGATGGGATCGGCCAGTTTGGGCGGGGCAGCGAACTCGTCCGGATCGAAGAGCTTGACCATGGAGAGCGATTCGAAACCGGCGTTGAACAGCACCGGTCCGCGGACCAGGCCCGGACGTTCACGCTCGTAGGGCATGGACCGGATGGCCTGTTCGGCCTCCCGCAGCACCTTGCGGAGCCGCACTGACTGGCGGAAGTCGTCGCTCTGGACGTAGGTGTTCAGGCTTTCGCTGAGCTTGCCGTAGATGCGCTGGATCTGGCTGTGCTGCTGCCGGAGCTCCGCCACCAGGTTTTTCAGCGTCTCGCGGTCTTCCTGCGAAAGGTCGTCCGCGAACTGGCGGCTGAGCACCTCGCCGATGGCCGAGCGGAAGCGCAGCTGCTGCTGCGGGTCCTCGAGGAAGGCGGTGAAGGAACGGAAGGTCCTGCCCTCCGGGCTCTGGCGCAGCCGCTTGTCCGC
The DNA here is from genome assembly GCF_042673905.1 of Arthrobacter sp. NPDC057009. NCBI lineage: Bacteria > Bacillati > Actinomycetota > Actinomycetes > Micrococcales > Micrococcaceae > Arthrobacter > Arthrobacter sp. NPDC057009. Next base: position 18,981 of record NZ_JBHUSB010000010.1, read on the forward strand.
CTCGAGAACCTGGGCCATGGTGGCGCCCTTGGTCAGTGATTCCTCGATGATCTGGTTGCGGAGCTCGCCCACGAGCTCCTCGATCCGGTCGCGCATTTTCTTGTAGTCCGCGGGCAGGCTGGCGGCCAGGTCCAGGATGTTGCCGGCCGCTTCCACCGCCTGGTCGTCATCGAGCAGGCCGTCGAAGTCACCGGAGCTGATGTCCTGGATCAGCTGCTGCCGTTCCCCGATCTCCTCCTCCAGCGCTTCCAGCCGGGCGCTCTGGTCCGGGTTGGTCTCGTTGGCGAGCTTCTCCACGTCGCCCAGGAGCGTGCCCAGCCGGGAACCGTTGAGCGTGGACCTGTCACTGGAGAGGCTGTCCAGGAAGGCCAGCACGCGGGCCGCCGGCTCGGTGACCTCGTACACGATCTGCCCCGACTGGTTCCGGCGCGTCAGGAACTGCTTGCGCGTCCACTCATCGCCGAAGGACTTTCCGTTGGCATGGCCGCCCAGCCCCGGGTCCTGGCGGCGCAGCTGCTCAAGGAAGGAATCGACGTCGGCATGGAATTCTTCCAGCGGAAGCTGCGGCCGGGCGCGGGTAAAGGATGCCTGCAGGACCGCGATCACCCACGGGGCCGAACGGGTGAGTGCCCACGCGGGCCCCTTGGTGAGGAGCTCGAGGTCCCGGAGCCTTGCGCTGATCGCGTCAGCAGAGGACGTCGCGGACCGGGGCACACACTCTCCTTAGCGGCTGGGGGTTGGTCTGGGCAGCGGAAACCCGAAAACTGCCAACTACAAGGTTAACGCAGAGCCACAAACCGGCCTGTGCCGCGGGTCCCGCGGGTCCGGCAGGCGGGCCGTGTTGACCGTCGGGCAACGTTACTGGTGTGACAGATGAGGTTTTCGCAATCACTCCGTGACCTACGGCGGCGTATTGTCTCGATCCCGTATCAACGCGGCCACAGCATGGCTGAGAGTCTGGAGGAAGCTTCGTCCCTGGCCCTAGTCTCAAGCTACTGATCCATCCGCAGCAACGGCGCAGGGGGAAGCATGCAGTTCGACTTGAGTGCAGTGGAGACGGCCACCTTGGTGTTCATCGGAACGCTGATGTTTGCCCTGGTGCTTGTCTTGTTCGTGGCGGTGGCGGCATTCGCCGCGCTCGTCCTGGTGGGCGTGGGGAGGCTGGCCTGGCTGGCCATCGCCGCGGCGCTGCTCAGGACCGTCCACGGGATCAACCACGCCTGGGACAGGCTGGTGCACCACGCCGCTGCAGTCGAGTTTCCCGCGGAACTTCAGGGGCAGCCTTCCCCTAGCACCGGAACCTACCCGCGGGTAGCATTGAGGGACAGCTGAAGGGTTCTCCACCCGCGGCGGACCCAGGGCTTTGAGCCGGTCATCCGGTCAGAGGAGATGCCCCGTGAGCTCCGCCACCGACAGCCAGGCGGCTGAACGCCAGGTTCCCGACAGCACGGCTGGAAACAGCACAGCAACGGACGGCACCGGCACCGTTCCGCCCGTGGACAGCCCCGCATCGGAAACACCCGTTACGCCCGAGAAGATCGGTGCAGGCGCGTCCGCGGAGGACGCCCGCGCCATTGCCGAGGCAGCACGCGAAACCGAGTGGACCAGGCCCAGCTTCGCCAAAGGCCTCTATCTCGGCAGCTTTGACCTCGGCCTCATCCATCCCTGGCCCGCCGCCAAACCCGATGACGTGGAACGCGGCGAGGCCTTCATGGCGCGGCTGACAGAATACTGCCGCACCATGTCGGGCCGGACGATCGAACGCGACGCGAAGATCCCCGACGAATACCTGCGCGGCCTGGCGGAGCTGGGCGTGTTCGGCATGAAGATTCCGCAGGAGTACGGCGGCCTGGGCCTGTCCCTCGTTTACTACGGCCGGGCGCTGGCGCTGCTGGGATCCGTGCACCCCAGCCTGGGCGCCCTGCTTTCCGCCCACCAGTCCATCGGCGTGCCGGAACCGGTGAAGGTGTTCGGCACCCCCCAGCAAAAACGCACGTACCTGCCGCGCTGCGCGGCGGGGGCCGTCACCGCGTTCCTGCTGACCGAGCCCGACGTCGGCAGCGACCCCGCGCGAATGGGCAGCACCGCAGTTCCCAGTGCCGACGGCGAGTCGTATGTTCTGGACGGCGTCAAACTCTGGACCACCAACGGCGTGATCGCCGAGCTCGTGGTGGTAATGGCTGTGGTGCCGCGCCACATCGATTCGGCGGGCGCCGTGCACAAGGGCGGAATAACAGCCTTCGTCGTGGAAATGGACTCCCCCGGAATCACTGTCGAGAACCGCAACACCTTCATGGGACTGCGGGGCATTGAGAATGGAGTGACCCGCTTCCACAAGGTCCGGGTGCCGGCCGCCAACAGGCTGGGCCGGGAAGGCCAGGGCCTGAAGATTGCCCTCACCACACTGAACACCGGCAGGCTCTCGCTGCCCGCGCTGTGCGTGGCAACGGGCCGGTGGAGCCTCAAGATTGCCCGCGAATGGTCCAATGCGCGCACCCAGTGGGGCCGCCCGGTGGGCAAGCACGAGGCCGTGGGCAAGAAGATCGCGTTCATCGCCGCCACCGCGTTCGCCCTCGACGCCGTGTTCGAGCTGTCCGCGGAAATGGCCGACGCCGGGCAGAAGGACGTGCGCATCGAGGCCGCCCTGGCCAAACTGTGGTCCACCGAGATCAGCTACCGGATCGCCGATGAACTTGTGCAGATCCGGGGCGGGCGCGGCTTCGAAACGGCCGAATCCCTCGAGGCCCGCGGCGAGCGTGCCGTTCCCGCCGAACAGCAGCTGCGCGACCTGCGGATCAACCGCATCTTCGAGGGCTCGTCGGAAATCATGCGGCTGCTGATAGCCCGTGAGGCCGTGGATGCTCACCTCGCCGCGGCCGGGGACCTGGCCTCCGCCGAGGCGAGCCTTTCGGACAAGGCACGGGCCGCCGTCGGAGCCTCCGGCTTCTACGCAAAGTGGCTGCCCAAGCTGGTGGCGGGCGCCGGCATGGATCCGCGGTCGTACAGTGAGTTCGGCCGGCTCGCCAAGCACCTCCGCTTCGTGGAGCGCTCCTCCCGCCGGCTCGCCCGGCAGACGTTCTACGGCATGGGCCGCTGGCAGGCCCGCCTGGAGCACAAACAGGCCTTCCTGGGACGGATCGTCGACATTGGAGCGGAACTCTTCGCGATGGCCGCCTGCTGCTCGCGCGCCGAAATGCTGCTCCGGACCGCTCCTGAGCGGGGCGCCACGGCCTTTGAACTGGCCGACGCCTTCTGTGAGCAGGCACGCGTCCGGGTGGACGAATACTTCGACCAGCTGTGGCGGAATACCGACGACGGCGACCGCGACCTCGCGCGCAAGGTGCTTGCCGGAGACTACCAATGGCTGGAGGCCGGGGTGCTGGACCAGTCCGAAGGAACCGGTCCCTGGATCGCCGACGCGACAGCCCGGGAATCGACCCGGGAGAACCTGCACCGCGGCTACCGCTGACGCCCAGCGGAAGCCTCCGCACCACCCAAGACCGCCTCTGACAAGGGAAGACGCGCCAAAACCAAGATACTAAGCATCCTTGCTAATGCCCATTGAACGGAGTTAGCTAGAAATGAGGCCAGTGCCTTGGCCTCGGCATTGCGTTGCCCGGCTCAGGCCCCTGAGCCCGGGTCCGTTCAATGAAAGCGAGTTCGCTGATGAGCAGCACAATCGGTTCCGGGGACAGACGCCCCCGGCACACGTCCTCTGAATCAGGCACGTCCGAACCGATCAGGCCTGAGTCCAACCGGCCCGAACACAGCGCGGCTGAGCCCTACCCTGCTGGTCATGGCACCCCGGAGCGCAGTAGGGCAGACGCTCCCACGGAGGCCACTCCTGTCTACGACGCCACCGAGTCCCGGCGCTCGGCAGCCGGCAACAGCCCTGCCGACGCGGCGGACACGCACACCCGGGCCCTCAACACCACCGGCCCGGACGCCCCATACGCGGAACGCCACTACACACCGGACACCGAACCGGACGGCACCCCTGACAGGTCTCGTTCCGACGACCCTGCCTTTGCCACCCGGGAAATGGCTGTGGCGCGCGAAAAGGAGGCGTTCGGCGGCATCAAAATCGGTTCGGCGTTCTTTGGCTGGCTGGCCGCCACAGGCATGGCCGTCCTGCTGACCGCCCTGGTCGCTGCGGCCGGAACCGCAGTGGGGCTTGCGACGAACACTGACGTGAATGCCGCTGTGGGCCAGGCCGCGTCGAACCAGACGGTGGGCATTGTGGGCATCATCGTCCTGCTGGTCATCCTCTTTGCTTCCTACTACAGCGGCGGCTATGTCGCCGGCAGGATGGCCAGGTTCAATGGCGCGAAGCAGGGGTTCATGGTATGGATCTGGGCCGTGATTGCCGCTGTGCTGGTGGCCGTGCTCGGCATGATCGCGGGAGAGCAGTTCAATATCCTGGCGCAGCTGAACAGCTTCCCGCGGATTCCGGTCAACGAAGGCCAGGTGACCACCACAGGCATCATCGCCGCCGTCGTGGTCGCCCTGGTGGCACTGGTGGGCGCCGTCCTGGGCGGGATGGCCGGCATGCACTTCCACCGCAAGGTGGACCGTGCCGGATTTACCCCTACGGCAGATTACGAGGAGCGCTGAGCAGCGGGCAGAACTGAAGGGCGAGGAGAACCGGCCCACGGCAGGGCGATCACAGCTTCCGCTACCGGTGAAGTGCGACGGCGTCCACGTAATACCAGCGCCGGTCCACCCTGAGGAAGCGGCTGGTTTCATGATGGACACCGCGCTCGCCGTCATGACGGAAGTAAGCCTTGAACTCCACCACGCCTTCCGTGTCCAGCGGGCCGCCGCGTTGGAGGGACACGATGTCCAGCCGCCGCCATTGCAGGCCCGGATCGAATTCCAGCTCCCCGGGCCGGGTGCTGGGGTGCCATGTTTTCAGGAGGTAGCCGGCATCAAGCAGGACGAATGCGGAGTACCGGGAACGCATCAGCTGCTCCGCAGTGGCAGCCTCCGCCCCACCGCCGTGGAACCGGCCGCAGCAGTCCGAATACTGCTCGCCGGACAGGCACGGGCAGTTACCGGAAAAGGGTTCTGGCTCGGTCACGGCACCCCTTGGAGTCTTGGCTTCGCTTGCTGCAACAGCCTATCCGCGCCAGCGCACTGCGGCGTCCTATAACAGCTTCGAAACAACAGTTGCCGCTACTTGTCATGCGGGCATGTCGGCAGTAAATAGTCCGTAAGGTGGTTAGGGGCTGTTTTCCGGCGTAATCACTTGTGGATTGGACGCCGAAAAGTAAGGAGGGTGAAGTGGAAGATCCGACAACGATTGCACTGAACCTGACCTTTTTTGGCACCCTGGCCGTTGCCTTCCTCATGTTCCTCGGCCTGTGCGTGAGCGTCATGCTCACCCTGGTGATTGCGGGACTCGGACGCCTTGTGGTGCTGATCATGATGGCGCTGTTCGGCCGTCTTCCCAGGAACGAAACCGTCGAGATCGTGCGGCTGGCCGCCGACGGCAGTCCGCTGCCCCCTGAGGCAGAAACGGTGCCCGCAAAGGCCAAGGCCGCCAAGGTGCGCCCGGTCCGCGAGCCCCGAAAACCGGTCAACTGGAAGAAGCTGCGGACCCGCGCCGGCCTCCAGGAGGCGCTCCGCAACGCCCTCGCCCACCACCCCCTGGTCACGGCCGCCCGTCCGGTGCCGCCCGTCCCCGCGAAGGACTGGGCCGACGCCGTGGCTGCCGCCGACGCCCGCGCGGTGGCGCGTGCCCGGGCTGCCGCGCCCGAAGTCAAAGTCACGGTGCGGGACTTGCCGCCCCCTGATGTGGCCGCGGCCAGCGTGACGCAGGTGGCGCCGCTCGTGGAATCGGCCCTGCGCCACGACGCCGTACCGGCCGAAGCGGCCGGCTCGGGCAACACCGGCAAGGGCAACGCCAGCAAGGGCGAAACCGTCCGGTCCGCCCTGGCGCTGTCCGCGCAGCCGCCACGGCCAGCCCGGAAGCCTGCCGTTGCCGCACACGCAGCTGTCCTGGACACGGGTTCCATGACGTCGCTCGCACAGCACCCGGACGTCCGCACCCGCGCCTGACCCTTACCCTGAGCAACCATCTCCGCTAGCGTGAAGCCCATGGAATTCAGATACCTCGGAAACAGCGGCTTCAAGATCTCGGAAATCACGTTCGGCAACTGGCTCACGCATGGCTCCCAGGTGGAGAACGACGTCGCCACCCAGTGCGTGCGGGCGGCATTGGACGCCGGCATCAGCACGTTCGACACGGCTGACGTGTACGCCAACACCGCGGCGGAAACTGTCCTGGGCGAAGCGCTCAAGGGCGAACGCCGGCAGTCGGTTGAAATCTTCACGAAGGTGTTCGGTCCCACTGGCCCCAAAGGCAAGAACGACGTGGGCCTGTCGCGCAAGCACATCATGGAATCCATTGACGGTTCCCTCAGCCGGCTGCAGACGGACTACGTGGACCTGTACCAGGCGCACCGCTACGACTACGAAACGCCGCTTGAGGAAACCATGCAGGCGTTCGCGGATATCGTCCGGCAGGGAAAGGCCCTGTACATCGGCGTCAGCGAGTGGACCGCCGAGCAGCTGCGCAACGGCCATGCCCTGGCCAAGGAACTGGGCTTCCAGCTGATCTCCAACCAGCCGCAGTACTCCATGCTGTGGCGGGTCATCGAGGAGGAAGTGGTCCCGGCGTCCGAGGAGTTGGGTGTTTCCCAGATCGTCTGGTCCCCGATGGTGCAGGGCGTGCTGAGCGGCAAGTACCTGCCCGGCCAGCCCCTGCCGGAGGGCAGCCGGGCCACCGACGACAAGGGCGGCGCCAAGATGATCCAGCGCTGGATGCGGGACGACGTCCTCGCCGCCGTGCAGGAGCTGCGGCCCGTGGCCGAGGAAGCCGGCCTGACCATGCCGCAGCTGGCCGTGGCCTGGGTACTGCAGAACCCGAACGTAGCATCGGCGATCGTCGGCGCCTCCCGGCCCGAACAGGTGGCCGACAGCGCCGCGGCCGCCGGTGTCCGCCTCGAACCGGACGTCCTGAAGAAGATCGACGCCGCCGTCGGAGCCCTCGCCGAACGGGACCCGGCCCAGACCAAGTCCCCCGCAACGCGCGAAGCCTAGGAGCACCATGAACGATCTTCCAGACCTTGCCGTCACCGGCTCCACCGGGGTCCTGGGCGGGATGGTGGCCCGGCAGCTGGCCGACGCCGGGTTCTCCCAGCGCCTGCTGGTGCGTGATCCCCGCCGGGCACCGGACCTGACGGATGCCCCGGCGGCGACGGTCAGCTACGGGGACCCGGTGCTCTCACGGCCGGCCCTGGAAGGGGTCAAGGTGCTGTTCATGGTGTCAGCGGCAGAAGCGGAGGACCGGCTGCAGCAGCATTACGCCTTCGTGGACGCCGCGGCGGAGGCCGGCGTCCAGCACATCGTGTACACGTCCTTCTTCGGGGCGGCGCCCGACTGCACCTTCACGCTGGGCCGAGACCACTACGCCACCGAGGAGCGGATCAGGGCCTCCGGGATGGATTTCACGTTCCTGCGGGACAACTTCTACCTGGATTTCCTGCCCATGCTGGCGGGAGAAGACGGCGTCATCCGGGGTCCGGCCGGCGACGGCGTGATGGCCGCCGTCGCCCGGGAGGACATTGCCCGTGCCGCCCTGGCCGTGCTGCGCGACCCCGCCGTCCACGCCGGGGCCACCTATGACCTGACCGGCCCGGAGGACATCTCACTGGCGCACGCCGCCGAGGTGCTCACCCGCTCCACCGGCCGGACAGTCACGTACCACCACGAAACCGTTGAGGAGGCGTTCGCTTCCCGCGCGTCCTACGGCGCGCCGGCATGGCAGGTGGAGGCGTGGGTCAGCACCTACACGGCGATTGCCGCGGGCGAGCTGGCCGGGGCGACGTCGGACGTCCACGGGCTCACCGGGCAGGACCCGATGGCACTCGAGGAACTGGTGAAACTGCCGCAGCTGTAGCGGGCGGTTGACGGCCAAATGTGTGCGGCGTAAACCTGTGAGGAGGAGCACGCCCAACAGCAGCTGCACCCTGGCAGCATCCCGCAACGCCAGACAAAACCGCAGCACCGAGCAGAATCGCAAGGCCATGTCCAAGCTGATCTACCGACGCCGACCGTCCGCCCGCCCCGTACCGCAGTCCGGTTTGACACCCCATTCCGGCGAACCCACCCACGGTCCCCTCACCAGGGAGGAACTGCAGCTCGCCGTACGGAACCACTCGATGCCGCTCGAGGCCCTGCGCGAGGACGTCACCCCGCCGGGGCTGCATTATGTGCTGACGCACTTCGATATTCCGCAGGTCAGCGGCGCGTGGCACCTGCGGATCGGCGGGGCTGTGGAGCGGGCGATGGAACTGAGCCTCGCGGCGCTGAAGCGCGACCCGGCCATCAGCGTCCAGGTGACCATGGAGTGCGCGGGCAACGGGCGTTCACTGCTGAGGCCGCGGCCGCTCAGCCAGCCCTGGACGCTGGAGGGCGTGGGAACGGCGGTGTGGACCGGGGTGCCGCTGGCATACCTGCTGGGCCAGGCCGGGGTCGAGCCCGAAGCCGTCGAGGTGGTGTTCACGGGCCTCGACGCCGGAATCCAGGGCGGCGTCCGGCAGCAGTACGCGCGCAGCCTGCCGATTTCGGAGGCGTCCCGGGCCGACGTCGTCCTTGCCTACAAGATGAACGGCAACGAACTGCCGCCGCAGCATGGCTATCCGCTGCGGCTGGTGGTCCCCGGGTGGTACGGCATGGCCAGCGTCAAGTGGCTGCAGTCCATCCAGGTGGTCACGACGCCGTTCACCGGCTTCCAGCAGTCGGTCGCCTACCGCTACCAGCACAACGCGGACGACGCCGGCACTCCGGTTTCGCGGATCAGGGTCCGGTCGCTGATGGTTCCGCCGGGCATCCCTGACTTCTTCACCCGCCGCAGGTACCTGCCGCGGGGGCCGGTCATGCTGCAGGGCCGGGCGTGGTCCGGTGAGGGCGCCGTGACAAAGGTGGAGGTCGGCATCGACGGCAAGTGGGTTCCGGCCCAGCTGGACAAGCCTGCCGGTGCCTTTGCGTGGCGCGGCTGGAGCCTGCCCTGGGTGGCAGACCCAGGCCACCACGAGTTGGCCTGCCGGGCCACCGACGCCACCGGCGCCGTGCAGCCGCTGGGGCAGCACTGGAATTACCAGGGCATGGGCAACAACACGGTGCAGCGGATCCGGGTCATCGTCGAGTAAGTGTGCTCAGCACCCCTCGTAATCGCTGAGCACGGTCAGCTTTCCGGCCGACGCCGACTCGGGGTCGAAGGTGTAACCCACCCATTCCCGCGCGAGCCTGCGTGCCAGCTCCAGCCCGACCACCCGCTGCCCCATGGTGAGGACCTGGCAGTTGTTGGAGAGCACGGACCGCTCCACCGAGAAGGAGTCGTGGGCTGTGGCTGCCCGCACGCCCGCCACCTTGTTGGCGGCGATCGCCACGCCGATCCCGGTCCCGCAGAACAGGATGGCCCGGTCCGCGTGCCCGTCCCGGATCATTTCCCCTGCAGTGATGCCGACATGGGGATATGGCTTGCTGAACTCGTCCGGCTCGTCGGTGCGGTTGACCCCGATATCCATCACCTCCGCAACCCGGGCATCGGCATGGAGATCCTCCAGGATGCGGTTCTTGTAGTCGACACCGGCCTCGTCGGCGCCGACGATGATCCGCAGTGCGGGGCGGCCTGCTGCGGCGGTCATACCGCGGCCCCCGCTTCGGTGCGCGCAGCGGGCACGGCCGCTTCGCTGGCCAGATGCTTGCCCAGGACGGTGAAGACCATGGCCAGGGACGTGGCACCCGGATCAGCAGTGCCCAGGCTCTTCTCCGCGAGCGGACGGGCGCGGCCCTTCAGCGGGCGCAGTGTGGCGGTGGCAGCGGCGGCTGCCGTCGAAGCGGCAGCGGCTTCCTCCCAGGCCGCCTCGGCCCTGGCGCCTTCCCCGGCCCGGCGGGCCAGGGTTTCGGCGAACGGAAGCAGCGCATCCACCATGGTCTTGTCCCCAAGCTCGGCCTTGCCAAGGCCGGTGATGCGGCCGGCAAACGCGGTCACGGCTGCCGATAGATCGGCGGCTCCCGGAACTTCGCTGTTGCCCAGCGACTCGCCGAGGGCACGCAGGCCGGCACCCCAGAGGACTCCCGACGTGCCGCCCGCGCGGTCCGCCCAGGCATCCCCGGCGGCGGCCAGGACGTCTCCCGCACCGGCACCCCGGGCGAGGGCGTCCGCGGCGGCGGCCACGGCTGCGTCGACGCCCCTGACCATGCCCCGCCCGTGGTCGCCGTCGCCGGCGATCGCATCCATGTCGCCCAGCCGCGGCTCCTCCGCATGCAGGAGATCACGCGCCGACTCCAGTGCGGCGACGCACGCGGCTGCATACCCGCGGGAGGAAGCGGTGGCGGTGAAGGCGACGGCGGTGCTGTCGTCGTCGGCCGCCTCGGAGGCGAGGATGCTGCCCGACTGTGCCGCGGTGATTCCGCGGCGGTACGCCGGCGTTTCCGCCGGCGCGGCCCAGAGCGGCTCCAGCTCATCATCCAGCCAGGTGACCGTGAGGGACACGCCGGCCATGTCCAGACTGGTGACCAGCTCGCCCACTTCCGGCAGCACCAGGGTGTAGCCGGCGTCGCGGAGCAGCGGTGCAACGGTCCCCCACAGCACGAACAGTTCCTCATGCTTGGTGGAGCCCAGTCCGTTGAGGATCACCGCGATCCGCTGCCCTGCCCCCTCCGGGGTTTCGGCCAGCACACGGGTGACCAGCTCGCGGCCCAGGTCCGCGGCCGGCGGAAGGTCCGTATCGAACAGGCCGGGCTCGCCGTGGATCCCCAGGCCCAGCCCCATCTGTCCCTCAGCCAGTGAGAAGAGCGGCGCGTCGGCGCCGGGGAAGGTGCAGCCGGCAAAGGCGCTGCCGATGGTCCGGGTGAGGCTGTTGGCCTTGCGGCCCAGGCGGACAACCTCGGCCAGGTCTGCCCCGGCTTCCGCGGCTGCCCCCATGACCTTGAAGACCGTGAAGTCCCCGGCAATGCCGCGGCGCTTGGACGCTTCCGACGGCGGGGCGCTGGCGACGTCGTCCGTCACCAGGACGTTCTCGACGGCGATGCCCTCGGCGGCCAGCCGCTCGCTGGCCATGCCGAAGTTCATCACGTCGCCGGCGTAGTTGCCGTAGGTGAACACCACGCCGGCGCCGCTGTCCGCGGCCTTGGCCACGGCGTAGGCCTGCTGCGCGGAGGGTGACGTGAAGATGTTCCCCACCACCGCGCCGTCGGCAAAGCCGGGGCCGATGAGCCCGGCGAAGGCCGGGTAGTGGCCTGACCCGCCGCCGGCGAGAACCGCCACCTTCGGGGCTGCCGGCCGGTGGCGGCGCACGGCGCCGCCGGGAACCTGGCGGACCAGTCCGGAGTGAAGATCGCAGAAGCCGGCGAGTGCTTCCTCGGCGAAGTCCGCTGGATTGTTGAAGATTCTGGTCATGGCTGGCTCTCTGTGCGGCGGGGCGGCGGGATTGGCATGCTGCTGGGCGGTCGGGAGAAGTACTGGGGTGCTTAGTGCATGTGGCTTCCGCCGTTGATGTCGATGGTGGTGCCGGTCAGGTAGGCGGACTCCTCCGAGGACAGGAAGGTGATGACGGCAGCCACTTCCTCGGTGGTGGCGTTGCGGCCCAGCGGGATGCCGGCGTTGATGGCGGCTTCCTGCTCGTCGGTGCTGCCGACGCGGATGTTGGTGTCCACGGCGCCCGGGGTGATGGCGTTAATGGTGACGCCGGAGTCCCCCAGCTCGCGGGCGAGTGCCTTGGTGAAGCCGAGGATGGCGGCCTTGGCAGCGGAGTAGGGGACCTTGCCGAAGACGCCGCCGCCGCGCTGGGCGGATACGGAGGACATGTTGACGATGCGGCCCCAGCCGTTCTCGATCATGTCCGGCAGGAAGGCCTTGGTGACGAGGTAGGTGCCGGTGGAGTTCACGGCCATGACCTTGTTCCACAGGTCAAGCGTGGTTTCCAGGAAAGGCACGGGCGAGGTGATGCCGGCGATGTTGGCCAGGGCGCCGACGGCGGGCAGGGAGCCGCTCTTGACCTCGGCTGCCACGGCCTTGTAGGCGGAGTTGACCGACTCCTCGTTGGCGACGTCGATCTCGTAGCCGAAGGCCGGGACGTTGAATTCGTTGCCGATTTCGGTGGCGACCTTGGCGGACTTCTCGCCGTCGAGGTCCAGGATCACCACGGCCCAGCCCTGGCTGGCGTAGCGGCGGGCGGTGGTGAGGCCGATGCCCCGCTCCGAGGTGGCTCCGGTGAGGACGGCGGTGCGCTGAATGGCGGACATGATGCTCCTAGGTGGTTTCTGTGGTGGGTGGATCAGATGAGGTCGGTGATGAAGCTCGCTGCCTTGGCGGCGGCGGCCGGACGTTCGTCGTGGGTGACGTCCCGGGTTTCGAGTTCCAGGCTGAAGTGCCCGGCGTAGCCCTGGGCCGCGAGGGCCCGCAGGCCGGCGGCAAAATCCGCCTGGCCGTTGCCGATGCTGAGGTTGATGTTCCCGGGCACGGCGTCGCGCAGGTGCACATGGGCGATGCGGCCCTTGTGCCGTGCAAGGTACTCCAGGGGGTCCTCGCCTGCGGCGACGATGTGGCTGAAGTCCATGACAATTCCGACGCCGGAACCCGCCAGGCGCTGCGCCAGCAGTTCGGCGCGCTCCAGATTCCAGCAGAAGCGCAGGAAGTGCAGCGACTCGGTCCAGAGTTCGACACCGAACTCCGCCGCATGCTCCCCCGCCCGGATCAGCTGCGCCGCGACGAGGTCAAGGTCCTCCTCGAGGCTCCGGACCGGCTCGTGGTTCAGCGCGCCGCAGGGAAGGACCAGCGCCTTGGCTCCCGTCTTCGCCGTGAGGGTGAGCAGCGCATCAAGGTGCCTGTCCCGCTCGGCCTGCCGGCCGGCGTCGAGCACTGCATTGAGGTCCCCGATGTCCCCGTTGACGGAACGTACGCGGAGGCCCGACGCCGCCACGTCGCTGGCCACCGCCGAGACGGCGTCGGCGTCGAGCTCATACGGAACGTGGTCGCAGACGCCCGGAAGGGCGCCCAGGTCGATTTCATTGAAACCCAGCCCGGCCATGGTCCGCAGGGCTGCGGGCAGATCCTGGTGGCGGAAGCTGATGGATGAGCACCCGAGTCGGGAATGGAACATCGTCGTTGATCCTCTGGTCGTGCCCGGCAGGCGGTAGTGATTACCACCACATTAGGGCGTTCGACTGTTAACAGTCAACTCCTGACGGTGACTGTTGACAGTCGGCATGACGTCGGTCACACTGGACATATCTTGTTAACAGTCGACAGCGCTGGACCTGGTTCAGCCGCTCTTCGAAAGGGAACCACCATGAGCAACGAAGCTCTGAACATGCGGGGGCCGGTCCACGGCACCAAGGACGCCAAGCGTGTCGCTATCGGCTCGGGCGTCGGCGCCGTGATCGAGACCTACGACTTCATTGGCTTCGGTACTGCGGCCGCCCTCTATTTCGGAACCGCGTTCTTCCCCACGGGCGACCCGGTGACCGGAACGCTGGCAGCCTTCGCCACGCTGGGCGTCGGCTTCGCTGCCCGCCCGCTGGGCGGCATCATCGGCGGCCATCTCGGCGACAAGGTAGGCCGCAAGCCTGTCCTGGTCACGTCCCTCATCCTGATGGGCGTCGCGACCTTCCTGATCGGCCTGCTTCCCACCTACAGCCAGGTGGGCCTGCTGGCTCCGGCCCTGCTGGTTTTCGTCCGCATCGTGCAGGGCCTGGCCTTTGGCGCCGAATGGGGCGGGGCGATCCTGATGAGCTACGAGCACGCACCGTGGAAGGCCAAGGGCAAATACACGGGCATCGTGCAGGCCGGCTTCCCGGTGGGCCTGCTGCTGGCCAACCTGGTGTTCCTGGTCAGCGTGAACCTCGGCGGCGAGCTCGCCTGGCGCATCCCCTTCCTGGCCAGCATCGTGCTGGTGGTTGTGGGCCTGATCATCCGCTCCAAGGTTCCCGAGTCCCCCGTGTTTGACGAGGTCAAGGACAGCGGCGACATCGTGAAGTCCCCGATCGTCGAGGTCCTCAAGACCGACTGGCGCAACATCGTGAAGGGCATCGGGCTGCGCGTGGCGGAGACCGCCGGCTATGCCGTATCCATCACCTACATGATTTCCTACCTCCACACGCAGCAGCTCGCCGACAAGACCCAGACCCTGGTGGCCCTCTGCATCGCCTCCGCCGTAGGCATCATCGCCACAGCGGCCTGGGCACGCCTGACGGACAAGGTCGGCCGCCGCCCGGTCTACATCTGGTCCTGCGCCTTCGCCCTGCTGTTCGCCATTCCGATGTTCCTGCTGGTCAACACCGGCCTGTTCATCTTCATCATCGCCACGATCGTCATCTCCTACGCCGTCTGCCAGAACTCCCTCGCAGGAGCACAGGGTGCATGGTTCCCCGAGCTGTTCCAGGCCAAGACCCGCGCTTCCGGCGCCTCCCTGGCCTACCAGATCTCCGCCATGGTCTCCGGCTTCACCCCGTTCGTCACCACCCTTCTGTTCGTCAGCTTCGGCTGGATGGGCCCGGCAATGCTGTTCGGCCTGTACGCGGCAGTGGGCCTTTGGGCAGCCGTCGCCACCCGCGAAACGTGGGGCAAGCGGGAACGCCAGCTGGCTGATGAAATCACCAAAAGCACGCCCCAGTCGGTGAACGCCTAATGACCACCGTCAACGAAGCCATCCCGCAGGAACTGCACACCAGCGACCTCTCCGAGAAGGAAGAAATGACCACGGAAACAGCCACAGAACGCCTGGATCGGGTCAGTGCCGCGGCGTACCGGATCCGGCATCACGCCCTGAACATGGGCGAGGTCCAGGGCCAGGGCTACGTGGGCCAGGCGCTGGGAGCCGCGGACATGCTCGCCGTCGTGTACGCCGACCAGCTCCGCTTCCGCGCGGAGGACCCGCACTGGGAGGCCCGTGACCGGTTCCTGCTCTCCACCGGGCACTACGCGATCGGCCACTACGCGGCCCTGGCCGAGGCGGGCATCGTCCCCGTTGACGAGCTCGAAACCTACGGCTCGGACGATTCCCGGCTCCCGATGTCCGGCATGTCCACCTACACCCCCGGCATGGAAATCTCCGGCGGCTCCCTGGGGCACGGACTGACCATCGCCGTCGGCATGGCGCTGGGCCTGCGCTACCAGGGATCTGAGTCCCGGGTCTTCAACTTCCTCTCCGACGGGGAACTGGACGAAGGCTCCACCTGGGAGGCTGCCATGGGCGCCCACCACCACCAGCTCGGCAACCTGACCGCCATGGTGGACATCAACGCCCTGCAGGCCGACGGCAAGACCGACACCGTGCTGCGCACCGAACCCATCACCGAAAAGTGGGAAGCCGCCGGCTGGTACACCCAGCGGGTGGACGGAAACGACGTCGCCGCACTGCTCGCAGCATTCGACAATGCAGCAGCCCAGGCCGACACCAGCGGACGGCCGTCCGTGATCCTCTGCGACACCAAGGTGGGCCGCGGCGTGCCGCTGCTGGAGGACCGCGAAAAGGCGCACTTCATGCGCATCGAAGAACACGAATGGCAGACCTGCCGCGAGCAGCTGACCGCAGGATACGAAGGAAAGGCCGCCCGATGAGCACCACCACCACGGCCGCGAAGCCGAAACTGAAGACCTCGGCGATGATTGCGTCCTTCGCCGATCCCGGCCAGAAGACCACGTCCGCGCCGTTCGGGCACGCCCTGGTCAAGGCCGCGCAGGAGAACGACAGGATCGTGGGCCTGACCGCGGACCTGGGCAAGTACACGGACATGCACATCTTCGCCCAGGCCTTCCCGGAGCGGTTCTTCCAGATGGGCATGGCCGAGCAGCTCCTGTTCGGCGCCGCCGCGGGCCTCGCCGAAACCGGCCTGGTCCCCTTCGCCTCGACGTACTCCGTGTTCGCCGCCCGCCGCGCCTACGACTTCCTCTGCCTCGACGCGGCCGAACCCAACCTGAACGTCAACATTGTGGGCGGCCTTCCCGGCCTCACCACCGGCTACGGCCCCAGCCACCAGGCCACCGAGGACATGGCGATCTTCCGCGGCATGCCCAACCTGACCATCGTGGACCCCTGTGACTCCATCGATATCGAACAGGCCGTCCCGCAGCTGGCAGCCAGCGAAGGACCCACCTACCTGCGCCTGCTCCGCGGCAACGTCCCCACGGTCCTGGACGAGTACGACTACACCTTCGAGCTCGGCAAGGCCAAGGTCCTGCGCGGAGGCAACGACGTCGTCTTCGTCTCCAGCGGCCTGATGACCATGCGTGCCCTGCAGGCAGCCAAGGCCCTGGAGGCACACAACGTGGACGTCGCCGTCGTCCACACCCCTACGATCAAGCCGTTCGACGCCGAAACTGTCCTGGCCGAGATCAACACCGACCGCCTCGCGGTCACCTTGGAAAACCACAGCGTGGTGGGCGGGCTGTTCGAGACGGTCGCCTCGGCAGTGGTCACCGCCGGCCTCGGCAAGCGTGTGGTGCCCGTGGCCCTGCCCGACGAATTCCTCGACGCCGGCGCCCTGCCCACCCTGCACGAACGCTACGGCCTGTCCGTTCAGCGCATCGTGGCAAAGGTGCTCGCCGAACTCGGCTGAATCAGCCTCCGCTGGAGCGCAGCCACGGCAGGAGCGCAGGGTCGGTAGCTGGCCCGCCGCTCCTGCCGTGGCATCATTGTTAACACGGCAGCTGTAGACAGTTGACCTCTGACCTTGGGGAGAATCCGATGGCCACAGCAACCCTTCTGGGACTGGAAAAGAAAAGCCTCCGCGAGCAGGCGCTGGCCGCGTTGCGCACCGCCATCACCAGCGGCGCACTCGAGCCGGGCCGCCACCTGGTGGAAACCGAGCTGTCCGAGATGCTGCAGATCAGCCGCGGGACGCTCCGGGAGGCCCTCCGGCAGCTTCAGCAGGAAGGCCTCGTCTCCGCGGGCGCCCGTGGCCGGCTCTCGGTGCGCCACCTGGACGCCAAGGAAATCCGCGACATCTACTCGGTCCGGGCAGCGCTGGAATCCCTGGCGGCCCGCACCCTGTGCGAATTGCCGGACCGCCAGCACGTTATCGGCTCGCTCCGCACAGCCATCCAGGCCATGGAGGCTGCCACCCACGGCACCATGGAGGAGCGGGTCGAATCGGACCTCGATTTCCACCGCACCATGTGCCGCCTGACCGGCAACGAGACGCTGCTGCACTCGTGGGAATCCCTGGAAGGGTCCATCCGGATGTCCATCATGTTCGCCGGACTCGACAAGGGCGTGCGGAACATGAGCGTGGACCGGCATAACGACATTGTTGCCGCAATCGAGACGGGCGACGCCTCCCTGGCCCGCAAGACCATCCACGAACACATGGAGTCCGCCGCCGCGGTCCTGGTCGCGTAGATTTAGCGGCCACACTCCCCTCACTCGCCGAGAGGTGGGATCTCGAGGCTTTCGCCCGGCGAAAGCGAGGAGATCCCACCTCTCGCTGCTTTTGCGGCACCCTGAAGCAATCCATTTCGGCCGACACGCCCGCAGCCCGTTTAGGCAGCAGGAGCCCTGGGTATCTGAACCAGTGCACCGTAACCGACCATCCGACTGAACGTACTCAACGCCCCAATGGAGTCATCGTTCGCGACGGACTTATCGTCTCGGAAAGGCGGTGATCATGGATCGCCATACTTCTGCCAGCTGGGCCTCCAGCCAGACCATCAGCGATGCCGCGCTGGATGTCCTTATCCCCACCTGCAACCGGCCTGCCGAACTTGCGGTTACGCTTGCGGGGCTCGCGGCGCAGGACGGCCCTGCCTTCCGGGTAGTGGTCAGTGACCAGTCAGACGGGCCGCCGGCCTGGGAGCATCCGCCGGCCGCCACCCTGCTTCGGGTCCTCCGTGCCCAAGGCACCACCGTGGAGCTGCACCGCCACCTCCCGCGCCGCGGCCTTGCCGAACACCGGCAGTTCGTCCTGGAGCAGGCCCGGACGGACAAGGTGCTGTTCCTCGACGACGACGTGTGGCTGGAACCGGGCGCGCTGGCCAGGATGGGCGAGGCCCTCGATGCCCTGGGGTGCGGCTTTGTGGGCATGGCCCCTCAGGGTCTTTCCTACCTGGGCGACCGGCGTCCCGAGGAGACCATTACCTTCTCACCGTGGCAGGGGCCCGTGACCCCCGAGCGCATCCGTCCCGGCGAGGAGGGCTTCCAGCGCTGGCCCCTGCACAGCGCGGCCAACCTGAGCCACGTGAGCGCAGAACTGGGACTTAGGTCCGGGCAATGGCTTCCGTACAAGGTGGCATGGCTGGGCGGATGCACCATGTTCCGGAGGCAGGCTCTCGAGGACGCCGGCGGCTTCCGGTTCTGGACCTGCCTGCCGCCCGAACACTGCGGCGAAGACGTGGTGGCCCAGTGGCGGGTGATGGAAAAATTCGGCGGCGCGGGCATCCTTCCTTCGGGTGCCGTGCACTTGGAATCCCCCACCACGGTTACGGACCGCCGCGTGGAGGCCTTCGACGTCGTGCTTGCAGAGAACGGAACCACCCAACAACTAGCCGAAAGGTACGGACATGGCTGACGCCCCCAACCCCATTCAGATCCAGAAGTTCCTGGGCGGAATCGACTACCCCGCCAGCAAGGAAACCCTTATCAGCCGGGCCAAGGAATCCGGCGCCGACAGCAACGTCCTCGATGCCCTGCAGAACATTCCGGATAAGGAATATGACAGCCCGACGGACGTAAGTTCGGCTGTCTCCGGCGGATAGGTGCACTGCCGCCCCGCTATACTCGGCTGCAATCATGAGCAGCCTTCCTTCAGCCCCGAGCACCGTCCGCGTCGACGCCTGGTTGTGGGCCATCCGCGCCTACAAGACCAGGTCCGCCGCCACCGCCGCATGCCGCGCCGGGCATGTGCGCATCAACGGGAACCCGGCCAAGGCCTCGCAGTCACTCGTGCCCGGCGACACCGTGCGGGTCCGCCAGCCCGGCTATGAGCGCATCCTCGAGGTGCGCCGGCTCATTGCCAAGCGTGTCGGCGCAGAGGCAGCCTCCCACTGTTTCACGGACCATACCCCGCCCCGGCCGGTGGCGCCGGCGCTCGGGCTGCCGCAGCGGGACCGCGGAACCGGGCGGCCTACCAAGAAGGACCGCCGCGAAATGGAGCGCCTGCGCGGACTGGGCTGACCCGCCGTCTGGATGCGGCTTCCGTCAGTCCTTGACCTGCTCGCGGCCCTCGCGCACCTCGAACTCCCCCACCTCCAGGTCAGCGGCGCCGAACGCCGCCGGCAGCAGGGTCAGGTGGACAGCACCCGACGACGTCGCCTTGCTCCCGGCAAGGGTAAAGGCCGACGGCGTGATGCCGGGTTCGAAAAGCCGCTTGCCCTGTCCCAGCACCACGGGGAAGATAACCAGCCGATATTCGTCCACCAGCCCGGCGTCGTGCAGGGCGCGGACCAGCCGGTGGCTGCCATGGACCTGCAACTCCCGTCCCGGGCCGGATTTGAGGTCGTCAACGGCCTCGAGGAAGTTCGCGGGGAGGATGGTGGTGTTGTTCCAGGTCGCGTCGGTGAGTGTTGAGGACACCACGTACTTGGGCAGGCTGTTGAGCGCCTTTGCCACTGAGTCGTCCGGGTCCGTGACCTGCTCCCAGTACGGCTGGAACATCTGGTAGGTGGTGCGGCCAAGGAGGATGGCGTCGGCTTCGGCGAACCACCCGTTCACCATCCTGCCCAGGTCATCGTCGAAGAGCGGCACCAGCCAGCCGCCGAATTCGAAGCCGCCGCTGGTGTCCTCGTCCCTGCCGCCCGGGCCCTGCATGACACCATCCAGGCTCACGAAGGTATTGACGGTGAGTTTCATGATGGGCCCCTTGGTGTGGTTTGTGGACTGGCCGCGGGAGGTCCGCCGGGATCGACGGGTCCCATGTCCAGGCGGAACGGAGGATACTCATCCCGCATCAGCGCCACGTAGGCAGCGACCCGGTAGACCCAGCGGTTGAGCCCGACCAGCAGGTCGAACAGGCTCCGCAGGTACCTCCCGGTGAACAGCAGGATGACGCCGGCGATGAAGGCCAGGAGCGTGAGCAGGGAGACGGCGCTGCCCACCGAGTAGCTGCCCGCGCCGGCGAGGTCGTCGTCCGACGCCGCCACCCAGGTGCGTGAGGTTCCCGCGAGCACGCCCACAATCAGGAGGTGCGGGATGGCGAGCAGCCAGGACTTGACCAGCACCAGGCCGCGCGAGAGATGGTCGGGATAATCAACCTCAAAGTCGGCCGGGTAGTCGGTGCGGGCCAGCGTGAAGGGCGGGTAACGGTCCGTGCCGATCGCCGTGAATGCGTAAAAGGACACCCGCCAGCTCCAGCGCAGCACACCCACGTTGAAGTTGAACAGCGAGTGCGGGTAGCGGGCGGTGAACAGGATCGCGAACCACGCCACGATCGTGGTGACGATCAGTGCGAACCAGAGGAAGAACAAAACGATCAGGTGCGGGATGGCCAGGAACCACTTGACCAGCCACATCCACCGGGACAGCGCCGGGTCCACGTGGCCGGTCAGGCGGGCAGGGTACCTCGGGTTTTCGAGCTGGTCGACGACGACGGCGGGCGGCGGTGCGCCGTCCCCGCCGCCGGCGGCAGAGCCGGGCGCCGGGTAACCAGGCGCCGGGTACGAGGCCGGATAGCCCGGCGCCGGGTAGGAAGCCGGCGGCGTGCCCGGAGGTCCGCCGGCTCCGGGCGGAACGCCCGCACCTCCCTGCCGCGCGCCTTCACCTCCGCCCGGGACGGCTGAGCTGGCTAACGGACCGGTGACGCCGGCAGCGGCGGGAGGTGCCGCCGTCGGGGTTCCGGGATATTGGCCCGGCGGATACTGTCCGGCAGGATGCTGTCCCGGGGGAAGGTGCTGTCCCGGGGGAACGTGCGGCGGCGGCCCGTGCCGCCCCAGCCCCATGGCCCCGGCAACGATCAGTGGCACCCCGATAACCAGCAGCACCATCCCGGCAATGAGCAGCCAGAGGAACAGCGGCCAGAGCAGGTCTGAGCGGACGCCGGCCTGCAGATCCGCGGACACCGGCGCGGTGGCGTCGGCATTCATGACCACCAGGGTCCAGCTGCCGGGAAGGATGTTCCATTTGAGTTCCTGCGTACCGGTGCCCTCGGCGGACGCAACCCAGAAGTCCTGGGCTCCGGGGCGGGCAGGGGTCCGGGTCCCGGGCACTTCGTTGTAGTCGACCCTGAAGGGCCGCAAATTCAGTTCCCGGATTTCAGAGCGCTTGACTCCCTCGAGATAGCGCGCCGCGTCCTGCTGGGGTGCGACGCCAATGAAGATCCCCTTGCCGGGCGTGGCTGCCGATCCGCGGAGCAGGATGCTGCCGGCGGTATCCGCCGGAATGACGTCCGGCAGCCTGCCGGTGACCATGACGTCCAGGCCCGTGGTGGTGATTGCGGAAGATGACGCATCGAAGCGGTGCGACTGGGTGCTGAAGTACCCTTCGTCCCGCTGCTGGAAGTTGAGCCAGCCAACGCCTGCAGCACCGGCAAGCAGGCCAAGGCCAAGGAGTGCGGCGAGCGTGCCCAGGACGAGCATCACCATGCGACCGGGTTTCATGCCGGCTCCTTGTCCCGTGCCTTGCGGCGGGGCTTATCCGTGAGCTTGTGGTCGGCGTGTTTGTGCCCGTCGTGGGCGTGGTCGCCGTGCCTATGGTCCGGATGTTTATGGTCAAGCCCGCGGGCACCTGGCCGGGGATCCAGGATGCTGAGCCGGCATGGCTTGTCGGACGTGCCTTCACCGCTGAGCTCGGTGATCTGCACCGGATCGTGGAGCGCGGTGATGGTCTCCGTCGTCGCCCGGGCCATAGTCAGGTCGAGGACGATCTCCTTGCCAGGCAGCAGCGTCCTGGCGCGCTTGGCCACCACGTAGAGTGCCCGGATGTTGGCCGGCGTCAGGGTCCCGCGGACCTCAATGCAGGCCCGCGCCATGTTGGAATCGATGTGAACCACCATCTTGAGGCGATGATGGGGGGCCGTATGGTCCATCGGCGCTCACGTCCCCCCGGCGGACCACCGCTGCCCAAGGCGGCGCGGTCCGGCCACTCGCAGGGACCGGATCTTAACGTTCATGGGTCAACGCCTCCCCGACTTCGTTGTCGGAACCGTGTCACGTACAGGATGCACCCTCTGGCCAGCGCTGGGAAGAGAGGCGTTCCCGCGGACCCCTGCCCGTACCGGAGCAGCAGGCATAAGCTACAACCAGAACGGATGTTCTCTTCACCGCCGGAGTGGTCAACATGGACACTGAATTCGCCCAGGTCATCGATCATGATGTCACCACCATCACCTGCGTCTGCGGCAACACCGTCGGCAATGAGGGCTTGATCCAGGCCAACTCGGAGGGCATCCCCGTTTACCGCGGCAGTGACGCACCTGTCCCCGCCGGGTTGGCCATGTGGCCCGAGGACGAGGACCTCTATACCCTGTGCCCGTCGTGCGGCCGCGTGTACCGTGACGCCATCATCGAAGAGACGGGAACGGCGCCCGTTGCGCTTCAGGTCGATGTCAGCACCGGCCCGGTCGCAGAGGCCATCCGGGTTCACTGGAGCCTCGACCTCTAACCTTGC
The DNA here is from genome assembly GCF_042673905.1 of Arthrobacter sp. NPDC057009. Lineage (NCBI taxonomy): Bacteria > Bacillati > Actinomycetota > Actinomycetes > Micrococcales > Micrococcaceae > Arthrobacter > Arthrobacter sp. NPDC057009. The sequence continues at coordinate 41,588 of NZ_JBHUSB010000010.1, forward strand.
TGCCGGCCGAGTAACCTGGCTGCCGCCGTCGGAATTGCCCGCGCGCCCACTCCGGCACAAGCGTAGAGTGGCCTAAGACGCCTGATTCTTGGAAGCTCTGCAGCTAGGGAGTAATCGTGACGATTGACTGGGACGAAAAGAAAGCCCTGTTACAGGAACCGAACATCGCGGCAGTGACGCAACTGTGCGATGAACTCATGGAGAAGAAGCCGGGATCGATCGTTCCCTATATCGATCCCGTCCATGACGAGGACGAATGCCGGATCGTCAGCCTCCAGGTCAGCCCGGGCAAGGGAACTGAGTCCGGTTTCGTGTCCCATTTCAACGACGACGAGGCCGCCCGCCGGGCCACCCAGATCTACGAGCTCGCCGAGCTGGATCCGCGGTATGTGATGCCGTGGAATGCCTACCCGTGGGTGCGGGAGCCGGACATGCCCTCGGCCCTCAGCGTCCAGGAAAAGACCGATGGACTCCGTCCTTTCCGGCAGTTCATGAAGATCAACAGGCGGGTCTCGGCCATCATCGCCCACGGGACTGACGCCGCCACCTTCCTGACGCTCTTCGAGAAGACCTACCATTCCTCACTCAAGAACAACGGCATCAAAATCTATAAGGCCAGCGCGCTCGGCGGGCGGGCCTTTGCCGTTTCCGAGGCCAAGCAGGAGGAGCTCCTGAACAAGAGCGTGGAGGTCTACAAGGACGCCATGCAGCGCGCGGGCATCCAGCACCTTTAGCTGCCGGCCCCTGCCGGGTGAAAAGCGTGCTCGACTGGCTGCTCGATTCCGACCCTTCGATCCGGTGGCAGGTCCTGCGCGACCTGACGGATGCACCCGCGGAAGAGGTGCGCGCCGAACGTTCCCGTGTGGCGGTGGAAGGTTGGGGTGCCCGCCTGCTCGCCCTGCAGGGCGAGGACGGCCAGTGGGACGGCGGCACGTTCTTCCCGGTTCCGTATGGGTCCGAGGCCGGCCAACCGTGGACCGCCACGACCTACAGTCTGCTGCTTCTGCGCGACCTCGGACTCGACCCTGGCAGCGGGGAAGCCCGCGCCGCTGTCCGGAAAGTTCGGGAGAACAGCCGCTGGGAGGAGGGCGGCCAACCCTTCTTTGAGGGCGAGGTGGAGCCCTGCATCAATGGCAAGGCAGTGGCCCTCGGGGCGTACTTCGGCGAGAACGTCGGCGGCATCGTCCAGCGGCTCCTCGGCGAGCAACTCACTGACGGCGGCTGGAACTGCGAGGCGGAGCGGGGGTCCGTGCGCTCGTCATTTGCAACCACCATCAACGTGCTGGAGGGGCTCCTGGAACATGAGCGGGGCACCGGCGGCACTCCGGAATCCATTGCCGCCCGCAAGCGCGGCGAGGAGTACCTGCTGCAACGTGCGCTGCTCCGGCGCAAGAGCACTGGGGAACTCGTGGATCCGGACTGGCTCCGGTTTTCCTATCCGACCCGCTGGTTCTATGACGCGCTGCGCGCTCTTGACTACTTCCGGGACGCGTACTTGCAGGACTCATGCGGACCTCCGGACGGCCGCCTTGACGAGGCCGTCGGGCTGCTCCGCTCAAAACGGCGCCCGGATGGCACCTGGCTGCTCGAGAACACCCACCCCGGCCGCATCCACTTCGCCATGGAGGATGGCGACGGACGCCCGAGCCGATGGAATACGCTTCGGGCACTGCGGGTGCTCCGATGGTACGACGGCGGTGTGGAACCCTAGATTTCCGGGTCTTATCCCTCCAGCAGCCTCCGCCGGTGCTTGAGCTCCTTGACCCACGCTCTGGTGACCATGTCCGGAAAAGGCGAGGCGCCGCCGTCGCCCGTTGAAAGGGAGCCCGCTGAAACGGCAGCGGTAGAGGCAAAGGCCGTCCCGGCTTCGAGGTCCGCGAGCAGCGGGCCGGCGGCCTTCAGGGCCAGGTCCACGGCCTGTGCGGCGGTGCGTTCAGGCAGCCCCAGCCCGGTGGCCCAGGCCAGGAAGTGCTTGCGGGAGATGCCGCTGCGCTTTCCCCCGAGGGTCAGCGCGAGCGTCTTGTCCCCGTAAACCACTGTGGAGGGGATGTCGTAGACGGGCGCGATGGACCATTCGCCGTGCGGCTGCTGCACTATGGACACGTTCTTCGCGTGCAGGTCACCGTTGCCGCTCAGCAGGGCGAAGGCGGCCTGGATGGCGAGGTTCCGCAGCGCCGGCAGCGGCGCCGCGCAGTATTCGGCGAGCGCATGGCACACCGTACCAAAGCCCACGTTGTACTTGTCCGCCGGGTACAGCTTCAGCACCTGGGCGCCGTCCTCGACGGCGAGGCGCTGCACTGCGTCATCATCGTTGGTGCCGCCGCTCCCCAGCGGCACGCGGTCGAAGCGTTCCACCAGCAGGCCGGGCCGGCCGACGACGTCGCGCATCAGCTGCACCCGGCTCAGCGGAATCCTCAGCTTCGCGGCGTAGCGGAACATGATGAACTCGTTCTCCACCACGTGCGGGAATTCCGGGGCATTGAGCTTGAGGATGAACCGGCGCCCGGCGCTGGCCACGGGCATCGAAATCATTCCGGCGGAGAGCTTGTCCTGCACGCCGGCGAGCGCCACCGGATCGATCAGGCCCGAGTCCCCCAGCAGCTCATCGAAATCCACAGGCCGGCGCGGATCCACCTCGACAGCGTGCTCCTCCGGGTCCAGCGGCTCCCCGTGGCCCACGATCTGGACGTCGCCCACCGGGTTTCCGCCCGCGGCGATGAGCAGCGAGAGGTCGTCATCGGCGCTGGTCTTGATGGACCGGCGCAAGGCGTTCAGCCGCCGGCCCTCCGGCAGCAGGCCAGTGAAGTACGGCGGGGCAGCCCCTGCTCCGGAGAGCACGGGCTCCTGTGACAGCGGAAGCGAGCTCGCCACGGCGGGGCGGCCGCTCTGCAGATAGGGAGGAAGATAACTGAACTTCGTGCCGCCGTCGTGCCGTTCCAGCCGAGCAGCCAGCACACCCCGCTTGTAGATGTCCGCGATGCGGTGCCTCACGGCCGGTCCTCCCGTTCGCCGGGGTCTTCACCTTCCGGCGGGGCGGACGACGGCGGAAAGGCCGACGGCGGCTGGGTCACCAGTGCCTGTGCCACCAGCGCGCGGGCTGCCGCACTGGTCCGGGTGGCGAGCTGCAGCTCAAGCCCGAGCGTATCCAGCAGCGCCAGCAGCGTGTCCAGGCGGAGGCTCGGCTTGCCCTGCTCTACGAAGCGGACGAAGCGTTCGGAGACTCCGGCCATGTCGGCCAGGTCCTGCTGGCTCAGCCGGAGGTCGGCACGGCGGGTGCGCACGGCCGCTGCGAGCTGGGCGGGAAAGGGGCTGGCCACGGCTCCCCCTCCTCCAAGACTAGGAACGATCGTGCCGGTTTTGCTGCTTAGCTTCAAGGTACTCCCGACTCACCCTCCGCACAAGAGCAGAATCGGAACGAACGTACCGGCCGTCTTGGCCGCCTCCTTCGCAGCCGATACAGGCGGGATCAGGGGAGAGTTCGACCGAGTGCTCTCCGTCGAGGACGCACAGGCATGGAAGCCCCACCCATCCTCCTACCGGTACGCAGCCCAGGAGTGCGGAGTCCAGGAGAATGACATGCTGCTGGTCGCGGTGCACCCCTGGGACATCCACGGTGCGGCCCGCGCCGGCCTGCGCACCGTCTGGGTCAATCGCACCAGAACGGCCCCGTAGACGGCCCCGTGATGCTGGCTTCGGACTCCACAGGGCAGGCGTTTGACACCCGGCTGTGACCCGTGCCATATTCTTAACCGTGAACCTGTCAGACAGCCGGACAGCCGGACAGCAACCCGGATCCAGCACCTTTCCGCTGGCCCGCCTCAGCGCGGCCGAAGCTGTCTTCAACGCCATCCGCGGCGACATCCAAAGCGGCGAGCTGGCCGTCGGCGCCAAGCTCAGTTCGGAAGCCGCCCTGGCCTCGCAATATGGGGTGAGCCGTTCCGTGATCCGCGAGGCGCTGCGCTCCTGCACCGCGCTCGGCCTGACAGTGACCAAGACCGGACGGGGAACGTTCGTCGTGGCCGACCATGTGACCAACGACCTCATCCTCGGCCAGTTCTCGGCCCGGGACCTCACCGAGGCGCGTCCGCATATCGAAGTTCCCGCAGCAGGCCTCGCCGCGGAGCGCCGCACCGCCGAGGACCTGGAAGTCCTTCGCGGCATGATGGCGTCCATGGCCGCGGAGACAGATCCCGAAGCGTGGGTCGCGCTCGATTCAGCCTTCCACGCAGCCATCGCCCGCGCCAGCGGCAACAAGGTGTTCGAGAGCGTGGTGGCGGACATCCGCGACGCCCTCGCACACCAGTCCGAAACGCTTAACATGGTGGCCGACCGCCAGCACGCCTCCGACGTCGAGCACCGACTCATCCTCGACGCCATCGAAGCCGGGTCCGCGGGAGACGCAAGCGCCGCGATGGCCGGGCACCTGCGCGCCGTCGGCGAAGCGCTCGATTCGATCCTCAACCAGTAAACGCCAGCAGCAAACCCACCACCCAAGGACTCCATGCCCTCCCCCGCCATGCCCGCAAGCCCCCAATCGGCCGCGCCTGCAAATGCCGCAGCCTCCGCTGCACGTCTTCCGAAGCACGAGCCCCTCGCCTTCCAGACCCGGAACGGCATGGTCGAAAGCGTGCACTACGGCTCCCTGGTCGCCACCGCGCCCGGCGGCCGCACCCTGCTCTCCGCCGGCGAACCCCGCGCCCCGTTCTACCCCCGGTCCTCCCTCAAGCCCCTGCAGTCCGTGGCCATGGTCCGCGCCGGACTGGACCTGCCCGCCGACCTGCTGGCCCTCACCGCGGCCAGCCACTCCGGTGCGGCCCGGCACCTCGACGGCGCCAGCCGCATCCTGGAGCTCCACGGGCTCACCCCCGCGGCCCTCGAAAACAGCACCGACCTCCCCTACGGCGTCCGCGAACGCGAGGAGTGGCTGCGCGGCGGGGGCCGGCCCACCCAGCTGGCACAGAACTGCTCCGGCAAACACGCCGCCATGGCCGCCACCTGCGTCATCAACGGCTGGCCGGTACAGGGCTACCTCGACCCGTCCCACCCGCTGCAACAGCTCGTCGCCGAAACCGTCACGGAACTCACCGGCGAGGAGCCTGCCGGCATCAGCACCGACGGCTGCGGCACCCCCCTGTTCGCCCTGACTCTTGCGGGCATGGCCCGCGCCTTCGGCCGCCTCGCCTCCGCCGACCTGCCGGACGGAATGTTCGACGGCGGTGCAGCCGCCGCCGAAAGCCCGGAAGCCGCCGTCGCGCATTCCATGCGCCGCCACCCGGAGATGGTGGCCGGCGAGGGCCGCGACGTCACGGAGCTGATGCGCCTCCTGCCCGGCGCGCTGGCCAAGGACGGCTTCGAAGGCATCCAGCTGGTGGGCCTGCCGGACGGCCGCGCCGTCGCCGTCAAGATTTCCGACGGCGGTGACCGGGCCCGGATGCCCGTCACCGTCCGCGCGCTGGAGGCGCTCGACGTCGACACCTCCGCCCTTGCGGGCATCGCCACCGGAGCGGTCCTGGGCGGTGGCCGCCCCGTGGGCCTGCTGCAGGCCGCAGATTTTCCCTTCCTGTCCCCGACCGACGACGTTCTTTAAGGACTGCACATGACCGAAACACAGACCCTGCCGGATGCCCCACCCCTGTCCGGCACGCGTTCCGAGCACGACCTGCTCGGTGACCGAGACATTCCCGCCAGCGCCTACTGGGGCGTGCACACCCTCCGCGCGGTGGAAAACTTTCCCATCACGGGCCAGCCGCTCTCCACTAACATGCACCTGGTCCGCGGCCTTGCCGCCGTGAAGCTCGCGGCCGCCCGGACCAACCTGGAACTCGGGCTGCTGGACGCCGAACGCGCCGCCGCCATCGAACAGGCCTGCACCGATGTGATGAACGGCGAACTCAGCGAGCAGTTCGTCGTGGACGTGATCCAGGGCGGGGCCGGAACGTCGTCGAACATGAACGCCAACGAGGTCATCGCCAACCGCGCCCTGGAAATCCTGGGCCACCCCAAGGGCGACTACGCGCGGCTGCACCCCAACGACCACGTGAACCTCAGCCAGTCCACCAACGATGTCTACCCCACAGCGGTGAAACTCGGCACGATCTTCGCCGCCCGCGAGCTGCTCTCAGCGCTGGCGGAACTCGAGGAGGCGTTCGCGGAAAAGGCCATGGAGTTCCGGACCGTGGTGAAAATGGGCCGCACCCAGCTCCAGGATGCCGTTCCCATGACCCTGGGCCAGGAATTCGGCACCTATGCCGTGACCATCGGCGAGGACCGGCAGCGGCTGGCAGAAGCGGACCTGCTCATCCACGAGATCAACCTCGGCGCCACCGCGATCGGCACCGGGCTCAACGCCCCTGCCGGCTATGCAGAGGCCGCCTGCCGCCACCTTGCCGAGATCACCGGGCTGCCGCTGGTCACCGCCGTCGACCTCATCGAGGCCACCCAGGACGTGGGCGCGTTCGTCCACCTCTCCGGCGTGCTCAAGCGCGTGGCCGTCAAGCTGTCCAAGATCTGCAACGACCTCCGCCTGCTGTCCTCCGGACCGCGTGCCGGCCTTGGCGAGATCAACCTGCCTGCCGTCCAGTCCGGCTCCTCCATCATGCCCGGCAAGATCAACCCGGTGATCCCGGAAGTGGTCAGCCAGGTGGCCTACGAGGTCATCGGCAACGACGTCACCATCACCATGGCCGCCGAGGCCGGGCAGCTCCAGCTCAACGCCTTCGAACCGGTCATCGTGCACAGCCTGCACAAGAGCATCTCGCACCTCGAGGCGGCCTGCCGCACGCTTACGGCCCGCTGCGTCACCGGCATCACCGCCAACACCGAACGGCTCCGCCTCACCGTGGAACAGTCGATCGGCCTGGTGACCGCGCTCAATCCGCACCTGGGCTACGCCACCGCCACCGCCATCGCGCAGGAAGCCCTGGCCACCGGCCGCGGCGTGGCCGAGCTGGTCCTGGAACACGGCCTGCTCACCGAAACCCAGCTGCAGGAGCTCCTGAGCCCCGAACGCCTTGCCAACCTCAGCAAGTAGCAAGATTCCTCCCCCAACAGGAAATCAAAGGACCCCCATGAGTAACCAACCCATCACGGACCATACGGTCCCGGCCCAGGCGCATGCCACTGAGACCCTTCTCCATGCCGAAGACAAGGGCTACCACAAAAGCCTGAAGCCGCGGCAGATCCAGATGATCGCCATCGGCGGTGCGATCGGAACAGGGCTGTTCCTCGGCGCCGGCGGCCGGCTCAACGCCGCCGGACCGTCCCTGGTCATCGCGTACGCCGTCTGCGGTTTCTTCGCCTTCCTCATCCTCCGTGCCCTCGGTGAACTGGTGCTGCACCGCCCGTCGTCGGGCTCGTTCGTCTCCTACGCCCGCGAGTTCTTCGGCGAGAAGGCGGCCTTCGTCTCCGGCTGGTTCTACTGGATCAACTGGGCCACCACCACCATCGTGGACATCACCGCCGCAGCGCTGTACATGAACTTCTTCGGCAACTACGTCCCCTGGATCGGCGCGGTGCCCCAGTGGGCCTGGGCGCTGATCGCGCTCGTCGTGGTGCTCGCCCTGAACCTTGTCTCGGTCAAGGTCTTCGGCGAGCTTGAATTCTGGTTCGCCCTGATCAAGGTTGCCGCACTGGTCGCGTTCCTGATCGTTGGCACCTACTTCGTCATCTTCGGTACCCCGGTGGCCGGCCAGGAGGTCGGCTTCAGCCTCATCACCGACAACGGCGGCATCTTCCCCAACGGCCTGCTGCCCATGATCATCCTGATGCAGGGCGTCCTGTTCGCCTACGCCTCCATCGAACTCGTCGGCACCGCCGCCGGCGAAACCGAAAACCCGGAAAAGATCATGCCCAAGGCCATCAACTCCGTGGTCTTCCGGATCGCCGTCTTCTACGTTGGCTCCGTCATCCTGCTGGCCCTGCTACTGCCCTACACGTCCTACGAAAAGGGTGTCAGCCCCTTCGTGACGTTCTTCGGCTCCATCGGCATCCAGGGCGTGGACGTCATCATGAACCTCGTGGTCCTCACCGCGGCCCTGTCCTCGCTCAACGCCGGCCTTTACTCCACCGGCCGGATCCTGCGTTCCATGTCCGTGGCCGGCTCCGCCCCGAAGTTCGCCCAGCGCATGAACAAGGCCGGCGTCCCCTACGGCGGCATCGCCATCACCGCCGGCGTCTCCCTGCTGGGCGTTCCGCTGAACTACCTCGTCCCGTCCCAGGCCTTCGAGATCGTCCTGAACATCGCCTCCGTAGGCATCATCGTCACCTGGGCCACCATCGTCCTGTGCCAGCTCCAGCTCAAGCGCTGGGCGGACAAGGGCTGGCTCAAGCGCCCCTCCTTCCGGATGTTCGGTGCCCCCTACACCGGCTACCTGTCCCTGCTGTTCCTGGTCGGCGTGCTGGTCATGGTCTTCATCGACTCGCCGCTGACCCTCGTGGTCACGCTCATCGCCATCGCGCTCATGGTGGCCGGCTGGTATGCCTGCCGCAAGCGGATCCACGAGATCGCCGAGGCCCGTGAAGGTTTCACCGGCATGTCCCCCGTGGTCGCCAACCGCCCCGGCCCGGGCGGCGCGGACCGGATCTAACCCGCGAGGCAGCACCTCCCAGCAACATAGCGCGAACGGACACTTGTGGCCCCAACCCGAAGGGCCACAAGTGTCCGTTCGCGCTTAAGCCGTTTGGTTTCGGATGTTGACCGCTGTTTGGGGCAGGAGTACCTTACTGGCCATGCTGTAACCCTTTGGGCCGCCCGCCCATCACCCGTCGATGCGGGCATCAGCCCCGTATCCGAATCACGCCACGGCAGACCGCGCGACGTTGCCGCCTGCCAAGGTGCATCCGGTCTCTGCCGGTGTGGACGGCCACCGTCCTGGCCGTTACCCCTGCATGATGCCCGCCCACACCGGCTGCAATCACAGCAACCGTGCGCCGCCGCACCCCGGCTGCGTACCAGGTCCCGGGACCAGCGCCCCGGATGAATCGGAGTACCCCATGGACAGCAGCTCCTTCCAAACCCTGCAGGAGAAAGTGCGGGGCCAAGTCATCACGACTGACCAGGCAGACTACGACGACGCCCGGGCTGTCTACAACGGAACGATCGACAAACGCCCTGCGGCGATCCTGCGCGTGTCGCAAGTAGCGGACGTCATTGCCGGCGTGAATTTCGCGCGTGACCAAGGCTTGGACCTGGCACTGCGCGGCGGCGGCCACAGTGCGCCCGGGTTTGGGACCTGCGACGGCGGCCTCGTCCTCGACTTTGCCGGCTGCCGAGGAGTGCGCGTGGACCCTGCCACGTCCACGGCACGGGCCGAAGCCGGAACGACATGGGCGGACTTCAACCATGCAACAAGCGCCTTCGGCATGGCCACCACGGGCGGCATCATCGGATCGACCGGCGTTGCAGGGCTTACCCTGGGCGGAGGGATCGGGTACCTCGCCCGGAAGTACGGCCTGTCGTGCGACAACCTCAGGTCGGCTGACGTTGTGACAGCCGACGGGAACTTCGTGGTCGCCAGCGCAAGGGAAAATGAGGACCTCTTCTGGGCGCTTCGCGGCGGAACCGGCAACTTCGGCGTCGTGACTTCGCTTGAGTTCAACCTGCATCCCGTAGATCTTCTCTACGGCGGCGTGATCATCTACCTGCTGGAGCATGCGGACACTGTGGCCCGGTTTTACCGGGAGTACATCGCCACGGCACCTGAGGACATGGGTGTGTTCCTGGGCTTCCACCAGGGGCCACCCGTCCCGTTCTTGCCGGAGGAGTATCACGGAAAGCCCGTGGTGGTCCTGGTGGGCGGCTGGACCGGCCCCCATGACGAGGGCGAGCGCCACTGGCAGAAGTTCCTCGAGATAGCACCCGTTGCCGGCTCTTTCGTGGGACCGCTTCCCTACACGGTCCTCAACACACTTTTCGACCCGATGCTTCCCAAGGGCCTGCAGGCCTACTGGAAAGCAGAGTTCCTGCCGCAGCTCAATGATGACGCCATCCGCGTTGCCGAGAAGTTCGCAAGGGCCATTCCAAGCGTCCAGACGGCCAACCACTACTACCCGATTAATGGGGCCGCCCAGCGGGTTGGCCGGGATGAGACGGCTTTCCCGTACAGGGACGTCAACTTCGCAGTGGCCATCGCCGGCATGTGGGAGGACCCCGCCGACAACGAAGCGAATACGAAGTGGGTGCGGGACTACCACAGTGAACTCCACGCCCATGGTGCCGGCGCGGGCTACGTGAACTTTCTCGATGCCGACGACCAGCCCCACATCGAGGACAACTATGCGGGAAACTACGCCCGGCTGGCCCAGGTGAAGGCCAAATACGACCCCGGCAACCTGTTCCACGTCAACCAGAACATCAAACCAGCAGCCGGCTGACCCTGTGACAGCCCGCATAACCGGCCTCTTCTGCACCGCTTTCCTCTCCCTGAGGACGCCGACGCCGCGGCCCGGCCCGGCAGCCAGCCCCACCGGGAAAGCGGCGCAGAAATGCCGGGAACTCAAGTTCAGCGGGCTACATCTGATCCCAATCGGCCTACCATTGAGGCATCCGGGGTGTGGCCCGCGGTGGGCGGTGCCGCTCCGGTGCACCGAAGGGCCGGATCAATGGACGTCGTCGTCATCGAAACCCCGCAGCTAGGGGACCGCAGCTACCTGGTCCACGACGGCCGCGTGGGGCTGGTGGTTGATGCCCAGCGGGACACGGACCGCATCGAGGAGGCCGCACGGAAGGCCGGGGTGCAGATCACCCACGTGGCCGAAACCCACGTCCACAACGACTACCTCACCGGCGGCCTGATCCTCGCGCGCGCCCACGGCGCCAAGTATCTGGTGAACGCCGCTGATCCGGTGGGCTATGAACGGGAACCCGTGGCGGACGGGCAGGAAGTGCAGATCGGCGGGCTCATCCTCCGGGCCGTGGCAACTCCGGGACACACCCACACGCACCTGTCCTACATCGTCACGGATGGACGTGCCCGTGCAGTGTTCTCGGGCGGGAGCCTGCTCTTCGGTTCCGTGGGGCGCACCGATCTCCTCGGCCCCGGAGACACCCCCGGCCTGACACGGGACCAGTATGCGTCCGTGCACCGGCTCGCGGAAGAAGCCGGTCCCGATGCCGCGCTCTACCCCACCCACGGGTTCGGCTCGTTCTGTTCGATCGGCCCGGCCACCCGCGCGGATGCCTCAACCATCGCGGAGCAGCGGACAGCCAACCACGCACTGACGGACCCCGATCCGGAGCACTTCGCGGCGGAGCTCATGGCCAATCTGTCCGCCTACCCGTCCTATTACGCGCACATGGCCCCCATCAACATGACCGGCCCCGAGCCGGCTGACCTCAGCCTGCCGGAGTCACTCGGCGCCGAGGAACTGACGGACCGGCTGGCCAGGGGCGAGTGGGTGGTTGACCTGCGCCACCGCATGCTGTTCGCCAGCAACCACCTGCAGGGCACCGTCAGCTTCGAGTACGGCTCGGGCGGGAGCTTCAGCTCCTACCTAGGCTGGGTCCTGCCGTGGGGCGAGAAGCTGACGCTCGTTGGTGACCGCGAAGACCTGCAAAACGCAGTGCGGGACCTTTCCCGCATCGGCATCGACCGTCCTGATGCCGCGGTGGGAACAGAACCCCGCGAACTCGCCCCGCGCGCTCCGGTTGCCTCCTATCCCCGGGCCGGCTGGCCCGCCGTCGTCCATGAAAAGCCCGACGGCGACATCATCCTTGACGTCCGACGTGAAGACGAGTTCACCAAGTCCCACCTCGCCGGTGCCATAAACGTCCCGCTGCACGAGCTGCTGGACCGCCTTGGCGACCTGCCCGATGGCCGCCTTTGGGTGCACTGCGCCAGCGGCTACCGTGCCGGCGTGGCGGCCAGCCTGCTGCAGCGGGCAGGCCGGGACGTGGTGCAGATCGATGCCCGGTTCCGGGACGCCGCGGCCGCCGGCGTCGCATTGCAGATGCAGATGCAGCCGCTGCAGCGGAGGTAACCGCGCTATCCGTAACCGGGGCGTCCGGCCCGGATTGCAAAGTCCAGTGTTGCAAAGTCGATGTTGCAAAGGAGAACAACGATGGATGCTGAAGGCAAAGTGGTTGTTGGCGTGGACGGTTCGGACTCCTCGGTGGAGGCCCTCCGTCTGGCGGCCCGGCTGGCACCCGGCCTGGGCGCCCATGTCCATGCCGTGGCCTGCTGGCACTTCCCGGAAATGTATGCCGGGTACATCCCGCCGGATTTCGAGGCGTTCGAGGCCTCGGCGGCCAAGGTCCTTGCCGAGTCCCTCGAGAAGGCGTACGGGCCGGATGTCCCTGAAACGCTGACCAGTGAACTGGTGCGCGGCCCGGCCCCGGCGACTCTGGTGGAGGCGTCGGCCGGCGCGGCGATGCTGGTGGTGGGGCGCCGCGGCCATGGCGGGTTCATGGGGCTGCATCTGGGCTCGGTAAGCACCGCCTGCGTGGCACATGCCGAGTGCCCGGTCCTGGTGGTGCACACCAAGGATGACCACCACCGTACCCACCATTTCCGCAGGGGCGCCGCCTCCAAGGATGCCAACCAAGGCATGGCGCACGGCACAACAACAGACGCGGCCACACGCTGACGCGTCCCCGTAACGCAACGCACCTGCAACCCCGTGCCGGCGTGCCATCGCCTATGCTCGGCTGAGCAGCCCGAAAACCAGGCAGCTCAAAAATGGCTCAACGTCGAACCACGGGAGATACCTCATGACCAACTGGCGGATCCGGGACTTCCACTCCGCGGACCTGGACGGCATCCTGCACCTCTGGGAGTCGCTGAAGGCCACCAACGTCGAGCCTGTCTATGCACTCTCGGAGGTGCTGGCCTCCTGCGAAAAGGACCACGCCGTGGTCGCGGTGCAGGGCGAGCAGGTGGTGGGCGCCGCCGTCGGCCGTGCCGCGCATGACCAGGGCTGGATCGTCTTCCTGGCCACGCTGCCCGAGTTCCGCGGCCGGGGCATCGGCACCTCGCTGCTGGCCGCCGTCGAAAACCGGATGGCCCCGCACGGACTGAACAAGCTTTCCGCCCTGATGCCCGAGCTGGAGACCCGGGTGGAGGCCTTCCTGAGCCGCGGCTTCGTGCTCAAGAAGAACCTGCGCTATTTCGAGCGCACCATCCCCGTGCAGCGCCAGGAACTCGAGCCCCTGGGCCAGCTGGGCGGCCGCATCCTCGCCCGGAACCTGTGGGAGAACGTGGCCGGCATGCGCCGTGAGAAGGAGCTGCTGGAGCGCCGCCTGGTCCTGCCGCTGGCCGAGGCCGACCTCGCCGACGAATTCGGTGTGGTGCCGCCGCGGGCCGTGGTGCTGTTCGGGCCGCCGGGCACCGGCAAGACCACGTTCGCCAAGGCCATCGCCTCCCGGCTGGAGTGGCCGTTCGTGGAGGTCTTTCCGTCCCGGCTGGCCTCGGACCCCAAGGGCCTGGCCGGCGCGCTGCGGGAGACCTTCCTGGAGATCTCGGAACTCGAGCACGCGGTGGTGTTCATCGACGAGGTGGAGGAGATCGCGTCCCAGCGCGCCGGCGACCCGCCCTCGCCGCTGCAGGGCGTCACCAACGAACTGCTCAAGATCATCCCGGCCTTCCGCGAGCAGCCGGGCCGCCTGCTGGTGTGCGCCACCAACTTCATCCGCGCGCTCGACTCCGCCTTCCTGCGGCACGGGCGGTTCGACTACGTGATCCCCATCGGCCTGCCCGACCCGCAGGCCCGCGAAGCCATGTGGCAGCGCTTCATCCCCGCCGCCGTGGTGGACGACGTGGACGTGGAGCAGCTCGTGGACCGCACCAAGGGCTTCTCCCCTGCGGATATTGAGTTTGCGGCACGCAGTGCCTCCCAGCGGGCGCTGGAGAAATCCGTCTACGGCAATGGCGGCGACGGCGGGCTGGCTTCCGGGGGCGGCGTTTCCGTCCGCGAGGCGGTCCGGAAGGGTCCTACCACCGAGGACTACCTCGATGCCATCGCGGACACGCGCACCACCGTCAGCGAAGAGGTGCACCAGGAGTTCCTGGAGGACATCGACGCCCTGGGCCGGGTCTAGGCTGCCCGGGTCTTCCAAAGCAACGCGGAGTCAGATACGGCCCAATTCAGGGCCTGGATTGGGCGCTAAATGACTCCGCGTTGCAGGGTGGGGAACCCGCGATACCTTTGATCCATGCCCTCTAATCCCCTCCGGCACGCGGTGGCCCGCATGGGCGGCCGCGACCCGCACCAGCCTCACCGGACAGCCACCCCCCTGGAACTCTTCTTCGACCTGACCTTCGTAATCGCCTTCGGCGTGGCTGGCAACCAGTTTGCGCATGAGATTGCGGAGGCTCGCTTCGGCGTCGGCCTGCTCGGCTTTTCCTTTGCGATGTTTGCGGTGATCTGGGCCTGGATCAACTTCACCTGGTTCGCCAGCGCGTACGACACTGACGACTGGGTGTTCCGGGTGGTCACCATGGTCCAGCTGCTGGGCGTCCTGGTCCTGACCATGGGGATCGAACCCATGTTCCACTCCCTCGTTGAGGGGAAGTACGTGGACAACACCATCATTGTGGGCGGCTACATCATCATGCGGCTGGCACTGATCTCCCAGTGGCTGCGCGCCGCCAGGCAGGACCCGGCCCGGCGGACGACGTGCCTGCGCTACGCCCGCTACCTGGCAGTGGTCCAGCTGGGGTGGGTCGCGGTGCTGTTCATCCAGGCCGACGTGCTGACCACCTTCCTGATGATCGCACCGCTGTATGTCCTGGAACTGGGCACCCCGTACTGGGCCGAGCGGAACGCAAGAACTCCCTGGCATGCCCACCACATTGCCGAACGCTACGGCCTGCTGGCCATCATTGCCCTCGGTGAGTGCCTGATTGGCGCAGTCGCCACTCTCCGGGCCATCGTGTCCAACCACGGCTGGTCTGTTGATGCGGCCCTGGTGGGTGTCGGCGGCACGGCCCTCGCCTTCGGCATGTGGTGGATCTACTTCATCCTGCCTGCCGGCCGGGCCCTGCACCTGCAGCGGCACCGCTCGTACTTCTTCGGCTACGGCCACATTCCGATCTTCGCCGCCATTGCCGCCACCGGGGCAGGCCTGCACGTCGCGGCGTATTACATCGACCATGCCGCGCACATCAGCGCCGCCGCGGCAGTCGCCACAATCGCCATTCCCGTTGCACTGTTCAAAGTCTCGCTGACAGCCCTCTTCAGCGTGATGACGTGCGTCGACCGCACCCTCATCGCCGTGACCACGGGCGTTTTGCTTGTGCTCGCAGCAAGCGTGGCACTGGCGGCCGCGGGCGTTTCCGTTCCCGTCTGCCTGCTGATCATCGTGGCTGGGCTCGGCGCCTCGATCGTCATCGATGAACGCCGGAGTACGGACCTGCTGCACGCCGCGCTGGAGAAGATGGAGCACCGGCACAAGACCGCCTGAAGCCCACGGGTCTGGACAGTCCCGGCAGCGGACCCGCCACTACAAACCGGTCCACACCCAGGGTTCGCGCGGCAGCGCGGCAGGCTTGAACTCCCGCAGGGCCTCCTCGAGTGACGGGCCCGGCAGGCCCAGCGACTCCAGGATGGTTCGGCGTAAGGCTTCCGCGGGGATTCCGACGGCGGCCAGGTCACCGAGGGTGACCGCCCCGTCCCGCTTGGCCAGCCGCGCGCCGTCGGCATTCACTACCAGCGGCACGTGGGCGTATTCCGGAACGGGCATATTCAGCAGGGAGGCCAAATATGCCTGCCGGGGCGTTGAGGGCAGGAGGTCGTCGCCCCGGACCACCTGGTCTATGCCCTGCTCGGCATCATCCACCACCACGGCCAGGTTGTACGCGGTCACGCCGTCGTTCCGGCGCAGCACAAAGTCATCCACCATTCCGGTGAACGGCCCGTGCAGCACATCCTCCGCGGTCCATTCCGTGACCGAGGAACGCAGCCGGATGGCCGCCGGGCGCGTGGAACGTTTGAATTCAAGCTCCGCCGCCGACAGTTCCCGGCAGGTTCCGGGGTAGGCACCCTGCGGCGCATGCGGGGCAGAGGGCGCCTCCTGGATTTCACGGCGGGTGCAGAAGCATTCATACGTCAGACCGGCGGCCGCCAGCTGTCCGATGGCTGCCGTGTAGAGCGGCTCGCGGTCTGTCTGGCGCACCACCGCGCCGTCCCAGGTCACTCCGACGGCGGCCAGGTCGCGCAGCTGCACGGCCTCGGCCCCTGCCCGTGCCCGGTCGAGGTCCTCGACGCGCAGCAGAAACCGCCGGCCGGTGGAGCGGGCAAAGAGCCAGGCAAGGATGGCCGTCCGGAGGTTTCCCACATGCAGCTCACCGGACGGGCTGGGGGCGAAACGGCCTGCACGAGTCATGCCCTCCACCCTATGCCGAACACCACAAGAGCCCCTCAGCTACCGCGCACTCCGGGCGTTGGCCGGGAATCGGTGGCTCAGGGGCTCTTGCCGTGCCTGTCCCGGACGGAACTCCGTCAGGGAAGCGAGGCACTTCTTGCGGAAAGACGAATGCGTGAACAAGTGTCAATCAGCGGCGGCGTCCTTGCGGGAAGCGTGGTCCAGGGATCCGGGTGGTGTGCCGGGAACCTGTAGCCTGCCGGCTGTGGGGGTAACCACCGCCTGCGTTGCCACTATCTGAGCAGAAGCCCTACAGTAGGCGCAACAGGCACGGGTCGCAGTGGTCAATACGACCAGTCGTGCGCGCGGAAGCGGACAGGAAGTGATCAGATTGCAGCAGCTCGACGCCATTGACAGGCGAATCCTTGCCGCCCTGGACGAGGATCCCCGGCTGCCCATCATGGTCCTGTCGCAGCGGCTGGGCCTGGCCCGTGGAACTGTACAGTCCCGCCTGGAGCGGATGACGGCGTCGGGCGCCCTCCGGCCCAACAGCAGCCGGGTGCTGCCTGCGGCCCTGGGCCGGGGTGTTGCTGCTGCGGTCAGCGCCGAACTGGACCAGAGCCATCTCAACGAGGCCATCGCCGCGCTCCGTGAAATCCCCGAGGTGCTGGAATGCCACGCCCCTGCCGGCGATACGGACCTGCTGATCCGGGTGGTGGCCACGAGCCCCGATGACCTGTACCGGGTTTCCGAGGAGATCCGGCTCTGCCCGGGAATCGTGCGGACATCCACCAGCATGTTCCTGCGTGAGGTGATTCCCTACCGGACCACCGGTCTCCTAGAACACTGATTCGATCCGCCGGGGGCGGCGCGCCGATATTGCGCTAATCATTGGGGAAAACTGCGGATATTCCGGCGGCTGTCCTGCGATGGCTACGGTAGCCTGATTCCGCATCCGCCGCAGCGCTGGGCAAGCGGGGGATGCATTGTTCACTCAGGGTCTCCGCCGGGGGGTCGGTCTCAATTAGGAACTCAATGCGCTCTTTTTCCCGTTCAATCGCGTCGGTCACCGGTTTGCTGGTTCTCGCCGCGGGCCTCGTCTCGCTGCCCGCCGCCGCTACCGCGGCCACAGACCCTTCCGGAAGCGGCACGTCCCTGCCGGTCGAGTCCACTTCGGAGCACGAGCACCACGTCTACGAATCCGCAATGGGTGTACCCACGGATGGTCCGCGGGAAGGACTGGCCCTGCAGGCCGAGGCGGGCGGGACAGCGACGGCTCCTCTCTCGGTCAAGCTCGTCGTCGCCACCCTGGTGGACAACAAAGGCGTGGTTTCAATGACCCAGGCCGAAGCGGCGGTGGCGGCTTCCAGCAATTACTGGAAGGCGATGTCCGGCGGCCGCATCTCCATGACCGTGACCGAGCGGACAACGCATGCCTCCAAGACGGCCAGGTCGACGGACTCCTACTACGACATGATGGACAAGATCACCGCCGAGCTGAAGTGGGCCTACGCCACCAACAAGGCCCTGGTGGTTTTTGTCCCGACGTCCACGCTCGCCGGTGGTGCTTGGGGCTTCGGCTTCAGTAGCTCCGGCAACAGCGGCCGCGTGCTGATGCCGCAGATCAGCGGCGTCACCAACAGCGTGATGGCTCACGAGTTCGGACACGTGCTGGGATCCATGCACGCGGACGCCCTGCAGTGCGCCAGCGGTGTTTCCGACGTGGGCGTGACGAGCACCGGACAGTTCACCGACTCCTCCTGCTACATCCGGGAATACGGGGACAGCACGGACGTGATGGGGCTTTCCAGCTCGAGCATGCCGGTGATCAGCTCGCCCTTCTGGGACGCCAAGGGCCTGGGCGCTGCCACCGACATCCGCGACCTCGGCGTGGCCTCAGGCGTGAAGAGTTACACACTGAAGCCCTGGGGCGACACGAAGCAGGCCTACCGGGCAGTGAAGTTCACCGACCCGGTCAGCAGGGAGGTCTACTACCTGGAGCTCCGGCAGCCTGCCGGCTACGACACCTACCTGGCCAGCGGGCCTTCCGGCAACCGCGGCGTGAAGGTGGTCCAGCGCGGCGGCGCCACAGCCGCGTCCTCCCTGGTGCTGATGCCGTCCACCATTCCGTTCAGCGCGTCCTACGCCACCAACCACACCTGGCAGGCCGGGAGCACGTTCAGAACGCACGCGGGTACCCGGGTCACGGTCAACTCCGTCACGGCCACGTCGGCCACTGTGACCATCGACGCCGACCCTGCCCGGTACACCAAGATCCAGTTCTCCGCCGGCGACTTCAACGGCGACGGACGACCGGACCTGATCTCCCGCGAAGCGGACGGTTCGCTCCTGCTGCTCCCCGGCCTGGGCGGCAACAAGCTCGGAACGGCCGTGAAGATCGGCACGGGCTGGAACAGCTTCAACACCGTCTTCGGCAACGGTGACTTCAACGGCGACGGGAAAACGGACCTCATTGCCCGGACATCCAACGGAGATCTGTGGCTGTACCCCGGCAGTGGCACCGGCGGTTTCCTGGCCCGCAAGCAGATCGGGTCCGGCTGGGAGGGCTTCCTCCGCATCATCGCCCCCGGTGATTTCACCGGCGACAAGCGTGCCGACCTGCTGGCCATGCGCACCGACGGAACGCTGTGGCTGTACCCCGGCAACGGCACCGGAGGGTTCCTGGCTGTCACGCAGATCGGCTCCGGATGGAACGGCTTCACCGCCGTCACCGCGGCGGGAGGACTCGCCACGGGTCCCGGCCTGCTCGCCCGCTCCAGCACCGGGACGGTCTACCTGTACCCGGGCAACGGCACCGGCGGCTTCCTGGCCCGCCGGACCCTGGCCACAGGCTGGGGCAGCACCCAGCTGATCGCCGGCCAGGACTTCACCTCTGACGGGCTCACGGACGTCCTGTCTGCCAGCACCACCGGCGCGATCACCGCCTACGCGGGCAACGGCAGCGGCGGTTTCGCGACCAAGCTGAAGATCGGCAGCGGCTGGGGCGGCTTTAGCCAGGTCTGGGAAGCCGGCGATTTCGACGGCGACGGCAAACCCGACATCCTGGCCCGCACCACCCAGGGCGCCCTGCGGCTCTACCCCGGCAACGGCTCGGGCGGGTTCCGCACATCCCGGCAGATCGGCACCGGCTGGCAGGTCTTCGACCAGGTGGTGTCCGCCGGAAACTTCAACGGCGCCGGCGGTCCCGACCTCCTGGCCAGGAAGCCCGACGGCTCGCTGTGGCTCTACCCCACGACCGGAACGGGCGTCTTCCAGACCCCTAAGAAGGTTGGCCTGGGCTGGCAGGTCTTCGCCCGGTTCCTCGCCCCCGGCGATTTCTCCGGCGACGGGAAGACGGACGTCATCGGACAGACCACCGACGGCAAGCTGTTGCTGTACCCCGGCAACGGGACTGGCAGTTTCCTTGCCCCGAAGCAGATCGGCTCCGGCTGGGCAGGCTTCAGCCAGGTCATCGCGGCCAATGACTTCAGCGGTGACGGGAAGGCTGACCTGATGGCCGCTAAGACTGACGGCACGCTCTGGCTCTACCCCGGGAACGGCGCGTCCGGCTTCCTCGCCAGCAGCCAGCTGGGCACCGGCTGGAACGCCTACAAGTCCCTGGCCAGCGTGGGCCGCTTCGCCGGAACGGGCAACCCGAACGTCGTTTCCGTGTCGGCCGACGGAGCCCTCTGGCTCCACACCGGCACCGGGAAGGGCGCCTTCCAGAACGTCGTGCTGAACCCCCGCTGAGCAGGGGAGACAGTCCAGCGCGAGCGAACACTTGGGGCCCCTGATCCACACGGATCAGGGGCCCCAAGTGTTCTTTCGGCCTGTCGGCTACACCGGCGGCCCTGCGTTGGATTTCAGGTTCTTCATCACGAGTGTTGAGGTCAGCCGTTCCACCCCCGGCAGGACCGTCAGTTCGCTGTCGTAGAAGCGCTGGTAGGAGGGCAGGTCCGCAGCGATCACCTTCAGCAGGTAATCCGGGGAACCGAACAGCCGCTGCGCCTCCACGATGTTCGGGTTCTCCGCCACCCTGTTCTCGAAGATTTCCATGGTGGGGCGGTCCACCTGCCGGAGGGTCACGAACACAATCGCCTCAAAGCCAAGCCCGACGGCGGCCGGGTCAATGTCCGCCTTATAGCCGCGGATCACGCCGGACTGCTCGAGGTCGCGGAGCCGGCGGTGGCAAGGGGCCACGGTCAGCCCCACCTTCGAGGCCAGCGCCGTGGCAGTAATTCTGCCGTCCTCCTTGAGGTGCCGCAAAATACTTCTATCGATGTGGTCGATCACGCAAAAATCTTACTCCTGCAGCAGCGATCCGCGCGAAATTTGAAAGCACATCTGGCGCGGTTTTGCCTAGGCTTTTCATACCGCCAAACACGCAGGAGCCCGCCATGAATCCCCAGCTTTTCCTCGCCTTCATCGTGGTCGCGGCCGCTCTGGCCTGCACCCCGGGAGTGGACTGGGCCTACTCCATCACGGCCGGCCTCGGCCGCCGGAGTTTTGTGCCCGCGGTGGCCGGGCTGTGCAGCGGATACGTGCTGCACACGCTCCTCATGGTCGTGGGGCTGGCCGCAGTCCTGGCAAGCGTGCCGGGCCTGCTGGGCTGGATCACCGTGGCCGGCGCGCTCTACCTGCTGTGGCTGGGAACCGTCACCATCCGGTCGTGGCGCGGTGCGAGCTTCAGCTCAGCGGCCGCCGTCGGAAATCCGGGGCAGAACCAGCTCCGCTCCTTCCTGCAGGGGATGGGCACCAGCGGCATCAACCCCAAGGGGCTGCTGTTCTTCCTGGCCCTCGTGCCGCAGTTCGTCAGCGCTGATGCGCCATTGCCGGTGCCGGTGCAGTCCGGCCTGCTGGGCCTGACGTTCGTGCTGCTTGCGGCCCTCGTATACACGTGCGTGGCGCTGCTCTCGCGGAAGCTCCTGCAGTCCCGACCGAACGCGGCCCGCAGCGTCACGCTGGCCAGCGGGATCATCATGGTGGTCCTTGGCGCCGCGCTGCTGTCCGAACAGCTGCTTCCGGCCCTGCGGTTCGGCTGAGCCTGCGGCTCGCGTAAGCCGCGGGCTAAGCCGGCCCGCCCGGAAGCCGGGTCAGACTTTTTGCTCCATGAACCACTCGGTGAAGCTTGACGCCCGCCCGTCCGGATCGAGCCGGATGACCCACAGGTTCTCGTAGTTGGGCCGGTCATCAAGGTACGTGGTGCGGCCCTGCACAAACGCGAGGTCCCCGTCGGAGCCCAGCAGGGACCACTCGAACCTCCAGTCTTCGGGCTCGTCCGCCGAGCCGATCCAGCGTTCCACGATCTGTTCCCGGCCACGCCACGGGTCGGGGTCATAGGGCCGGGTGGCGTAGACGGCCTCCTCGGTGAAGAGGGCGCGGATGTCCTCCGGGTCATTCGTTTCCCACGCCGCGATGTACTTTTCCATCCACTGCCTGATTGCGTCAGTCATGGCTCCGTTGTAGCGCGGCCCCCTGCCGCCCACAAGAGGCTGCCGGTGCCGGCAACGCGAACGGCCTCAGTCGCCGCCGAACTGCTTCCACTTCTGTTCCCAGGCCCGGCGCGCCTCGATGTCCTTGCGGATGACTTCAAAGGTTTCGAGCTCTGCCTGCCTGCCGCGCTGCCATTCCCGCGGGTTGAGGGACTTCCGTCCGTTGTCCAGCAGCATCAGGGCCCGGTCCGTCAGGGCGTCGTTGCGCAGGGACATGCTGGTCTTCTGCCGGCGCAGAACTTCCTTCAGAGCCTGCTGGGCCTGGGCATGGGCGCCGAGCCGGCGCAGGGAACGCGCGCGCACCAGGAGCAGCGCCGCGGAGAGATCGTCGGCGTTCATCAGCCCCTCGGTCCAGACGACCACTTCCTGGTCCCGGCCGAGGTCGGCGGCGAGTGAACACCTCGCCAGCGCGGTGGGCAACGATGGCGGTAGCCGGACCAGCGTTTCAAGGGCCGCCTCGGTCTGCCCCGTTTCCCGGAGGGAATGCGAGAGTGCGAGGAACACCGACTCCTCGCTGAACAGCACCGGCACCACGATGCGTTCGGCCACCTCCACCCGGGTGACCACCCGCGTAAGGTAACTGGCGGCAAACTGGTTGGCCTCGTCGTCGTTCCTGATGGAAAGCCCCCGCTGCAGCAGCTCGGCGGCACGCAGGTAGCCGCCCTGCCTGTACGCGAGGAGGCCGGCCATCACGCAGCAGAGCCCGGCCCAGCCGGGATAAGCACGGCCGGCCGCGATGAGCCGGTTGGGGTCGGTGTTGAAGAAGATGGCGTCGTACACGGTCCTGGCCGCTTTTCCGGGCAGCAGCTTGAGCCGCGGGACGCTGCCGTCCACGCTGATCCGCCCGTCCCCGCCGCCGAGCATGCCGTGGATGAGTCCGCCCATGCCCTCGGCCATTTCGCGCACCGGGGTGCGGACCTTGCCCCCGCCGAATGGCGTGAGGTCACGCGTGTCGCGGTAGATCGGTCCTGGAAACTGCCCCGCGCTCATTCCTCCATGCTAATAGCGCGCGGGAACTAGGCCGAAGCGGCGCCCACCCACACGCCCACCAGCCAGGTGCTGGCGGCGAGGCAGGCCAGGCCAAACTCCGCGAGCATTCCCAGTCCGGTCGCCTTCAGGGCCGCCCAGCTGGAGGTCAGCGCTGCCCGGAAATGGCGCGTACGCAGGACTTCGCTGAGCAGCAGACCGGCAGCGAAGCCCACGAACAGCCCCACGACGGGAATGACGAACATGCCCGCAATGCCCAGCACAACCCCCACCGCGACGCTCCGGCTGGGAATCCGGTGCTCCTTCAGTTTGCGGCCGGCGAGGACAGCACTGGCCGCCATGCCTGCCAGCACGAACACCATGCCCACGGCGAAGACCACCCAGCCGGTCACGCCCTCACCGCCCCAGATTGCCCACGCCAGCAGGCCCAGGCCGATCAGGAAGCTGCCCGGCAGCACCGGGATAACAGTGCCGGCAACGCCAACCAGGATGGCCAGGCCGCACAGGACGGTCACGAGGGTTTGGGCATTCATGCCCCCAGTCTAGGGAACGGAGTTTGCCAGGAACGACGACGGCGGTGCCTCCCGCGCAGGGGAGGCACCGCCGTCGGACGTCAGTCAGCCCGTTCCCGGCAGCCGCTGCAGCCGCCGCCCTTTAGGTGGCTGCAGCCTTAGTTGGCTTCGGCTTCGGCGGCAGCGGCGACCGCGGCCGTGACGGCGGGCGCCACGCGGGGGTCCAGCGGGCTGGGCACGATGTAGGACGCGGACAGCTTGTCATCGGCCAGTTCGGCGATGGCGCGGGCTGCGGCAACCTTCATCGCGGGGGTGATGCGGCGCGCACCGGCGTCGAGCGCGCCGCGGAAGATGCCGGGGAACGCCAGGACGTTGTTGATCTGGTTCGGGAAGTCGCTGCGGCCGGTGGCCACTACCGCGGCGTATTTGGACGCGACCTCGGGCAGGACTTCCGGGTCCGGGTTGGACAGTGCGAACACGATGGAGCTGTGGTTCATCAGCTTCAGGTGCTCCTCGTCCAGCTTGGAG
Source organism: Arthrobacter sp. NPDC057009 (assembly GCF_042673905.1). Lineage (NCBI taxonomy): Bacteria > Bacillati > Actinomycetota > Actinomycetes > Micrococcales > Micrococcaceae > Arthrobacter > Arthrobacter sp. NPDC057009. The sequence goes on from NZ_JBHUSB010000010.1 coordinate 65,404, forward strand.
GAGGAGACGCCGACGAAGACGTCTGCGCCCAGCAGCGCCTCACCCGGACCGCCGGAGATGCCGCGCGGATTGCTGCGCTGCGCCATCTGGGCCTTCTTGCTGGCGGGGTCGGCGGCGATGTCGGCGCGCCCGGAGTTGATCACGCCGCGCGAATCCAGCAGGACCACGTCCTCGATGCCCGCCGTGAGCAGGATTTCGGCGATGGCGATGCCTGCGGCGCCGGCGCCGGAGATCACGACTCGGAGCTCCTCGAGCCCGCGGCCGGTGACCTTGGCGGCTCCGGTGAGCGCGGCGAGGACCACGACGGCGGTGCCGTGCTGGTCATCGTGCATGACGGGGCAGTCCAGGGCCTCGACGAGCTTCTCTTCCAGCTCGAAGCAGCGCGGGGCGGCGATGTCCTCGAGATTGACGGCGCCGAAGCTGGGGCGCAGCCGGACAAGGGTCTCCACGATCTCGTCCACGTCGGTGGTGTTCAGGACCAGCGGGATGGAGTCCAGCTCGCCGAAGGCCTTGAAGAGGGCGGACTTGCCCTCCATGACGGGCAGCGAGGCGCTGGCGCCAATGTTTCCCAGGCCGAGGACGGCCGTGCCGTCGCTGACGACGGCCACGAGGCGCTGGGCCCAGGTGTGGCTCTTGGCAAGCTCCGGGTCGGCGTGGATGGCGCGGCTGACCTGGGCAACGCCCGGCGTGTAGGCGATGGAAAGGTCGCGCTTGTTGCTGAGGGGAACGGTGCTGGCGATGGAAAGCTTGCCGCCCTCGTGGGCAGCGAAAATTTCCTGGTCAGTCAGCTCTGCGGCTGCACTGGTGTCAATCGGAGCAATGGTTTCAGTGGACACGTCGTTGTCTCCTGTGGCTAGCCGTGGGCGCACGGCACATTATGGCTCGAGCATTCGGGGCTCAAGATGGTCAGGTACGCGCTTTGCTGGCGGCCCAAGGGTGCGGGTTCCGCCGGAAAGCCTGGGGAGGTGCGGGGTACTGGCCACTCCGGTAGTGCCATATTAGACAGGACAAAGGCCCACTGGACGCCAGTTGGGACGGGCCTGGCCCGAAAACGGCTGATTTTCGGTCCGGCTGTGGCTTATGTCACCGTTTCTTGCGGCTTTTAAGACCGCCCGGTCTAGACCAGTTACGCGGTGTTCCGTGCCAGCCGGGGCGTGGGCATCAGCAGGGAGCAGGCCTTCTTGAGGTCCTCCTCGGCTTCAAACAGGGAAAGTCGGCGGCAGCGGACCGACTGGACTAGACCGGCGACCGTCAGCAGCAGGACCCGGGCCACAGCCGCGTCCCCGCAGACCGCCGTGACGGCGCGTTCCGCCAGGGAGTCGATCTCGCGCAGCAGGCCGGTGGTGTCCCGGTCCTTGATGTACACGCCCTGGCTGAGGCACTGCTCAACGGCAGGCTGCATGACGCGCATGTGGAAGATTTCCATGGCAACGCCGGAGAGTGCATGGATGCGGACGGCCCCGGTCCCCGTCTTCAGCTCACCGAGCTGGTGCCGGTAAAGGGCCAGCATCAGGTGCGTGGCGGAGGGAAAGTAGCGGTACAGGGTGCCGAGCGGAACGTTGGCCTGCGCAGCCACCTCGGAGAGGGTTACGGACTTGAGGCCCTTCCTCGCGAAGCCGGCGGCAACCTCCAGGATCCGGTTGTAGCGGCGCAGCTGCCGGGGAAGGGAGGGCGGGGCGGCCATGGGCGGAAGATCAGGCATAGAGTCAAGCATCATCAGTCCGGAGGTTGGGATTCCTGGTGCAGTCAGGAAGAGCCCCATTCCCGGTCCTGCCGCAATTCGCCCTCCACTATACGGCACCCACTCTTCGGGTTTCCTGGGAGCGGAAGCTCCCGGCGGGTGCTGACGGCTGCGTTCTCGCAGCGTCCCGGCCGGAAAAGCCCACAATGTCTGCGGCGCAGAGTAGTCTCATCTCACTGGTCTCGTCCGGCTCTTTTATTGGGCCATATTTCCGGTCTTGGTTCTGGTCTCGTTGGGGGAATTTTGGGGTCTCTTTCTGCTGTACTGTCATCGGCCTGCGCCGCCCGCGCGGGGCTGAGCCTGCGCGCGAAATGCCACAGGGGTCTGGGACTCCTTGTCGCGTTTGCCCTCGTGGCTCTCCTGCTGGTTCCGGCGTCACCTGCCGCAGCCGCCGATGAGCCTGTTCTGCTGTCCTTCGAGCGGACGTCTCCTGCGGTGCTGGAAGCCGGGGGCACGGTCAGCTTCAGCTTCACCACGTCGGTTCCGGTTAAGGGTGTTTCTGTCACGCTGCAGGATGTGGCCGGGCCGCAGTACGCCAGATGGATGTCGACCGATGGCGTCCTTTCCGGCACAGTGTCCGTCGTGGCCGCTGCCGACGCTTGGCCGAGCGGGCACGTCCAAGTCAGCACTATCGGCCTGGACCTCGTTTCCGGCATTGACCAGTGGTATAACCGCGACGGCAGGACCGTGCCGGCGGGCATGACCCTTGCGCCTGCATTTGGTTCCCTCGCTCTGCGGGACTTCGAAACATCCAATCCGGGGCTCGTGTTCCAGGATCCCCGGCTGACCCATCTGAGTCCGGCGACGGCAGGGCCTTTCATCCCGGGACAGACCGCAAGCGTGAATTTTTCACTGGCCCAGGGTGCCAAGGAAGTGCTGCTGGTCTACACGAGTTCCGTGGACACCTCCCAGCAGGTGCTGACCTGGCAGGGAACGGCGTCCCCGGGCCCCTTCAGCGCCACGGCGTCAGCCCCGGTCACACCAGAGTGGACGTCCGGAGGGTATGAAATCGACTATGTGCGGGTGACCTACCTCGGCGGCCGCGGAGTCACCCACTATTTCCGCGACGGCCAAATTTCGCGGATTCCCGTCTATGCGCCGGTACCCTCAGTGCCACTCGCGCCTCTCGCCGGCGGCAACTTCAGTGTCAGTAATCCTGCGAAGGCCCTCAAGGCCATGCACAACACCGTGCCGCCCACGGTCACCGGACCTGCCGCGACAGGCACCCGGCTGTCCGCCGAACCAGGGACCTGGGATGCAGATACTCCCCCGAGCTTCACATACCAGTGGCTGCGCAACGGGGTCGCCATCTCAGGGGCCACCGATAGCGATTATTACTACAACAGCACTGTCGACGGCGGCCAGAAGATGTCGGTGCGCGTTACCGCCCGGGCTTCCGGGTACCAGCCGGCAATAGCAACAAGCAGCGCCGCGGGTCCCATCCCGCGCTACATCGAAGCACAGCCCCCGGGAATCGTCGGGGATTCCTCAATCGGCGGCACGCTGCGGGTTGTTCCAGGCTACTCACGTGTCATCCCCGCCGGCGGCAGCCTCTCATACTCCTACGTCTGGAAGCGGAACGGCGCTCCGATACCTGGTGCAACCCGGGCAGGCTACGTCCTCACACCGGCCGACAAGGGCAAGACCATCACGGTCGGTGTGACGGTCACCTACGATGCTGCCACGCGCGCTGTCGTCACGGGAAAGCTGGGTTCTGTCATCGCCAACAAGCCGAAGGCTCGCGGCTTCAACGCAGACGGCACCACGGACTTCTTCGCCCGCGACGCCGCCGGCAACCTGTACCTGTACCCCACCAATGGGAAGGGCAGCTGGCTGCCGCGCCAGAAGGTCGGTACGGGCTGGCACGGGTTCGACAAGCTAATGGCCCCCGGAGACTTCAACGGCGATTTCAACAATGACGTGATGGCCCGCGACCGCTCCGGGCGGCTGTTCCTGTACCCCGGCAACGGAAAGGGCGGCTGGCTGACAAAGACCCTGATCGGAGCCGGTTGGGGCGGATTCAGGGACATCATCGCGCCGGGCGACTTCAGCGGGGACGGCAACAACGACATCATCGCCCGCGACAGCGCCAACCGGATCTGGCTTTACCCGGGCAATGGCCGCGGCGGCTGGCTGGCCAAGTCAGTCATCGACACCGGCTGGGAGGAGATCGGTCCGATCGCAGCTTCGGCCAAGCTCTCCGGCTTCAACGAGGTTGACGTCATCGGCCGCGACAGCTTCGGCTACCTCCGGCTCTTCCCCGGCAACGGCAAGGGGCAGTTTGCTCTCGATGCGCCGAACACGTACTTCCAGATCGGGCAGGGCTGGGGCGGGGTGCGCCGTTTTGATGCCGCTGGTGATTTCAACGGCGACGGCGACGAGGACATCTGGGGAATCAACGGCGCCGGAGCCCTCACCATGTACTACGGCAATGGAAGATATGTATCCACCCACGGACTGGACTACAGCTCAGAATTTAAGGGGAATGCCGTCGTCGGCACCGGATGGGGCGGCTTCACGGCGGTGTTCTAACCGGTTGCAGGCTTGTAGAGCTAGGCGACGCCCTTGATCTTCACCACGAACACCGCGCCCAGCAGGCCGATGACGGCGGCTGCTACGTAGAGAGACACGTAGCCGCCCCAGAGAGTGACGAACGGCCACGCGAGCACCGGGGCGATGACCTGCGGCAGGGAGCTGGCGATATTGATGATTCCAAGGTCCTTGCCCCGCTCGGCTGCGTTGGGGAGCACCTGGGTGATGAGCGCGAAGTCCACGGCGAGGTACGCGCCGAACCCGATGCCCAGCACGCACGCGCCGATGATGCCGCCCGTCCACGTGGGCGCGAAGGCGAGGATCAGCGATGCCAGGGCAATGATCGCGGACGAGGCGATCACCAAAGGCTTGCGTTTGCCCGTCCTGTCGCTGAGCCTGCCACCCACCACGCTGCTGATGATCACGAACACGGCGTACAGCCCGGTCAGGACCAGCACGCCGAAGGCGGGCTCGAGGCCTGTGGTCTCCTTCAGGCGCACGGCGTCCGCCAGGAAAAACAGCAGGTACAGGGTGACCATGTGGTTGCCGATGTTGACCAGCAGCCGGGTGGTCCAGGCCCAGGCGAAGTCCGGGTGCCGCAGCGGCCTGATGAACCCGAGCAGGAAGCCCGCCCAGTTCATTGGCTGGGCAGCCCCTGCCGGGAGGGGGTCGTCGTCGCTCTTGATCAGGTACATCACGACGCCGGCCACGAGTGCCGTCGCACAGATGATGTAGCCCAGCACGAAGTTTCCGCTCACGACGGCGGCAATCACCGCACCGGCCAGGATCCCGGCCGTCTGCCCCATCGCCGCCAGCCCACCCACAGTCGCGCGCTGCGGGACGGGGACGCGGTCCGGAACGGCGGCGAAGATCGCGGCATAGGCGCCGTTGCAGCCTGCCTGGACCAGGCACCACAGCAGCGTCATCACCGCCACGTTCGGCGCGCCCGCGAGGCCCACCAGCGCCGCGGCACCCAGAACGGCGCCCGCCAGCACCCAGGGCACCCGACGGCCAAACCGGGACGTAGTGCGGTCGCTGAAGGCGCCAAACAGCGGATTCGCCACCAGCGACACCGCTGCGCCGGCACCGGTGACCAGGGCGAGGATGGCTTCCTTCTGCCCGGGGTCAAAATGTTCCGCCTGCTGTCCGAGGAGCACCTGGATGGGGCCGAAAAATGCCGCGTTGATGCCGAGGTTGACCAGCACCACGCCCGTGATCCAGAGCGGCCTGACGCGTTCCGTCGGTTCAGCGAGCGCGGCGGAGCGCCGGGTGCCCACCAGGCCGGGGTCGGGTACCGCACCGGGTATGTCGGACAGGCTCATAGCGGTCTCCCCTTGGAACGTCATGATGATGAAATCAGACTATCGTGGGCATCAACCGCAACGCGGGGTCATTTAGCGCCCAATTCGGGCGTTACATTGGGCGCTAAATGACCCTGCGTTGCTTTTGACCGAGGCTACAAACCGTCCAAGGAGAACCAATGACCGCTTCGCCTGCCAATGCCGCCGTCAACACCGCCGACCTCTACGACGAGCGCGGTGAGGAACTCAACTCCATCTCCCTGCAGTTCCAGTCCTTGGGCGGCCACACGCATTTCAGCGGCACCGTCCGGACGGTGCGCTGCCTGGAGGACAACGCCCTCGTCAAAAGCATTCTGGCCACACCCGGCAAGGGCGCCGTGCTCGTCGTCGACGGCGGCGGCTCCCTGCGGACCGCCCTGATGGGGGACCTGATCGCGGCGAGCGCCGTGGCAAACGGGTGGGCCGGCGTCGTTATTAACGGCGCCATCCGCGACCGTGAGGCGATCGCCGAACTCCCCCTCGGCGTCAAGGCCCTGGGCAGCAATCCGCGCAAGAGCGCCAAGGCGGGGGCGGGCGAGACCGACGTGGACGTGCTGATCGACGGCGTGACGATCCGCGCCGGCGCCACGATCTGGTGCGACCCGGACGGCATCCTCGTCGAGCGCTGAGGAAGGGTCCGGAAAAATTTGGTTGCTCCGGGGAACAAAGTTGCAAGTAACATAGTTACTGAAAGCAACTATCAAATGCGATCCCCTTTCTCTTGACCCTGGAGCAGCCATGTCCAAAACCACCGCAGGACCCGCACCCGGAGAGACCCTGACACAGCGGCAGACCATCACCGTCATGGTGGGGCTGATGCTCGGCATGTTCCTGTCCTCGCTGGACCAGACCATCGTGTCCACGTCGATCTACACCATTGCCAACGACCTGGACGGGCTGTCCCTGCAGGCGTGGGCCACCACCGCGTACCTCATCACGTCCACGGTCACCACACCGCTGTACGGCAAGCTCAGCGATATCTTCGGCCGCCGTCCGCTCTACCTCGCGGCGATCGTCATCTTCCTGGCCGGCTCGCTGTATGCCGGCTCGGTGCACTCGATGACCGAGCTGGCCATCGCCCGCGGCATCCAGGGCATGGGCGCCGGCGGCCTGCTGGCCCTGGCGCTGACCATCATCGGCGACATCGTCCCGCTCAAGGACCGGGCGAAGTTCCAGGGCTACTTCATGTCCGTCTTCGGCATCTCCTCGGTGCTGGGCCCCGTGGTGGGCGGCGCTTTCGCCGGTTCCCAGAACATCCTGGGCTTCGACGGCTGGCGCTGGGTCTTCTTCATCAACCTGCCCATCGGCCTTGCCGCCCTGGTTGTCGTGTTCCTCTACCTCCACCTGCCCGCCAGGCACGTCAAGCAGCGGATCGACTACTGGGGCGCCGCCGCCATCACCCTGGCCATCGTGCCGCTGCTGCTCGTCGCCGAACAGGGCCGCAGCTGGGGCTGGACGTCGGCCAGCTCCCTCATCTGCTACGGCCTGGGCGTGGCCGGCATCATTGCATTCCTGCTGGCCGAACGGCGCGCCGGGGACTACGCGCTGATCCCGCTGCGCCTCTTCCGCAACATCACCTTCGGGCTGTCCTCGCTGCTGAACTTCATCATCGGCATCGGCATGTTCGGCGCCATCGCGATGCTGCCCATGTACCTGCAGCTGGTCAAGGGCCTCACACCCACCGAGGCCGGACTGATGATGATCACCTTCACCATCGGCATCCTGACCGGTTCCATCACCGCCGGACGCACCATCTCGGCGTCGGGCACCTTCCGGATCTTCCCGATCGCGGGCACCGCCATCCTGACCGCCGCCGCCGTCGTCATGGGGCTCTCGCTCGGCGCCCACACCGACCTATGGGTCCCCGGACTGATCGCCGTCTTCTTCGGCCTGGGCCTGGGCTTCTGCATGCAGCCGCTCACCCTCGCGATGCAGGTCTCGGTGCCCGCGAAGGACATGGGTGTGGGCACCTCCACCGCCGCGTTCTTCCGCTCGATGGGCGGCGCCGTGGGCACGGCGGTGTTCATCTCCATGCTGTTCAGCCTGGCCGCCGACAGGATCGCCAACGCCATGAAGGACGCCATGCAGAACGCGGACTACCTCAAGGTCCTCCAGGACCCCGCCGTTGCCGCCGACCCCGCCAACGCCAAACTGTACGAGTTCTTCAGGAACGGTGCCAGCAACGACTCCCTCAACGACACCAGCTGGCTGCACTCCGCCAACCCGGTGCTCACCCGGCCCATCACCGAGGGCTTTGCCCAGTCGATCGACGCCGTCATGCTCACCGCCGCCATCCTCACCGGCGTCGCCTTCCTCATCAGCTTCGCGCTGCCGAACAAGAAACTGACCGACCCCAAGGCAGTGGCCCAGGAGCCCGCGGCCGCCCACTAGGCGCTCCCGGCCTACTTCCGCATTACGTTACGGCAGGCACCTTCCCGGGTGCCTGCCGTTTCCTTATTCCGCGGGAATCCGCCTTAAACCGCACCAAACGGACGACGACGGCGGGACCGCCCGCCGTCGTCGTCTTGCGTTCCGAAGTGGATCAGCGCGCCGTGAGGTGGCACACTGTTAGGCGCGTGTGCGCCGGCCGACAGGGCCGGTTTCCGCAGCCGACGACGTTTGCACCGCATCCACCAACCCCCAAACCAAGGGAGAACTATGTCCACCGACAAGCAAACAACCGCCAGGATTCCCAAGCGGGTGATCTGGCTGGCGCTTGCCGGCGCTGTGGGCGGCTTCCTGTTCGGCTTCGACTCCTCCGTGGTCAACGGCGCCGTGGATGCCATGAAGGACGAATTTGCCCTGAGCGAGGCCGTCACCGGTTTCGCCGTGGCCGTGGCGCTGCTCGGCTGTGCGGCCGGCGCCTACCTGGCCGGCAAGGTGGCTGACCGCTACGGGCGCATCCCCGCCATGAAGCTGGGGGCACTGCTGTTCTTCGTCAGCGCCCTCGGAACCGGCTTCGCCTTCAGCGTCTGGGACCTCATTTTCTGGCGCCTCGTGGGCGGGCTCGGCATCGGTCTGGCCTCGGTGATCGCGCCGGCCTACATCTCCGAAATTTCACCGCGGCACGTCCGCGGCCGGCTCGCGTCGCTGCAGCAGCTGGCCATCACCACGGGTATCTTCGCCGCTCTGCTGTCCGACGCCCTGTTCGCGACGTCTGCGGGCGGAGCACACCAGGCATTCTGGCTGGGCATCGAGGCCTGGCGCTGGATGTTCCTGGCCGCCGCTGTTCCGGCCGTGCTCTACGGCGTGATCTCCTACACCCTGCCTGAGTCCCCCCGCTTCCTGGTGGTCCAGGGCAAGGAGGACCTGGCCCGGAAGGTCTTCGACTCCATCGCCCCGGACGAGGACACGGACCGCCACCTGCGTGAAATCCGCGAGGCAATCGAGGAGGACCAGCTCGCCGGCCTGAAGGGATCCCTCCGCGGCAAGTCGTTCGGCCTGCAGGCGGTGGTCTGGATCGGCATTACCCTCTCCGTCCTGCAGCAGTTTGTGGGCATCAACGTGATCTTCTACTACTCCACGGCGCTCTGGAAGGCCGTGGGCTTCCAGGAGAAGGATTCGCTGGCCATCTCGGTGGCCACGTCCGTCACCAACATCCTGGTCACGCTCGTGGCCATCGCCCTCGTGGACAGGATCGGCCGCCGTCCCATCCTGCTGGCCGGCTCGGTTGGCATGGCCGTTTCCCTCGGTGCCATGGCCCTGGCCTTCGCCTCGGCCACGGGCACGGGCTCCGACATCACGCTGCCCGGCGCCTGGGGACCTGTCGCCCTCGTTGCCGCCAATGTGTTCGTGATCAGCTTCGGCGCCTCCTGGGGACCGCTGGTGTGGGTGCTGCTGGGCGAGATCTTCCCGGCCCGGATCCGTGCCCGGGCCCTGGGCCTGGCCGCCGCTGCCCAGTGGATCGCCAACTTCGCCATCACGCTGAGCTTCCCCGTGATGGCCGCAGGCTCGCTGCCGCTGACGTACGCCATGTACGCGCTCTTCGCGGCGGCCTCGTTCTTCTTCGTCATGTACAAGGTGCCGGAGACGAACGGCATGTCGCTGGAACAGGCTGAGACCCTGTTTGTTCCGAAGGGGTCCGTCAAGGTCTGACCGGCTCTTGGCTCCTCCGGCATGAAACGGAAGACGCCCAGGTTCCCCGCCGACTGTGTCCGGGAACCTGGGCGTCTTTTGTTTTTCGGCCGAGGTTTTTTCGCGCTCCTGTGCCTAGGACCGGGGTTGATTCACAATTGCCTCCGCGTGTTCGGCCACCCAGGACACGAGCGGCAGCAGCAGGGCGGCGAGCTCCTCGCCGCGGCCGGTCAGGCTGTAGTCCACCCGGGGAGGGATGACCGGCTGGGCATCCCGGCGGACAAACCCGTCTGCCTCGAGTGTCTTCAGCGTCTGGGCCAGCATCTTCTCGCTGATGCCCTGGGCACGGCGCCGGAGTTCACTCCAGCGCTGGGGACCTTCGGACAGGGCCACGAGGATCAGCACACCCCACTTGCTGGTGACGTGGTCCAGCACCGTCCGGCTGGGGCATCCCGCGGGGAAGATGCCGCCGGCGGAGGGAAACGCGTCGACTGGGGTACTTACCTTCATACCAGTACCTTACCTCAAAGTGCGTACTCTCTTTTTGGGAAGTAATCGGGAAGCAGCGCGGTTGGCACCACTGACAGTCACCTCAGAAAGGACCATCATGACCATCGTCATCACCGGAGCCACCGGCCAGCTCGGCCGCCTCGTTGTAGAAGCACTGCTGGACAGCGGGGTTCCCGCGGAACAGATTGTGGCCGCAGGCCGGAGCACCTACAGGATCGCTGACCTCGGCGAACGCGGCGTCCAGGTCCGCAGCATCGACTACAGCCAGCCGGACTCGCTGCGCCAGGCGTTCGCGGGCGCGGACAAGGTCCTGCTGGTCTCAGGCAGCGAAGTAGGCCAGCGCGTGGAGCAGCACCGGAACGCGGTAGAAGCGGCCAAGGAAGCCGGCGTCGGGCTGATCGCCTACACCAGCATTGCCAACGCGGACACTACGGCCATGCAGCTGGCCGCCGAGCACCTCGCCACCGAGGGGATCCTCCGCGACTCCGGGGTCCCGTTCGTCCTGCTCCGCAACGGCTGGTACCTGGAGAACTACACCGGCCAGCTTCCGGTTCAGCTCCAGCATGGCGCCGTTCTGGGCAGCGCCGGCGACGGTCGGGTGAGCGCGGCGGCCCGGGCCGACTACGCGGCAGCGGCCGCAGCGGTACTGCTCCGGGACGGCGAGGCCGGCAAGGTTTACGAGCTGGGCGGCGACGAGGCCTTCACCCTCAGTGAGCTGGCCGGGGAAGTCAGTGCAGCATCCGGGCAGGACGTGACGTACCGGAACCTGCCCGCAGAGCAGTACACCAACGTCCTGGTGGAAGCCGGACTGCCGGAGGCGTATGCAGCCATCCTTGCGGACAGCGACCTTGGCATCGCACGCGGCGATCTCCTGGTCACCACCGGCGATCTCAGTGCCCTGCTCGGCCGCCCCACCACACCGCTGCGCCAGGCAGTCCAGGCGGCCGCCAAGAGCCTCCAGGCGGGCTGACCCCACCGAACCCTCTCCCGCCTCCTGAAGGTTCTGACCCGACGCTTCCTCACCTCCTGCAGGGTTACTCCCGACGCCCTCTCACATCCTGCAGGGTTACTCCCGACCCCCTCTCACTACCTGCAGGGTCCCTCCCGACCCCCTCTCACTTGCCAGAGCGGATTGGCCGGCCGTGGACAGGACGTGCGCGAGCGTCGGGAAAAACGCCGCAGGATCTGAGAGAGGGTCCCGAAAAAAGCGGCAGAACGTGATAGAGCGTCCCGTAAGGCACGGGTTGAACTCACGATTTAAACGCACGACGCCGGAACTCGCGTTGAGTTCCGGCGTCGTGCGTTTCGTTTGTCCGGTTCCGCTTTCCCCAGTTCCGGTGTGCAGCGGGAGGCAGCCCGCGGCCGGTGCCTAGGCCGGGGCCGTGACGTCCTCCGCTTTGCGCTCCTCGACGAGGCCGCAGACGGCCGCGAAGAGCGGGTGGTCCGGCGCCAGCCCGGTGATGCGCTCGGTGGCGGCGGCCGGCTCGGACGAGGCCAGGATCTGGCCCAGTTCGACGGCCTCGGCATCGGCGGGGTCGTTGAACCGGAGGGCTGCCGCGATGGCCCCGAGCAGCGCCTCGGGGACAATCCCGCGTTCCGCCAGTTCCGCGGCGGGGCCGATGAAGCGTTCGTGCCGGCTGAGCTTCCGCAGCGGCGCGCGGCCCACGCGGTTCACCGTGTCCGGCAGGTGCGGATTGGTGAAGCGGGCCAGGATCTTCTGGACGTAGGCCTCCTGCTCGTCGTAGCTGAAGCCGTGCTTGGACACGAGCAGCTGCTTGGTCTCGTCGAGCACGGAACGGACGTCCGCGGCAACGTCCTCGTCCGCCATGGCGTCGGAGATCTTCTCCAGCCCGGCCTCGAAGCCGAAGTACGCCGCGGACGCGTGCCCCGTGTTCACGGTGAACAGCTTACGCTCGATGTAGGGCCCGAGCTGATCCACGAACGTGGCGCCCGGAATCACCGGAGCAGCACCGCCGAACGGCGTGCGGTCGATGACCCACTCGTAGAACGTCTCCACCGTCACGTCCAGGCCCTGCCCTGGCTCCTGGTTGGGCACGATCCGGTCCACGGCCGTGTTGGCGAACACGGCCGAGTCGGCCAGCGACCCGGCAGCCTCGTCCCAGCTCTGCACGATGGACTCGCGGAGGATATCCGTGGCATTGATGGCGTTCTCGCAGGCCATCACCTGCAGCGGCGCCAGCCCCGCCGCGCGGGCGGCAATTCCCCTGGCGATCGCGGGGGCCACGAACTTCAGGATGTGCGGACCCACCGCCGTGGTGACGATGTCCGCCGTCGCGATTTCCTCGATGAGCTGTGCCTCCTGGGTGCCGGAGTTCACCGCCCGGAAGTTGTCCACCGTGCGGGTGGCGGGGTTCTCCCCCACCTCGTGCACGCTGTAGCTGTCCGCCTCGGCGAGCTGGGCGATCAGGGCATCCGCGACGTCGGCGAACACCACCTCATACCCGGCATCGTGCAGCAGCAGCCCGACGAACCCGCGGCCGATGTTGCCGGCCCCAAAATGTACAGCCTTCACTATGCGTTGACCTTTCCGAACAGCTCCAGGACTTCGTCCACAGTCGTCGCCGCCTCAAGCTGCGCCACCTGTGCCTTGTTGGTGAAGACCTTCGCGATCGAGGACAGGATGTGCAGGTGCTCGTTGTTGACACCGGCCACGCCCACCACGAACTTGACCTGCTTGCCGTTCCAGTCGATGCCGTCGGGGTAGCGGACCACCGAGACGGCAGACTTACGGATGTGGTCCTTGGCGGCGTTGGTGCCGTGCGGGATTGCCAGGAAGCTGCCCATGTAGGTGCTGACGGACTCCTCGCGCTCGTGCATGGCGCGGATGTAGTCCTCGTCCACGGCACCGCGCTCCAGGAGCAGCCGGCCCGCCTCGTCGATCGCGGCGTCCCGGGTGGAGGCGGAGCCGGTCAGGACCACGCTCTCCGGCACCAGGATGTCCGAAACCGCCGCAGCAGTTTCGGGGGCAGCGGCGGTTTCGGTTGTGGTGGCTGCAGCCGGAGCGGCGGTGCCCGCCGTGCCGGTGGCGGGAGCTTCCGCGCCTTCTGCATTGCTGCGCTGGACCATCTCGACGATCTCGTCGTAACGCGGGCTGTTCATGAAGTTGTCCACCGAAACGTGGACGGCACTGGATGTTGCCGGCTTGGCCCGCTCGGTCAGGTCCTGGTGGGTGACCACAACGTCGTAGGTGTCATTGAGGTTGGCAATGGACGCGTTGGTGACATTGACCTCCGGGAATCCGGCAGCCTTGATCTTGTTGCGCAGCACGGAGGCGCCCATGGCACTGGAGCCCATGCCGGCGTCGCACGCGAACACAATGTTCTTGATCGGGCCGGCCAGAACGCCCACGCCGCCGCCGGCCGCAGCCCCGGTAAGGGTGGAGGCAACGGAACTCTTCTTGCCCTTCATCGACTCCATGCGGCTGGTGGCCGCGGTGAGATCGTCCTCGTCACTGTGGCGCGTGGTCTTCAGGATCACGGAGGCGACGAGGAAGGAGACCGTGGTGGCCAGCACGACCGACAGGATGACGCCGAAGTAGCTGTCGCGGGAGGTCTGGGCGAGCACGGCAATGATGGAACCGGGGGCGGACGGGGCAACAAGGCCGGCGCCTGTGACTGCCAGCGTGGCGATGCCCGTCATGCCGCCAGCGATCGTGGCGAGGATCAGCAGCGGGCGCATCAGCACGTACGGGAAGTAGATCTCGTGGATGCCGCCCAGGAAGTGGATGATGGCAGCGCCGGGAGCCGAGGCCTTGGCCGCGCCGCGGCCGAAGAACATGTAGGCGAGCAGCAGCCCAAGGCCCGGGCCCGGGTTGGCCTCGAGCAGGAACAGGATGGACTTGCCCTGATCCAGCGACTGCTGGATGCCCAGCGGGGTCAGCACGCCGTGGTTGATGGCGTTATTGAGGAACAGGACCTTGGCAGGCTCGATGAAGATGGAGGTCAGAGGCAGCAACCCGTTGTTCACCAGGAACTGAACCACGTTTCCGGCAGCCGTGCTGAAGGCGCTGACCAGCGGCGAGATGCCGTAGAAGCCAAGCAGGGCCAGCAGGGCGCCCCAGATGCCGGCAGAGAAGTTGTTCACCAGCATCTCGAAGCCCGGGCGGATCTTGCCGTGCCAGATCGCGTCGAGCTTCTTCATGGTCCAGCCGCCCAGCGGGCCCATGATCATGGCGCCGATGAACATCGGAATGCCGGCGCCCACGATCACACCCATGGTGCCGATGGCACCGACGACGCCGCCCCGGACATCATGGACCATCTTGCCGCCGGTGTAGCCGATCAGGAGGGGCAACAGGTAGGTGATCATGGGGCCAACAAGGCCCACGTTGGGCTCCCCGGCCGCATTGGTGCCGAAGCCACCGAGTTCCGGAACCGGGATGTATCCCTTCTCAATGAAGAGCGCGGTGATGAGGCCCCAGGCGATAAAGGCGCCAATGTTGGGCATGATCATCCCGGACAGGAAAGTCCCGAATTTCTGGACATGCACCCGCGCGCTGGTTTTGGGTTTTGCAACTGTCTCTGTTGCCATGTGAATTCCTAACGTGGTCCCTGCGGCACCGCAGGATGGTCCGATAGTTTCGACTAGCTGGTGGAACTGGTGGAGATCCGGTGGAGCCATTCGAGGAAAAGCTTGAGTTCCGAGCTGGTGAGCTGGTCCGAGTGGGATGCCTGCAGCGCCGCATTCAGCGCAATGGCAGCCACCACCACTGATGACTTTCCGGAGTCCTCCGGTCCCGCATCCCGCCCCTGGTCCCTGGACACCGCAAAGATCATGGCGTCCCGGGTCATCGTGGACAGCTCCAGGTTCCGCTCCGCGGCCGGTTCTGCGATCAGCATGAGCGTCACGCCCACGTTGGCCGCCAGGATGCTCCTGGCTGCTTCCCGTGGCTGGACGTTCAGCTGTCCGGCCGCAGCGGCCTTATTCAGCATTTCCTCCAGGAGACCCTCCGCGTCGGCGACGATGGCCGGGCGGCTCTCGGGGCGGATGTTACCGAACATGACCAGATAGAGTTCGGGCTGCTTGAGCCCGAACTGCACGTGGTTGTCCCACATCCGCCGGATGTCCACCAGCGGCTGTCCGGACGGGGCGAAGTCCCTCTCGCCCGCCACATACTCTTCGAAGCCCGCGGCGACAACTGCGTCAAACAGGCCCTCCTTGTCACCGAAGTGGTGATAGAGGGTGGGCGCCGTAACGCCCGCCAGCTGCGTGATCTGGCGGGTGGAAACAGCGGCCCCCGCGGATTTGGCCAGCAGTTCGGCTGCCGCACGCAACAGCCTCATTTTGGGCGGAAGCTGGCCATCGAAACTCATAACCGCTACCCTAGCACCTATAGCAACGCTATATGAACTGAATCACATACAATTTTTTCAGGCACCGCAAAGCAGCATCGGACGCAGCCGTTCCGAACTTCCGGGCTCCCCGGGCAGACACGGGCGGGCCTGGCTACCGGCAGAGAATGAGGACCTTCAGTGCAGAACTTCCCAGGAGTAGGCGTCAGCCCCGGCCGCATCATCGGAACGATCCGCCAGATGCCCAAGCCCATCAGCGAACCTCCGGCCGGCGAACAGCTGGCTGCCGGGACCACACCCGAAGAGGCAACGGCAGCGCTCAAGGCTGCAGCGGGTGCCGTCCATGATGAGCTGCGGGCCCGCGCGGACCACGCCACCGGTGATGGCAAGGCCGTCCTGGAAGCCACGGCACTGATGGCCAAGGACACCATGCTGATCAAGGGCGCCGCGAAGCTGATCGCCCGGGGGACCTCACCGCAGCGCGCCATCTGGGAATCGGGTTCCTCGGTTTCGGAGATGCTGCACAACCTCGGCGGCTACATGGCCGAACGCGCCACCGACATCCTGGATGTCCGCGCCCGCATCGTTGCCGAACTGCGCGGCGTCCCCGCCCCAGGCATCCCGTCGTCGAACGAACCCTTCATCCTGGTGGCCGAGGACCTGGCCCCGGCAGACACCGCCACCCTCGATCCCAACAAGGTCCTCGCACTCGTGACCGCCGGCGGCGGTCCGCAGTCGCACACCGCCATCATCGCCCGCTCACTCGGCCTGCCCGCCGTCGTGGCCGCCGTCGGCGTGGACGAGCTCCCCGACGGCACTGAGGTTTACGTTGACGGCGCCGCCGGTTCCATCACGGCGAACCCGGACGGGTCGCTGCGTGCGGCCGCGGAGGCATGGGCCGCCACTGCGTCCCTGCTCGCCGAATTCAGCGGTACGGGCTCGACGGCGGACGGCCACCTGGTGCCCCTCCTCGCCAACGTCGGCGGTGCCAAGGACGCCCAGGCTGCGGCCAAGCTCGGCGCCCAGGGCGTGGGCCTGTTCCGCACCGAGTTCTGCTTCCTGGAACGGGACACCGAGCCCACCGTTGAGGAACAGGCCGCCGCCTACAAGGGCGTGTTCGACGCCTTCCCCGGCAAGAAGGTGGTGCTCCGCACCCTGGACGCCGGCGCAGACAAGCCGCTTCCGTTCCTCACCGACTCCACCGAACCCAACCCGGCCCTGGGCGTGCGCGGCTACCGCACCGACTTCACCACTCCGGGCGTCCTGGACCGGCAGCTGGAGGCGATCGCGAAGGCCGAGGCGGAGTCGGAGGCTGACGTGTGGGTCATGGCCCCGATGATTTCGACGGCAGAGGAAGCCGCCCGCTTCGCCACCATGTGTGCCGAGGCCGGCATCAAGACGCCGGGTGTGATGGTGGAGGTTCCGTCCGCCGCCCTCACCGCCGACACCATCCTGCGCGAAGTCGCGTTCGCCAGCCTGGGAACCAACGACCTCACCCAGTACGCCATGGCCGCCGACCGCCAGCTGGGTCCCCTCGCCGGGCTGAACACGCCGTGGCAGCCGGCCGTGCTGCGCTTGGTGGGCCTGACCGTTGAAGGCTCCAGGGCCGAGGGACACAACAAGCCGGTTGGCGTCTGCGGCGAGGCCGCGGCGGACCCCGCCCTCGCCGTCGTACTGACCGGCCTGGGCGTCACCACGCTGTCCATGACCGCCCGCTCACTGGCAGCGGTGGCCGCCGTGCTGAAGACCGTCACGCTGGCGGAGGCCCAGGAGCTGGCCAAGCTGGCCCTGTCCGCGCCGAGTGCTGTGGAAGCCCGGGCCTGGGTCCGGGAGAAGCTGCCGGTCCTGGAGGAACTCGGACTCTAGTTCCCGCCCAAGGTATGCAGGCAGGTGCTCCCGGAATTCCCGGGGCACCTGCCGGCATTTTTCGGACTTTTGGGCGGTGGAGACTTTTTAGGCGGTGGCGCCGCCGGCTGCCGCGGAACCCTCGGCTGCGGTGCCTGCCCAGCCCCGGATGATCCGGGCAACATCTTCGGTGGCGGTCTCCTGGACAACGTGCCCGCGCCCGTGCACCTCGGCAAAGGCACCGTCCGGTGCGTTCGCGGCGAGGAATTCACACCACGGACGCCGGGCGATCGGATCCCTGCCCCCGCGGAGCACGAGCACCGGCTGTGCCACGCCCCGCACCCGGACGTCGAGCGGATACTCCATCATCACGGGAAGTTCGGTCATGTACCACCGGAATCCGGCCCGGAAGTAATCGGTGAAAACCACGGCATTGGTGGACGGCGGCTCACTGAACAGGGCGTCCCGGGTGAGCGCCAGCGCGTGCCAGGCCGCACTCCTGCGCGCGGGATCCACCACGGGGCCCATGAGCACTGTCCGGGTCACCAGCCCGGGCGCCTGAAGCGCCAGTTCCACCGCAAACTGGACCCCCATGGAATGTCCCACCACGATGCAGGACTCCACGCCCCGCTGCGAGAGGACCGCCGCCACGAAGGCCGCATACCCGCCTACGGTCATCTGATGCCCGGGACGGGGTGTACCGCCGAAGCCCGGCAGGTCGAAGGAATAGACCGCGGCACTCTTGGCGAGTTCAAGGTGCAGCCGGGCCAAATAACGGTGCGAGACGCCAATGCCGTGGAGCAGCACAAAGGCCGGGCGGCCACCAGCCGAAGCCACGTTCGAAGAGTACAGCCGGCCCGTCAGGCCGCTCGCTGTTACAGCAACTCCCTCGCCAAGTCTCATCCGCCGAGCATATCCGGCGCGGCGGCACATTCGGTTCACGCCATAACCGGCCCGGCTGTGACAGCAGTTAGGCTTCTGCCATGGCTCTGATTGCTCCCAGGGTGGCGCCCGCCCTTCCCGCCGAGGATGCGCTGGCGCTGCAGCGCGCGCTCGACGGCGGCACCGACATCACCGTGTTCGTGGACGGTACCGTCCACCGCCTCGCGCCCCAGGCGAGGGACGCCGTCGTCGACCTTCTGGCCAGGTTCAGCCGCGGCGAAGCGGTGACTGTCAGCAGCGTGGAGGAAATGCTCACCACCTCGCAGGCGGCCGAACTGGCCGGCATCTCCCACACGTACCTGCGGAACATGACGGACCGGGGCGAGATACCCGTGGAGTACCGCGGCACCCACCGCCGCATCAGGCTGGCCGCCATCATGGCGTGGCTGGAAGGGCAGAAAAAGAAGCAGGCGGCTGAGCATGCGGAAACTTCCGACGGCGGGACCTCCGGCGGCGGATCTGCTGGCGGCGGCGGGGCGGAAAGTAGCGGCACCCGGGTTCGGGGTCCAAACCGTTAAACGTGCAAAGATTGAGGTAATCGGGAAAAGTGGCGGGAGGAGGCCCTGGAATGGCAAGTGTGGCAATTTCCACCTCCGCGCTTGACCTGCTCCTGCTGCTTCGCGGCAGCGAGCCCGAGGGGCTGGGCAGGGCGGACCAGGTCTCCTACCAGATCGAAACCGCCATTCTGATGGGCATCCTGACCGAAGGTGACAGGCTGCCCACGGAGTCTGTGCTGGCCGCCGAACTGGGCATCTCCCCGATCACCCTCCGGCAGTCCCTCGCCGCCCTACGGACCAAGGGCCTGATCGAAACCAGCCGGGGACGCAGCGGCGGCAGTGTGATCCGCCGCCAGATCGAATTCACCGACTCCCAGCTTCAGGACAAGCTCCGGGATACCAGCACCGAAACCCTGAGAGACCTCGGGGACCTGGGCGCTGCCATCTCATCAATGTCGGCACGCCTGGCCGCCAGCCGCGCCGACCCCCAAAACGTCGAGCACCTCGAAGACCTGGCGAAACGCCACCGGGACGCCGAAGATGCGCGAGCGCGGCGCCGCATGGACAGCCGGTTCCACGTCGCCGTCAGCATCGCCGCCCAGTCGAGCAAGCTGACCTCTGTTGCCCTGCAACTTGAAGCCGAACTGATGACCCTGTGGTGGGGACACTCCGGCGAGTCAGGCAACGACGCCACGTCCGTGGCGGACCACGCCGCCATTGTGGCAGCCATCAGGGCGCGGGACGGTGACGCGGCCGCCAGTGCCGCCGAACGGCACAGCCGCAACGAGACCGAATACTTGATAGAGCAGCATCTGAGGTTGAAGATGGGGCCCGAAGAAGGTGCATGACGTGGAGACTGTAGAAGAAGCCCTTGAGCGGACGGCCGCCGCGCTCTCCTCCAGCATCAGCCGCGTCTTCGTCGATCTGGAGAAGATCGCCGGCTCCGTCACCGCCGCGGCCGCCGCCGCGCCAGGCGTTCCACGGCGCAGCGAATTCCTGTTCCTGAAGCAGGAGCTGGCTAATTTCATCAAGCAGCACTCGGATCTCATCATCGGGGCCGGAATCGCCTACGCCCCGGGGAGCCTCCAGGAAACAACCCACTGGCTGGAATGGTGGCGGACCCAACGCACCGGCGAACCGCGTTTCGTCACCCATGACCTCAACCCGGACTCGCTGAACTACTACGACTACACCACGCGTGAGTGGTTCACCATCCCGACCGCCAGCGGACACCCCGTAGCCGTGGGGCCGTACGTCGACTTCGGCGGCATCAACGTCAGCATCATCACGCTCTGCGTTCCCGCGCCCACTGCACAGGGAACGCAGATCCTTGGGTGCGACCTGACCCTGGCGAATCTTGAGGGAGTCTTCCTCCGCGCCCTTCAGCTCAGGGAACCGGTGGTTGTCCTGCTCGGACCCAACGGGCGCGTCATCGCGTCCAACAATGCACGCATCGCCACGGGAACCCTGTTCCTCGAAGAGGACATGGCGCGGGCCGACATTTCTGTTGACGTCTCCCCCGCTGACCCCGCGCGCCTGCCCTGGAAGCTGATTACCCTCCGGGACTAGCCGCTTCAAGATGACGCGGTGATAAGGATCAAGCAACGATCGCCCGGAACCGGGGGTTCCGGCTGGCAGGCGGGGTTACTCTTTATTCGTGGTGAGATTCAGGGGGTTGCACATCGTGGCGGGCATCGCCGCTATGGGTGTGGCGGCTGTCCTCGGAATGGTCATGGGCCTGAGCAACACCGCAATTTTCACATCCAGCTGCGTGGTCTTCGTGGCAGTTTCCCTCTGGGTCCAGAGCCGCGTCGCCAAGTCCCGGACGCAGCTTCAGGGCCTGCCGCAACAGCTTCCCGACGGCGCCACGCGGGAACGGGCCGGCGAGCGTCCTTCCGAGCAGTTGCCCGGCGGCGAAGGCAACGCCGCCTAGTCCCCACCGCCTCCCTGGCGTCAGATCCTTGGCCTTGCCGCCCAGCGCCGCGCCTTCAGGGCAGCGTGCAGTTCAAGCCGAACCATTCCCTTGAGCGGATCCACGCCCAGCAGCTGTCGAATTCGGCCCAGGCGGTTGTAGATGCTGCTCCGGTGCAGGTGGAGTTTTTCCGCGACGTCCTGGACGGAGCCGTCATTGTCGTAGAGCAGTTCCAGCACGGGCAGCAGCTCCCCGTTCCGGTCGTGGTCCTCAAGGGCTTGGAAGTTCACGGAACCGGCGTCGCTCCAGACCCCCGCCCCGCCGCCTGCCGATGCCAGCAGCTGGTAAATCCCCGTGGCCCGGCAATCCACCAGCTCACCGAGCCGCGGGTCAACGGCAGCAGCCTGGGCAGCAATCCTGGACTGCCGGTAGGCTTCCGCCAGCTCCTTGGTCCGGGTGAAACCCTCGCTGGTCCCGAGAATGATCCGCTCCACGGACCTGCCGGAACGCTTGGCCAGCTCAAGCTGGTAGTGCACCAGGACCTGCGCCTGGCTGGCGCGCCCGGTTGATTCCCGGAAGAGGACCACCGAATGGGTTTCCGCGCCGGCGCTGAACAGTGCGGCATCCACGCCGATGGTCGCCTGCAGCGCCGCGGCCCGGTGGATGAGCGTCGAGGCGATCGGGTCCGGACCCGCCCTCCAGCCGTCGGCGTCGAGTACCGTCACCAGCTGCCAGGGCCCACGGTCCTGCACTTCCTTCCAGCCCGCCACCGCGGCAACCGCATTCGATTCCCCGGCGCAGGCTGCCAGGAACTCCCGTTCGCGGTTCCGGCGGAACTCGGATTCCGCAGTGTTGGAATCCAGCAGGAGTCCGGAAAGCAGGTCCAGCTCATCCCGGACGCCCGGCAGTTCGGCGAGAATCGCCGTCGCGCTTTGTTCCTCCAGGTCCTGCTGCACCCACAGATAACCCACCCGGAATCCACGCACCAGGAGCGGGACGCACACGCGCCCGAGCATGCCCAGTTCCTCGTTCGCGGGCACCACCACCGGCCGCACCGCGGTGGCGATGCCGTGGGAGAGCTGCCAGTTCTTGACGTCCAACGGCACGCGTTTGCTGAGCAGGAAGTTCACCCGGACCCTGTCCGCGTGCGACTGGTTGGAGCTGTAGGCGAGCAAAACGCCGTCAAGGTCCTCAAGGGAAAGCCCCCGGCCCAACTTAAGGGCCACCCGCTCCACGAGCTGCTCCACATCCTGCTGCATGGTGAAAGACTACGTCGCGCAGCAGCCTCCGGGCGAACGGACATCAGGCGACACCTGACGCTCCGGGGATCGACAATCGTCGAGCCGGCGTGTTTGAAAACCCCGGAAATCCGCGGTTGAACTCAGGGCGGGGCATCCGGTTCCTGTAGTGCGCCTCACAGCGGGATCTATTCTGGAATCACAACTTCCCGCACACATTCCGGCCTTTGCAGCCATCGAATCTGGAGCCCAAAAAATGATCATCGGTATCCCCAAAGAGATCAAGAACAACGAATTCCGCGTCGCCATCACCGCCGCCGGCGTTCACGAATTCCGCACGCACGGCCACTCGGTCCTGGTGGAGCGCGGCGCGGGCCTGGGTTCCGGCATCACCGACGAGGAATACGCCATCGCGGGCGCCGAAATCATCGCCGACGCCGACGAGGTCTGGTCCCGCGCGGACATGGTGATGAAGGTCAAGGAACCCATCAAGGCCGAATACCACCGCTTCCGCAAGGGCCTGATCCTCTTCACCTACCTGCACCTGGCCGCCGAGCCCGAGCTGACCCAGGAGCTCATCAACTCCGGCGTCACCGCCATCGCCTACGAGACCGTCCAGGAAGGCCGCACGCTGCCGCTGCTCGCACCCATGTCCGAGGTGGCCGGCCGGCTGTCCGTCCAGGTGGGTGCGACCTCCCTCATGGCGCCTGCCGGCGGCAAGGGTGTTCTGCTCGGCGGCGTTCCGGGTGTCCGTCCCGCCAAGGTCGTCGTGCTGGGCGCAGGCGTAGCGGGAACCAACGCCGCCGCCATGGCGCTGGGCCTCGGCGCCGACGTCACCATCCTGGACATCAACATCAACCGGCTGCGCGAACTGGACGCCCAGTACCAGGGCCGCCTGAAGACCGTGGCCTCCAACAAGTACGAGATCGAGAAGTCCGTGGTGGACGCCGACCTCGTGATCGGCTCCGTCCTGATCCCCGGCGCCAAGGCCCCCAAGCTGGTGACCAACGAACTCGTGGCCCGGATGAAGCCGGGCTCGGTGCTCGTGGACATCGCCGTGGACCAGGGCGGCTGCTTCGAGGACACCCACCCCACCACGCACCAGGAACCCACGTACAAGGTCCACAACACGATCTTCTACTGCGTGGCCAACATGCCCGGCGCCGTCCCGAACACCTCCACCTACGCGCTGACCAACGTCACGCTTCGCTACGGTGTGGCGCTGGCAAACCTCGGCGTCAAGGCAGCCTTCGAGAAGGACCCCGCCCTCGCCGCCGGCCTGAACATCGCGGCAGGCCACGTGGCACACCACTCCGTCTCTGAGGCGCACAACCTGCCCCTCGTGGCGGACTGGCACGAACTGGTCTCCGCGTAAGCTCCGGCACCATCGGCTGCTCCGTACCTGCCCTTTTGGACCTCCAATACGGCAGATACGGAGCAGCCGATGGGTGTTTAAAGCGACCTGGCCTGCTCGATCAGTTTCAGGACTTCGACGGGGCCGGCCGGGTCCACCGGCAGCGGCAAGGAGGAGTTGGCGCCGCCGTCGGAAATCTTGGCCGCGAGGATCCGGTAGAACTCGGGGTAATTCCCCCGTTCGGTCGGCAGCCGGTCGAGGTGCCCGTCGCGGCCCAGCTGCCCGGCCCATTCGGCGGCCTCCACGCCGTACTCCGCATCCAGCGGGCTCCCGCCGGCGACGATGTACGGCTCCTGCGGGTCCACGCCGTGCTTGGTGTAGCCGCCGCTTGAACCGAGGACCCGGTAGCGCGGCCCCTGCTGGGCGCAGAGCATGTTCATCCAGTGGTGGCTGAGCACACCGCTCTCATGCCGCAGGACCACGAAGCAGTCGTCATCCGTCTTTTCACCCGGACGCCGGGCCTGGAGCTCGGCATGGACCACCGTGGCCGGGCCGAAGAGCTGCAGGGCCTGGTCCAGGAGGTGGGTGCCGAGGTCGAACAGGACGCCGCCGCCGTCGGCCGCCGTGGCCTCCGCCTTCCACGCCTTGGAAACCTCGGGCGACCACCGTTCAAAGCGTGATTCGAACCGGATGACCTCCCCCAGCACGCCGCCGTCGAGCAGGGCTTTGACGGTGAGGTAGTCCCCGTCCCAGCGGCGGTTCTGGAACACCGTCAGGACCCGCCCCAGACGCTCCGCGAGCGCGATCAGCTCCTGCCCCTGGCCGCTGGTGACGGCGAACGGCTTGTCCACGACGACGTCGAGGCCGGCCTCGAGCGCGGCCTTGGCCAGCGGGTAGTGAGTGGCCGGCGGAGTCCCCAGCACCACCAGATCAAGGTCGGCGGCCAGCGCAAGGACGGCCTCGGCGTCGGGCACTGTTTTCACACCCGGGTAATGCTCAAGGGCAGACGCCTGCCGGCCGGTGTTCGAGGTGGCGATGACTTCCAGCGAATAGCTGGGGTTCGTGGCGATCAGCGGGGCATGGAAAACCCGGCCGGACAGGCCGAAGCCCACGACAGCCGTGCGGATGGGGGCGGAGGATTCGGTGCTCATGCTGCCACGCTACCCCCTGGACCGGTCCTGCTTCAGCCGGATTCGGCTATCAGGTATTCAGCCTTCCGCGCTTCGCAGGATGCGGGTAACCAGCTCGCGCCAGGACTCTGCCAGCCGCTCGGGTGAAACATGCTGGCCGCGGACAGCGTGCAGGAGCCGTTCCGGTTCCAAGGTGGCGCTGAGGGACATGGCCATCAGCCACGGGTCCGCGTCAAAGCCCGCCGAACGCAACAGGTACTCGATGTGCCGGTGCCACAGCACTGCCGGCGGGGCCTCGAACCTGTTGTGCAGGGATGCTTCAGCCGCTCTCGCCAGCTCGCCGTACTCCATGACGTAGCGGATGCGTTCGGCGCCGAAGGCGATCAGCCGTTCCAGCGGCGGCGCTCCGGGCCCCAGGGGCGGCGGTCCGAACATGAAGCGGCCCTGGAATTCGGCCTCAGCGTCGCTGAGCAGGGTCATCATGAGCCCGGCCCGGTTGCCGAAGCGGCGGAACACAGTTCCCTTGCCCACGCCTGCCCGCTCCGCCAGCTTGTCCATGGTCAGGCCGTCGGCCCCGCATTCCTCCACGAGCTGCCGGGCAGCACACAGGAGCAGCTCCCGGTTGCGGGCAGCATCGCTGCGTTCCGCCCCGGAGGCAGAAGATCCCGGCGCGGACCCGGCACCAGGCGCGGATCCGGAACGGATTGGGATGAGGCTCACAAAAAATATTCTAGACCCGGGAATAGTATCCGGACCGTAGTCCGTTTAGTCTGGGTGAAGGCACCAAACGCCTCCAAGAACCACTCGCCGCGGAGCGTTCCGCGACAGGACCCAAGGAGTTCACATGTCCAAGAGCACCGTACTCGCACTGGTGGGAAGCCTCCGCGCCGACTCCCACAACCGCAAGCTTGCCGAAGCCATCCAGCTGAACGCCCCCGAAGACATCGAGATTGTGATCCACGAGAGCCTGGGCAACATCCCGTTCTACAACGAGGACATCGACGTCGAAGGCCAGGTCCCCGCCGCCGCCACCGCCCTGCGCGAGGCAGCCGGCCAGGCCGACGCCCTGCTGCTGGTCACCCCTGAGCACAACGGCACCATGCCCGCCTCGCTGAAGAACGCCATCGACTGGCTGTCCCGCCCGTTCGGCGCCGGCGCCCTCGCCGGAAAGCCCACGGCCGTCGTCGGCACCGCCTTCGGCCAGTTCGGCGGCGTCTGGGCCCAGGATGAGGCCCGCAAGGCCGTCGGCATTGCCGGCGCCCGCGTCCTGGAAGACGCCAAGCTCGCCGTCCCCGGCTCCATGGTCCGCTTCGCGGAAACCCACCCGAAGGACGACGCCGAGGTTGTCGAGCAGATCAAGGGCCTCTTCGATGCCCTTGCCGCCGTCGAGCCTGCCGGCGCAGCCGCCTAAGCAGCGCCTTCCCTTCCGCACGCCCCGGCCTTCCGCTGCACTGGAGGCCCGGGGCGTGCGGCGTTTCCGGGCACGGTGCAGGGCAGCCACGGCAGCTGCAACCAATCCGTGACTGAGCTGCGGCCAAACTGACACCCGGGCACCGTTCCCCGGCCCGCCGCCCCGCCGTAACGTTGAGGTACGGGGCGTGCCGGGGCAGGGAGTGCGGTGCAGTCATGAAGTCAAGCTGGGGAGTCAGACCGCTGACGACGGCGGTTGCCGCCTTCTGCCTGACACTCCCCCTGTGGCTCGCCTCCTGTGCCCCCTCCCAGAACGTGTACGACGCCGGGCCCTCCCCTGCGGCGGCACCCGAACCGCGCCCGGCGCCTCCGGCCAGCCTGCCCGGCGCGGGCTCCGGCCTGGCTTCCGGTTCCGGCACCACAGGCGAGGGAACGGTGGCAGGGGATTCTGAAGCCGTTCCTCCCACCGGCACGGCGTCGGCAGTCCCCGGAGGATCGGACCCCGGCGGCCAGACGGCCGGCGCCCCCGCCGCCGGTGGATCAGGGCCGGGCGGGCCTCCGTCCGGCGGCCTCGGCGTCCCCGACCCGCAGGCACAGCTGCCGGGCGAAGCCGGACAGCAGCCGGCTCCTGCTTCCGGTGCCGCAGCCGGCCCGGCTTCCGCCGGCCCCACAGCGCCGGGTTCCACAGCACCGGGTTCCACAGCACCGGGTTCTACGCTGCCCGGTTCCACGTCGCCGGGGACTGGAACAGGCACTGCTGTCTACTACGTGGCGATCGACGACGGCGGGAGGTCCGGCGTGCGCTTCGGCTGCAATGACAGCCTGGTGGCGGTCCGCAACGCGGACTCCTCCATCAGCGAGCCGCTGCAGGCCGCCATGAGCAGGCTGCTGTCCGGTCCGGACGCACCGCCGGCGAGCGGGCTGTACAACGCGCTGTCAGCGTCCTCGCTCCAGTACGTCTCCGGCTACCTCGACGGCACCACTGTGGTGGTGAACCTGACTGGCGCGGTCCAGCCCGGCGGCGTCTGCGATCTGCCGCGGATCGAAGCGCAGCTCACCCATACGGCCGTCACGGCCGTGGGGGCCGTCCGGGCTGAGATCTATGTCAGCGGCGTGCCGCTGGCAGAAGTTCTTGGCCTCCGTTAGCCGTCCTGCCGGGTGAACAGGGCATCCATGTCGGCGTGGCTCGGTGCCCCGGCAAGTTCCGACCAGTTGCCGTCGCCCAGGACTTCGGCCGCCACGCGGGAGACCGTAGCATATGCCGCTTTGGCCGCATTGCCGCCGATGCTGACCCGCCGCACACCGGCGTCGTGCAGTTCGCCCACCGACGCCGAACCGACGCCTGCGAGGGCATTCACCGGCGCAGGTATCCGCCGGCTGAGTTCATGCAGGACGTGCAGATCCGTCACGCCGGGAACGAAAATGCCGTCGGCCCCCGCGGCAAGATAACCCTCGGCCCGCGCGAGGGTCTCGTCGAAGGCGGAATCCCCGAACTGCCCGGAAAGGTACGTGTCCGTCCGGGCATTGATGAAAAGGTGGACGCCGGAGTCCGCCGCGATGCTGCGGACCAGACGGATGCGGCGGGCCTGCTCGCCGATGCCCGTAAGGCGGACACCGCCCGAGTCTTCGAGGTTCACTCCCACCGCGCCGGCCTCGAGCACAGCCGCCACGGTCTGCCGGAGCCGGCCGTCGTCGAAGCTGCCGTCCGAGCCCGCATACCCGGATTCGATATCGGCCGTTACCGGGACGCCCGTGGCCGCGGCAATCCTGCGGAGCACGTCGAATGCCAGGCCCGGCGGCATGTGGCTGCCGTCAGGGAACCCGAGGCTCCAGGAGATGGCCGAACTCGAGGTGGCAATGGCCCGCGCGCCCGCCTTCTCCACCAGGCGCGCCGATGCCGCATCCCACACATTCACGAGCACCAGGGGAACGGCGCCGCCCTCGTGCATGCGGCGGAAGGCGTCCGCCCTGGCTGACTGCGATGCGGCGGACTGCGACGCTGCAGACTGCAATGCTGCTCGCTCTGACATTGCGGGTGAGGGCTCAGGTGACGTCATGGCTCCATTCCATGCCTTGTGGCGTCGGAGGTAAAGCCGTGTGCGTTCCCGGCCTGGAAAACCAGCACATTCTTTCGTCAACAGCTGTTGCCTAACCAGCAACCAAAGGCTGTACTCTGGGACTGTGACCCACGAGACACTCGACGCCGCCGCAGCCGTCCTCCCCGCCGAAGCCATTGACGCCATCGAGCGGGCCGCGACATCAGCCCACCGCCACGACGAACTCTTCTCCGAGCGCGCGGCGAACATCAAGCAGTCGGCGGTCCGGGACGTTTTCGACATCTCCATGCGGCCGGGCCTGGTGTCGCTGGCCGGCGGCAGCCCCTACCTGCAGTCCCTGCCCCTCGACAGGCTCGCCCGGACAGCCTCCCGGATCATCGCCGAGGACGGCCTCACGGCTCTTCAGTACGGCGGCGGCCAGGGCACGGAGGAACTGCGGACGCAGATCTGCGAAGTCATGGCCGCGGAGGGCATCCTGGACGCCAGGCCGGAGAACGTGGTGATCACCGCCGGCTCGCAGTCCGCGCAGGACGTGGCCACCAAGGTGTTCTGCAACCCCGGCGACGTGGTCCTCGTCGAGGAACCCACTTATGTGGGGGCGCTGAACACGTTCGAGGCCTACCAGGTCCAGGTGGAGTCCGTTCCCATGGACGACGACGGCCTGGTGCCTGAGCTTCTCGAGGCCAGGATTGCGGCGCTCCAGACCGCCGGGAAAAACATCAAGTTCCTCTACACCATCCCCAACTTCAACAACCCGTCAGGCATCACACTGGCAAAGGAGCGCCGGCAGCAGATCGTGGGCATCTGCCGCCGTGCCAACATCCTGGTGCTTGAGGACAACCCGTACGGCCTGCTGAGGTTCGACGGCGAGCCGCTGGCACCGCTGCGGGCAGGCAACCCCGACGACGTCATCTACATGGGCTCGTTCTCCAAGATCTTTGCCCCGGGCCTGCGCATCGGCTGGGCCCTGGTTCCGGCCCACCTGCAGCGGCGCTACTACCTGGCCTCCGAAGCGGTGACGCTCTGCCCGCCGACGCTGAACCAGATGCTCGTCTCGGCCTACCTTCGGGACTACGACTGGAAGGGCCAGATCGAGACGTACCGCGGGCTGTATGCGGAGCGCTGCCACGCAATGCTGGCGGCGCTGGAGGAGCACATGCCGGAGGGGCTGAGCTGGACCAGGCCGCAGGGCGGGTTCTTCGTGTGGGTGACGCTGCCCGAGGGCGTGGACACCTATCCCCTGCTCCAAAAAGCGATCGATGCCGGCGTCGTCTTCATTCCCGGCGCCGCCTTCACGCACTCGGATGAGCCGTCCAACAAGCTCCGCCTGGCGTTCAGCGCGGTTCCGCCGGAGGCCATTAGCGAGGGTGTACGGCGCCTGGCACCGGTGCTGCAGGAGGCCATAGACGCGCTGGCCTAAACTGGAGCAGCGAACGGACCAGCAAGCCTTATTCACGGTATTCAAAGGAGAATCGCCATGGCGGGAACCATCATCGTGGGTGTTGACGGAAGCGCGACCGCCCACAAGGCGGCGGAAGTGGCGCGGGATTTGGCCGCAGCGTTGGACGCCCGGCTCCACGTCGTGTCCGCGTTCGACACCGACCGGACCGAGGTCTTCGGCAGCGGCAGTGACAAATGGATCGTGTCAGACGCCGGGGAAGCCGAAAAGGTGGCCCTGGATGTGGCGGCCGGCCTGGCCGGCGGCGGGCTGAACATCACGTACGCCGCGGCGCGGGGCAAGCCGGCCGAGGCCCTCGTCAGGGAGGCGGACCGCCTCGAGGCGAAGATGATCGTGGTGGGAAACCGCCGCATGCAGGGCTTGGGACGCGTGCTGGGCAGTGTGGCCAACAGCGTCGCCCACAGTGCCTCCTGCGACGTCTACATCGCAAACACCTACGGAGCGGATTAACCGGAGCCAGCCCGGCACAGTACAGCCTGATTTGACGCGGATCACCCGGGCGGGTGGGCAGTCTCACCCCGTTTTCCGGCAATCCGGCATGCCTCGAAAGATAAAATTGGAGGTGCCCCCGATGGTGCGGACAACCCAAAAACTACCTTTCAGGGGAATACTGTGCTTACACTCCAGCGGCGCCACCTCGTCGGCCACGACATCCTCCTCGCCCGCCACGGCAACCACATCAGCGCCATGCGCGTGGACCGCTCTGCCGGCCGCGTCATCGCCCTCCTCGACGATGGCACCGTGGACAGCGCCCCCAACGTCATCTCCCCCGATCTGCAGCTGCCGGAGACGCTGAAGAGCGTCGTGCGCGAGGACTGGAAGTTCCTCACGCTCGTGAGCACCGGCATCGCTGCCGTATGTGGCGTCATGCTGGCCGCAGCGGTGAGCATGGCCGGCCTGTCCACCGATCCGGCCATGGCCCAGCTGCTGGCCAACTCCTACGCCGCCTACTAAGCCTCAGCCGAGCCGGACCAGAAGCTCGCGCAGCAGCCACCAGAGCCCGGCGGTGACACCGCCGCCCACCACGGCACCGGCAACAACCTGCGCCACCGTATGGGCGCGCAGCACCACCCGGGACCAGGCGACGGCGGGAACCAGCAGCAGCAACGGCAGCCACTGGACGCCCAGGATCAGCACCGAGATGACCGTTGTCAGTGCGGTGGCACCGGCATGCCCGCTGATTTTCCAGAACAGGCTGATGACGGCGAGAACCACCACGCCGCCCACGATCGCGAGCACCACCACGATGACGCTGTAGGGGGCGTTGATGGCAAGGAGCACGGCCAGCCCCGCCAGCAGTGAGACCACCGACATGGCCAGCACTGGAGCCCGTTGCCTGCGGTCACTGACGTGGTGGTCCGTCACCTTGCCCAGCCGGACCAGGAGAACGACGGCGGCCAGCGGCAGCACGCATACAAACAGCACCGCCACCGCGCCGAACCAGACGGTGCCCGGATAGCCTGGTTCCATTGCCGGGCTGAGGAGCAGCAGCAGCCCCACGGTGACGGGCGGCTGAAGGGCCTCCGTGATGACCCTGGCCACGCGGTTCTTCACTCGGATGCTGACGATCCCGCGATCCTCGTCCATGGGAACCCCGTCCCTGCCTGTCCGGTCCATCCCCCTTTTCCCGGAGGGTACCCCGCCGGGCCCCCTTCCGTCGAGCAGGCCGTGCAGTCGGGCAGGGCGGGCGGCCTGGCGGGCTAGTCGAGCAGCAGTGCCGGCTCTTCCAGGATGGCGGCCACGTCGGCCATGAAGCGGGCTGAGAGGTCGCCGTCCACGACGCGGTGGTCAAAGGATCCGCCGAGCGTGGTGATCCAGCGCGGAATGACCTCGCCGTCCAGGACCCACGGCTTTTGCTTGATGGTGCCGAACGCCACGATGGCCACTTCGCCCGGATTGATGATCGGGGTACCGGTATCGATGCCGAGGGCGCCGATGTTGGTGATGGTCAGGGTGCCGCCCTGCATCTGCGCGGGCTGGGTCTTGCCGGCACGTGCGGTGGTGGCGAGCTCGTTGAGGGCCAGCGCCAGTTCCTTGAGGGACAGGTCCTGGGCGTTCTTGATGTTCGGGACCATCAGCCCGCGGGGGGTGGCCGCGGCGATGCCCAGGTTCATGAAGTGCTTGATGTGGATTTCGGCGGAGTCGCTGCCGTCCGCGTTGTCCACCCAGGTGGCGTTGACGCTGGGGTTCCGGGCCGCCGCCCAGATGACTGCCTTCGCCAGGATGAGCAGCGGGGAGACCTTGATGCCCTCAAAGTCCCGCGAAGCCTTGAGCCGCTTGACGAATTCCATGGTGCGGCTGGCATCCACATCCACGAAGATGCTCACGTGCGGCGCGGAGAATGCCGACTCCACCATGGCCTTGGCGGTGGCCTTGCGGACGCCCTTAACCGGGATCCGCTCGATCCGCTGCTCCTGCGGACGGCCTGAAGTTCCCCAGAAGGTGTCGGCCTTGTCCACTTCCGCATCACGCTGGGCCTGGTAGCTGACCAGGTCCTCGCGTGTCACCTCGCCGCGCGCGCCCGTGGCCACGACGTCGGCAAGGTCGATGCCCAGGTCGCGGGCAATCTTGCGCACCGGCGGCTTGGCCAGGACCCTGTTCATGAGTCCGGAGATTGCCCCGCCGAGGGTCGGCTTGCCGGCCTCGATGGCGGGAGTCCACTCGGGCCGCCGCGTCACGGCATGCCCCGTCACCGGCCCGGCGCTGGCCGGACCGTCCGAGAGCACTTCCTCGGCGGACCGGGGCTGGACAGGTTCGACCTCCGGAGCACCGTGCATTGTGTCTGCCGGAATCGCTGTCCGCGTCAGGCGCGGGCGCCGCTTCACGGCGTCGGCCTTCGGACCGGAACCCACCAGCGGTCCGGCGGCAAGGCCGCCGGCGGCAGCTCCGCCGTCGGACTTTTCACCGGCAGCGGCAGACCCGGCGTCCGCCGGGAGCTTCCCGTACATCAGGGCCGTTTCTGCCGGCAAAGGAGCGTCGGCTGGCGTGGGGTCACCGTGCATCGTGTCAGAAACGCTGATGATGGCAGTTCCGACGTCGACGGTCGCACCTTCCGGGACCAGCAGCTCGGTGACGGTCCCGGCAAAGGGAGACGGCAGTTCCACCAGGGACTTGGCCGTTTCGATCTCGCACAGGACGTCGTTGATGGCCACCTCGTCGCCGGGCTTGACCTTCCACGAAACGATCTCCGCCTCGGTCAGGCCCTCACCCACGTCGGGGAGGTTGAACTTGTTAAGCGTCATGGGATCCTCGGATTCGAAAGCTCGGGCCCTCCGGGAGATGCGGAGGCTTTTGTGGGCAAGAGTCTGCAGGCGCTGGTGTGTGCCGGCCTCAGTACGCGAAGGTGCGGTCCAGCGCCTCAAGGATGCGGTCGATGTCCGGGAGGTAATCCTCTTCGATCTTCGCCACGGGGTACGGCATATGGAAGCCGCCCACCCGGATGACCGGCGCTTCCAGCGACAGGAAGGCCCGTTCGCTGATCCGGGCGGCGATTTCGCCGCCGATGCCGCCGAAGGTGGGAGCCTCATGCGCCACGACCAGCCGTCCCGTTTTCTTGACGGAGGCTTCGATGGCGTCGAAATCGATCGGCGAGATGGAGCGCAGGTCGATCACCTCGATGCTGTGCCCGTCCTCCGCCGCGGCGTTGGCGGCGGCAAGGGCCACAGGGACGAGCGGGCCGTAGACCACCACGGTGGCGTCGGTTCCCTCCCGGACCACGTGGGCCTTGAACGGATCCTCGGACAGGCCGGCGGACTCGGTGTCCACCTCGCCCTTGAGCCAGTAGCGGCGCTTGGGTTCGAAGAAGATCACCGGGTCCTGGCAGTTCACGGCCTGCTGGATCATCCAGTAGGCGTCGTGGGGGTTGGACGGGGTGATGATGCGCAGCCCGGCGGTGTGTGCGAAGAGCGCTTCCGGTGATTCGGAGTGGTGCTCGATGGAGCCAATGCCGCCGCCGTAGGGGATGCGGATGACCACCGGGACGGTGAGGTTGCCGTTGCTGCGCGAGTGCATCTTGGCCAGCTGGGTGGTGATCTGGTTGAAGCCGGGGAAGACAAAGCCGTCGAACTGGATCTCGGCAACGGGCTGGTAGCCGCGCAGCGCCAGTCCGATCGCGGTGCCCACGATGCCGGATTCCGCGAGCGGTGTGTCCACCACGCGGTCCGGCCCGAACTCGCCGATCAGGCCGTCAGTGACGCGGTAGACGCCGCCGAGGGGTCCGATGTCCTCGCCCATGAGGAGCGACTTGGGGTTGTTGCTGAGCGTGGCGCGCAGGCCCTCATTGATGGCCTTGGCAATGGTCATGGTGGTCATCAGCGGCCCGCACCTTCTCCCTCGTCCTCGCCGGCAAAGCCCGCACTGTACTCTTCGAACCACGCCAGTTCCTCCGCCACGAGCGGGTGCGCCTCGACGTAGGTGTTGGCAAAGGCTGTCCTGATGTCCGGGGCGTCCGACTCGTAGGTGGACTTGCGGATGTAGGCGGCCAGTTCGTCGCCCTCGGCGGCAACCCGGGCGAAGAAGGCGTCGTCAGCCATGCCCTCGGCGCGGAGGTACTTCTCCAGCCGGTCCAGCGGATCCTTGTCCCGCCACAGGGCCTCTTCAGAGGACTCGCGGTACTTCGTGGGATCGTCTGCCGTGGTGTGGGCGCCCACCCGGTAGGTGAAGGCCTCGATCAGCACCGGACCGTTGCCCTGGCGTGCGTGCTCGAGCGCCCATTCGGTGACGGCGTGGACCGCCACGACGTCATTCCCGTCCACCCGGATGCCCGGGAAGCCATAGCCCTTGGCACGGTTGGAGAGCGGGATCCGGGTCTGCACTGCGGTGGGAACGGAGATGGCCCAGTGGTTGTTCTGGCAGAAGAACACCACGGGGGCGTTGTAGGAGGAGGCAAAGACCATGGACTCGTGGACATCGCCCTCGGAACTGGCGCCGTCGCCGAAGTAGACCATGACAGCCGCCTTCGGTTCGGCTGAGCCGTCCACTCCCTGGGCCGCAGCCAGACGCTGGTCGCGCTGGATGCCCATGGCGTAACCGACGGCGTGCGGGGTCTGCGCAGCCAGCACCAGGGTGTACAGGTGGAAGTTGGTGTCCTTGGGGTTCCAGCCGCCGTTGGAGACACCGCGGAACTGCCGGAGCAGTTCGGCCAGATCCACGTTGCGGGTCAGGGCGACGCCGTGCTCACGGTAGGTGGGGAAGATGTAGTCCTGCGGCTGGCTGGCCCGGCCGGATCCGATCTGCGCCGCCTCCTGGCCTGTCAGGGGAACCCACAGCGCCAGCTGGCCCTGCCGCTGCAGTGCCGTGGCCTCCTGGTCGAACCGGCGGATGGCAGCCATGTCCGCGTAGAAACCCCGGAGCCTTTCGGCATCGAGGCGGCCGGCGTACTCGGAGAACACGGGGTCCGTGCCCAGCGTGCCGTCAGGGCCCAGAAGCTGGACCATCTCAGCCGGAGGCGCGCCCAGGGCAGCCTCTGCCTGCGCCTCGAGCTGGTCGTCCAGTTCCGTTCCATCGAACTCGGTGGAGGGCAGATGTGCGCCCATACCGTCTCCTTGCCTGCCGCATCCGGATGCGTTGCAATGTCGCTGGGATATATGCCTCAAACGGAATGCATTCCCGGTGAGGCATATATATTTGGCTTACTGTTCCTTACTTTATCCGGCGTAGGTAGCCACGGCTGTTTGTTAAGCGCTAGGAACGCCGCGGCGGTTTTGTGTAAACCGCACAGAGCTCGAGGAACCGCGTGTTGGCTTCCACCTCGCCGATGCTGACCCGGACCCCCTCGTTTCCGAAGGCCCGCACTGACAACGCCCGTTCCCCGGCGAGCTGGGCGAACTCCGCGCTGTTCTCGCCAAGCTCGAGCCAGACAAAGTTTCCCTGGGCGTCCGGAACAGCCCAGCCAAGGTCCCGCAGGCCTGCCGTCACCCGGTCCCTTTCATCCACCAGGCTTTGTACCCTTTCTACAACCTGGTCGAAGTTCTGCAGGGACACCACGGCGGCCTGTTCAGCGATCTGCGAGACCGCGAACGGGGTGGCGGCGACACGCAGGTGCTGGGTGAGCTGGGGCTGGGAAACGCTGTAGCCAACCCGCAGGCCGGCGAGTCCGTGCGCCTTGGAGAACGTCCTGAGCACCACCACATTGGGGTATTTGCGGTACATGCTGATGCCGTCCACGGCGTCCCCGGCCCGGACGAACTCCTGGTAGGCCTCGTCGATGACGACGATAACGTCCGAGGGAACGGCCTGGATGAACCGCTCGGTTTCCTCTGCCGTCAGGATGGGCCCGGTGGGGTTGTTGGGGGTGCACAGCAGGATCACCCGGGTCCGGGCTGTGACGGCTGCGGCCATGGCGTCGAGGTCATGGCGCCCGTCGGCGGTCACGGGAATCCGGACGCTCTCTGCCCCGGCCAGCCCCACACAGATGGGGTAGGCCTCGAAGGACCGCCAGGCGTAGATCACTTCGTCCGGCTTTCCGTCGTCGTTCTGGCCGGCGAAGGTGCTCAGCAGCTGGGTGAGGGCGCCGAGGCTGCCGGCACCGGTGACGATATCCTCCGCCGGAACGTCGAGGAATCCGGCGAGCGCCGTGCGCAGCCTGGTGCTCAGCGGATCGGGGTAACGGTTGAAGTCGGTTTGCGCCGCAATGGCCTCCACGACGGCCGGAATGGGCGGCAGCGGGTTCTCGTTCGAGGACAGCTTGTAGCTGGCAAGGCCATCGACGGCGACGGGCGGCTTGCCGGCGGCGTAACGGGGCAGCCGGTCAACCACCGGCCGGGGCCTCAGGCCCCCCGCCATAGTCTCTGAGGAAGTCATGCCACCTAGCCTATGCCCCTGACCGGCCGCCTGACCTTGGGGGTGTGACAGCATGGGCGCATGCGGTCTTTCATCATGCGCGTGATCATTAATGGCTTGGCGCTGTGGATTGCCAGCTGGCTTCTGCCCGGCCTGGATATCTCCACCACAGCCGCCACGGAAGCTGTGGCGAAGACCGGAGTGAGCCAGGGAACCGATGCCGCCGGCATCGTCCTCGCGTACCTGTTCATCGGGCTGATCTTCGGCCTGGTCAATGCCTTCGTGCGGCCCGTGGTCAGTTTCCTCGCCCTGCCCATCACCATCCTCACGCTGGGCCTGTTCACCGTCGTGATCAACGCCGCGATGCTCTACCTCACCTCCTGGATCAGCAGCTACACGCCCGTGCAGTTCACGATCGATTCGTTCTTCTGGACCGCCGTCCTGGCCGCCATCATCATCACGATCATTTCGCTGGTGGCAGACCGGGTGCCCGGCGCCCGCCACCGCTGACGGGCCCGCCACCGCTGACGCCCGCGGCACCACTGATACCGCCGCTGCCGCTGCCACCACCCCCGGGCAGGACGTGCCC
This sequence comes from Arthrobacter sp. NPDC057009, assembly GCF_042673905.1. Lineage (NCBI taxonomy): Bacteria > Bacillati > Actinomycetota > Actinomycetes > Micrococcales > Micrococcaceae > Arthrobacter > Arthrobacter sp. NPDC057009. Next base: position 102,126 of record NZ_JBHUSB010000010.1, read on the forward strand.
GGGAAGCACTGCCCTGCCCGCGCCGGGCAGTGACAGCGGAGGGGCGGGCACCGCCGGCTTTGGCGCGCGGATCAGCTGGAAGCGGGTGGCGGTGGCTGCCCCTCCGGCCCCCACCACGCCGGCAAGTACGGCGGTGGACGCCACCAGCGAAGGGTCGGAACTCTCCGAGACAGCCCGGGCCCCCGCCTCATAGTTGGTCAGCCGGTGACCGGGGCCGAGGCCGGCGTCCTCGCCGGAAGGCGTCCGGACCAGCCCGTTCAGCGTTACCGTCACCCTGTCCCTGGTGTCCGGGTTGGGAAGGCCCTCGCTGCCCGGGACCCAGTCCTGCCGGTGCTCCAGATGCAGGCTGCTGACGCCGGGCTCCGGGGTTACCGCACCCACCGGCGATCCAGCAGTCAGCACGTACCTGAGGTCATACTCGGCCAGAAAGGCCTTGTCCCGGCTCAGGTTCATGGCGTGGATTCCACCCTGGCTGTACCCGACGGCCACCACCTGGTCCCCGGCTTCCGCGCCGGCCTGCCGCAGTGCGGAGCGGATGGCAGCGGCCGTGTACTCCGACCCGTACCCCAGCGATTCACCGACGCCGACCTCGTCGAACGGGTTGGGGCCGCCCACGTTGCCGGGCTGGGTTCCGGGAATGATCACAATGAACGCGTCCCGTCCGCCGTTGGAAGTCTGGATGACCTCGATCTGTCCGGTCCCTGCATCCTCGACCGCCCCCGCCCGCGCCAGAAGACCCGCCGGGGATGTGTCCACGGCAGTGTCCGCGGATCCCTTCTCTGGTCCCGTGACCTGCACTGCCGTGACGGGCCGCGGCCTCAGATCCGGCCTCACCCTGTCCAGCAGCATCCTAAGGAGGACCGGCACGCTGGTCCCCCCGCCGGAGGCCAGGGCCATCCGGGCTGCGGCATCGATCTCGCCGGGCCGCGTTCCCAGGAGCGCGGCCAGGATCGCGCCGCCTTGCAGACGGTCGTTCCCGGTCATGGCTTCGGTGCTGGCCCTGTTCGGGCGCCAGTCCCCCGACAGGGCAAAGTCGGCCAGCCACCGCCCGGTCAGCCACGGGGCGTCGAGGCCGAGCTGCGCCACCAGCACGTTTGCGCCCTCCGCGGCGCTGTACTCCAGCTGGCAGGCGCGCACACTTCCGGCCAGGCGCTCCAGCTCCTCGCGCACCGCCGCCACGGAACGCTGACCCTCCCAGACTGCAGTGAGGGCCTCCGCCCCGCTGAACGGCTCATCCCGCTGGTAGCTTCCCAGTTCCCCCCAGACCCTGTAGAGGCCCAGTTCCACCGCAGCCAGATCGCGTGCAAGCGCCTCGAGCCCCCGCGCCCCCGCATCCAGTTCCTCGAGCTGGAAGGAGATCCCGCCCACTCCGCCGCGCACGGACATCGTGCCGCCGGAGGTGGGCTCGACGGGACGTAACTGCCCGGCTTCAACCGGTTGCCCGCCGCCTCCCGGAATCGTCCCGGCCATCAGTAATCCCCGGCGGCGGACGGGAGGGCCGAGCGGGCAACCTGCACGGAGTGCCGCCGCACGGCGAGGGAGGCGGCAAGCGCCCTCTCCCGGGACCGGGAAAGGGAACCGGCCTGCGTCCCCAGGCTGGAGCGGTACGCCAGCCCTGCGGGTGACTGCCAGTCCATCAGCTGGAGCTGCCTGAGCCTGGCCTGCACGGCATCGACCTGTTCCGCGCAGGCCTCCACCCGCCCGGCCAGCAGCTGGACCTCATAGCTGCGCGACGAACATGCCGCGGCGTCCGCTGCCGTGACGCTGCCTGCCGGGACGCTGGCGCTCATTCGGATACCCCCAATCCTGCGGGGCCGGCGCTCCGGCACCGCCCCTTCTGCAATTCCTGACCACGACGCTAAGGTGCAGTACCGCGGTGGCGGAACGGCCGGCGTCGTCCATGTGGAGAAGTGCCCGGCGGCGGGGCTGTGGGGGACAGGTCACACGGAATCCTGCGCTTCAGCGGGCACAGAACTTCATGAAAGAATCAGGTCATGCCTGAAACTGCCGCCACAGCTGATACCCGTACGCCCTCCGGACGCCTCGCCCTCGCCGCGTCAGGGGAACAAATCGCGCTCGGCCCGCTGGACGGCCGTTACAAGTCCGCCGTAGCCCCCCTCGTTGACTACCTGTCCGAGGCAGCCCTCAACCGCGACCGCGTCGCCGTCGAGGTGGAGTGGCTGATCCATCTGACCGGGGACAACGTCCTTCCCGGCGCGGGCCCCCTGACCGGGGACCAGCAGCAGCAGCTGCGGGCCATCGTCACTGAATTCGATGCCTCCTCCGTCGCCGAGCTGGCAGAAATCGAAGCCGTCACCGTCCACGACGTGAAGGCCGTGGAGTACTACATCGGCCGCCGTCTGCCCGCCATCGGCATTGAGAACCTGACCGCCATGGTGCACTTCGGCTGCACGTCCGAGGACATCAACAACCTGTCCTACGCCCTGGGCGTGAAGGGCGCTGTGGAGGACGTGTGGCTGCCCGCCGCCCGAGCCCTCGTGGCCCAGATCAGCAAGATGGCCGAGGACAACCGCGCCGTTCCGATGCTGTCCCGCACGCACGGCCAGCCCGCCACGCCCACCACCCTGGGCAAGGAACTCGCCGTCATCGCGCACCGCCTGAACCGGCAGCTGGACCGGATTGCCAGGACGGAATACCTCGGCAAGATCAACGGCGCGACCGGCACGTACGCGGCCCACGTGGCCTCCGTCCCGGGCGCCGACTGGCAGCAGGTGGCCAAGTCGTTCGTGGAGAAGCTGGGCCTGACCTGGAACCCGCTGACCACGCAGATTGAAAGCCACGACTGGCAGGCCGAGCTGTACGCCGACGTCGCCCGCTTCAACCGGATCCTGCACAACGTCTGCACGGACATCTGGAGCTACATCTCCATCGGCTACTTCGCCCAGATCCCCGTGGCAGGCGCCACCGGCTCCTCCACGATGCCGCACAAGGTCAACCCGATCCGCTTCGAAAACGCCGAGGCCAACCTGGAGATCTCCTCCGGCCTGCTGGACGTGCTGGGCTCCACCCTGGTCACGTCCCGCTGGCAGCGCGACCTGACGGACTCCTCCAGCCAGCGCAACATCGGCGTGGCGTTCGGGCACTCCCTGCTGGCCATCTCCAACGTGGCCAAGGGCCTGGAACGGCTCGATGTCGCGGAGAGCGTGCTCGCCGAGGATCTCGACACCAACTGGGAAGTTCTGGGCGAGGCAATCCAGATGGTGATGCGTGCGGAGGCGATCGCGGGCGTCGCAGGCATGGAAAACCCGTACGAGCGGCTTAAGGACCTCACCCGCGGCCAGCGCGTGGACGCCGCCCGGATGCAGGAGTTCGTCCAGAGCCTGGGCCTCTCCGCTGAGGCCGAGGCGCGGCTGCTGGCCCTGACTCCGGGCAAGTACACCGGCATCGCGGACCAGCTGGTGGACCACCTCAAATAAGTACGACGGCGGTGCCGGGCCCTGCGGCCCGGCACCGCTTTCGTTTCCGGCGGCGCCCGCAAGGCAGCGGTTCCGCCGCAGGCGGCCCGTCCCGCCAACCTTTTTCGACGATGACAAGGAACGCGAAAACCATGAGGCTGCTGCTCATCCGCCACGGCGAAACTCCCGGAAACGTGCTGGGGCAGCTGGACACAGCGCACCCGGGTCCCGGCCTGACCCAGCTCGGCGAGCGTCAGGCAGAGGCCCTGCCACGGGCCCTCGTGAACGAGCCGATCAGCGCGCTCTACGCGTCCACCCTGCTCCGCACGCAGATCACCGCCAAACCGCTGAGCCGCGAGCTCGGCCTCGAGGTGGAGATCCTGGACGGCATCCACGAAATCGAGGCGGGCGCGCTCGAAAAGCTGACGGACCATGAGTCCCACCGGCGGTACATGAGCACCGTCTTCGCCTGGAGTGACGGCGACTTTGACCGCAGGATGCCTGCCGGACCGGACGGGCACGAGTTTTTCGGGCGCTACGACGCGGCCATCGCCAAGGTGGCCGCAGAAGCCGCTGACATCGGGGCGGCCGCCGTGGTGAGCCATGGTGCCGCCATCCGCGTGTGGGCAGGCCACCGCGCGGACAACATCGATATGCAGTTCGCCGCCCGGCACATCCTGGCCAACACCGGCATTGTGGCGCTGGAAGGCGACCCCGACGGCGGCTGGAACCTGATCCACTGGGACGCCAGCCCGGTGGGCGGCCTTGCCCTGGCCGACCCCACCGCCGAGGACCCGATGGGAAAGACCACCGACTAAGTCCGGGCCGCCCCGGGAGCCCGCCGCACTGGACTCGCGTCCGGGAGGCGGCCATCATGAGAGCAGGCGTGGGGACAGGACCGGAAACCGCGGCTTGCGGCGGCTCCCCCACGGTGGAGGCGCACTGCCATGGCGCAAGAAACGGTGCCGGGGGACGGAAACGGCGGGGGCGGCCCCTTCCTGCCCGGCGAGTCGTTCCTGACCGACTACTACGAGCACGTGTCCGGGGAAGACATCGCGGACTACAGCCTCGACATCCTGCGCCAGCGCGCCCTGTACCACCTGTCTGTGGCGGCGGAGCGCGCACCGGGACAGGCCGCCGTCGGCGTTTTGAACGATCCGGACGCAACGGTCGTGGCCATCGTCGCGGACGACATGCCCTTCCTTGTCCACTCGGTCGCGGCTGAACTGACGCGCGAGGACGCGGCGATCCGGCTGCTGGTGCACCCCACTTTCCTGGCACGGCGGGACTCCCGAACCCATCAGCTCCTGAACCTGCGGCATGGACCTTCGAGGTCGGGGCTGGCCGCCGGGGCTCCGCCCGAACAGGAACCGGCCAGCGCGTCTGGCGAAACGGCCGGCGCCTGGACCGCCACCGAGACCTGGGTGGCCGTGGAAATCGACCGGATCCCCGCGCATTTCGAACAGTCAGGACAGTCCGGACAGTCCCGAGAACCGGACGAATCCGGGCAATCCGGGGCTGCCGCGCTCATCGCCAATCTGCGCCGGGTACTGGAGGATGTCCGCGCGGCTGCAGAGGACTCCGCTGCCATCCAGGATGCCGTGACTACTGCGATTGCCTCCGTGGACAGTTTCCCCGCGTCGTCCGCTCCACCGCCGGACCAGGTCCGTGACCTGCTGCGGTGGCTGGACGACGGCAACTTCACGTTCCTGGGGTACGCGGAACGCAAGGAAGACGCGGAGCCGCGGACTGGCAATGCGCTGGGACTGCTGCGCCGTCCCCTTATGGACGACGGCGGACAGGCGGACGACGGCGGCCAACCGGAGGGCGGTGCGCACGTGGACGGCGGACACGAGGAAGCGTCCTGGCACGGACAGGTTTTGACGCTCACCACCTGCGCTCTCCGCTCAAGGGTTCTCCGGGCTTCCTACCTGGACGAGCTCAGGCTTCCGATGTTTGATGCCGCGGGTACGGTGACCGGCGAGCGGCACTTCGTTGGCCTCTTCACCCCTGGCGCTTCCAGCCAGTCCGTGCGGCGGATACCGGTGATCCGCGACAAACTGGCCGCGGTGCTGGAACACCTCGAATCCACGCCCCGGTCTCAGCGCAGCAAGGATGCACTGGCGGTCCTTGAGTCATTTCCACGCGATGAACTGTTCTCCATCGGCGTCGATGACCTGGCCCGGCTGGCCAGCGACATCCTTGACCTGCAGCAGCGCCGCCGGACCCGGCTCTTCCTGCGCCCGGACAGTCCCGGACGGTTTGTCCACGCCCTGGTGTTCCTGCCCCGGCGGCGCTACAACACCGCCGTCCGGCTCAGGATCGAGGATGTCCTCCGCCACGCCTTCCGGCCGCAGGACATGGAGTTCGAAGTCCGGCTGGGGGATTCCCCCATGGCCCGCGTTTTCTTCCGGCTCCTGCTGGCACCCGGTGCGACCCCGGACGTCGCTGCCACCACCTTGGAACGGCAGGTCCTGTCTGCCACGCGTTCCTGGGCTGAAGGGCTCGACGAAGCACTCAGGGACCGCTTTCCGGGCCCTAAGGCAGCCAGGCTTTCGGGACTTTGGTCCGGCGCCTTTCCGCCCAGCTACCGCGCGGAGTACGGCCCGGACGAGGCCATCCGGGACATCGGCAAGTTCGAGGAGTTTGACCTGGAGGGAAAGGGCGGCCGGGACCCGGATGATCCGGTCCTGACCGTTTATGCCCCGGCCCGGCCTGCCGGCGCCTCCCCCGCCGCTGCCCGAAGCTCCCGGATCAGGCTCTACCTCACCCGGCCCCGCAGCCTCACAACCTTCCTGCCGTTCCTGCACAATCTCGGCGTGGAGGTGCTGGACCAGCGGCCCTTCGGCCTGCGGCGCGGTGACCGCGAGCTGCACCTGTACGACCTCGGCGTGAAGTATCCCGGCGGCGTTGACCCTGCCCGGGTGGGCGGCCGGCTGGCGGATTGCTTTTCCGCGGCGATGAGGGGAGACAGCGAATCCGACAGCTTTGACGCACTGGTGATCCGTGAGGGGGTGCCCTGGCGGCAGGTTGTGATCCTGCGCAGTTACGCCAAGTACCTGCAGCAGCTGGGCACCACCAATTCCTACGGGTTCATCGCCGAAACACTGCTGGCCAACGTCCGCGCCACGCGTGCCCTGCTGAAGCTGTTTGCCGCCAAGTTCGATCCGGAGCTGGACGCTGACGAAAGGCTCCATGCCACGGCCGAATCCCGGCAGGAACTTTTGGCTGCCATCGACGACGTCCCCGTGCTCGACGCCGATCGGCTGCTGCGGACGTTCATGAACCTCGTGGAGGCCACCCTCCGGACCAATTACTACCAGGGCAAGCCCCACCTGAGCATCAAGCTCAACCCGGCCGCGATCCACAGTTCGCCCCTGCCGCGGCCAAAGTACGAAATCTGGGTGTATTCGCCGCGCGTGGAGGGCGTTCATCTGCGTTTCGGCGCGTTGGCGCGCGGCGGTTTGCGCTGGTCGGACCGCCGCGAGGACTTCCGTACCGAGGTCCTTGGCCTGGTGAAGGCACAGGTGGTCAAGAACTCGGTCATCGTGCCGACCGGGGCGAAGGGCGGTTTCTATCCCAAGCGGCTGCCGGATCCGGCCGGTGACCGGGCGGCCTGGCTGGCCGAGGGCCAGGAGTGCTACCGGATCTTCATCCGCGGCCTGCTGGACCTGACCGACAACCTGGTCCTGCCCGCCGTCGGAAAAAGCGGTGCGGGTTCAACGGAAGGGCGGGATTCAACAGAAGGCCGGGAAACAGTGGTCCCGCCCGAGCGCGTGGTCCGCCACGACGGCGACGACTACTACCTGGTGGTGGCCGCCGACAAGGGGACCGCTACGTTCTCAGACACCGCAAACCTCATCGCCGGCGAATACGGGTTCTGGCTGGGGGACGCCTTCGCCTCGGGCGGTTCGGTGGGCTACGACCACAAGCAGATGGGCATCACCGCGCGGGGTGCCTGGGAGTCGGTGAAGGAACACTTCAGGGAGCTCGGGCTCGACACCCAGAACGAAGACTTCACCGTGGCGGGCATCGGGGACATGAGCGGCGACGTCTTCGGGAACGGCATGCTGCTCTCCCCGCACATCCGCCTCGTGGCAGCCTTCGACCACCGGCACATCTTCCTGGACCCCGACCCGGACCCGGCGGCCTCCTTCCTCGAGCGCTGGCGCCTCTTCGGACTGTCCCGCTCGTCCTGGGCCGACTACGACGCGGCATTTATCAGTGCGGGCGGCGAAGTTTACTCCCGCCAGGCCAAGTCGATCATGGTGACGGAGCCGGTCCGGCGCGTCCTGGGGCTGGAGCGCGGCACCGCCGAGCTGGCACCGCAGGAACTCCTCCAGGCAATTCTCCGGGCACCGGTGGACCTCCTCTACAACGGCGGGATCGGCACCTATGTGAAGGCCAGAACCGAAACAAACGCCGACGTCGGCGACAAGGCCAACGACCCCATCAGGATCAACGGATCCGAGCTGCGGGCCAGGGTGGTGGCCGAAGGCGGCAACCTCGGGCTGACCCAGCGCGGCCGCATCGAGGCCGCGCTGGCCGGAGTCCTGCTCAACACCGACGCCATCGACAACTCCGCAGGGGTGGACTGCTCCGATCACGAAGTCAACATCAAGATCTTCCTGGACCGGGTCATTGCGGCCGGCCGGATGGACCCCGCTGAACGGACCGGCTTCCTGCATTCCCTCACGGAGGAGGTGGCGCGGCTGGTCCTCAGGAACAACACGGACCAGAACGTGCTGCTGCTCAACGACCGGCACCTGGTGGCCAACTGGAGCCCCGGCTTCGAACGGGCCATGGACTGGCTGGAGACCGCCGCGGACCTCGACCGCGGCATCGAGGCGCTGCCCGGCACCGAAGAGCTTCACGAACGGCTCCGTTCCGGCCACGGTCTGACCGCCCCGGAACTGTCCGTCCTGGCCGCCTACGCCAAGATCGAGCTCGCCGCCGACCTCGTTGCCAGCGACCTCGCCGATGACCCCTGGTTCCGGGGCGTGCTCCGCAGCTACTTCCCGCACCAGCTGTCCGAGCGCTTCGACGCCGAGCTGGACAGCCACCCGCTGCGCCGCGAGATCATCTGCACCGTGGTGGCCAACGACATGATCAACCTCGGCGGCATCACCTTCGCCTTCCGCGCCATCGAGGAAACGACCGCCACCCCCGCGGCGGTGGCAAAGGGCTTCGTGGTGGCCCGTGAAGTGTACGACCTGCCATGGTTCGTGGACCGGATTGCCGCCCTTCCGCCCCAGTTTCCCACCGAGCATGCGGCCGAGGTGGCGCTGCACATGCGCCGGATACTCGACCGGGCCACCCGCTGGTACGTGACCCACGACCACCGGGACCAGCCCATCACAGCGTCCCTGGCAAGGATCATGCCAACGCTGGAGATGCTGCGGACCCGCACTGTGGACTACCTGCGCGGATCTGACCTGGACCGTGTGCAGGACCGCCTCGCCCATTGGGACCAGGTGGGGCTGCCACACGAGCTGGGCATGCGGGCTTCCGACATGCTGGAGAGCTTCGGGCTACTGGACATCTCGCTCGTGTCGGAACAGATCCGGGAGCCCATCGCCACGATCGCCGACCTCTACTACACGGTGTTCCAGCGCATCGGCGCCGCAAGCCTGCTGCTGCGCATCACGGACCTGCCGCGCCAGAACCGGTGGGAAGCCCTCGCCCGGGCGGCCCTGCGCGACGACGTCTATTCCGCCGTGGCGGACATGACGGTCTCGGTCATGCAGCGCACCCTGGACGCCGACCCGTCCGCCCCCGACCCGATCGGACGCATCGTGGCCTGGGAGCGCGGACACCAGGAGCAGCTGGCCCGGATCAAGGACACCTTCGCCGAGGTCACCAGGCCCGGTCAGGTGGACATCGCCTCGATCTCGGTGGCCCTGAAGCTCCTGCGGACCCTGGTCCGGCCCTAGTCACATGGCCCGTCCGTAACAGCGCGGCGCCAAGTGTTCCCATGCCGCTTACCGGCAGGAAACACCGCGGTAACGGCGCGCTTCTAGCCTTGATCTGCATCACCCCTTCGGCGAATCGAGGCTCAGATGCAGACCAACCCCCGGCTCAACATCCGGAAAGTCAGCTGGTCCAACCCGGTCGGCGCAGACTTGCGGGCCGCCCAGCAGGCCGAACTCGATGCCCGGTTCGGGTTTGCCGACCACGAGCCGGGGCCCAAACCGTCCGAGGCGGACACTGCGGTGTTCCTCGTAGCCTACGACAAGGGGTCAGGCCAGCCGGTGGGCTGCGGCGGCCTGCGGCTGCTCGATTCCGGGACTGCGGAAATCAAGCGCCTCTACGTTCTGCCTTACACCCGCGGTTCAGGCGTGGCGAGCTCCATCCTGGCTGCCCTCGAGGCCGAGGCCTTTGCCCAGGGCATTACCCGGGTCACGGCGGAGGCCGGCTCGGTGCAGACTGACGGCCGCAACTTCTACGCGAACTCCGGCTTCAGCCAGGTTCCCAACTTCGGCCCCTACATCGGCGTCGAGCACTCGTACTGCTTCGCCAAGACCATCAACTCCCGCACCGCCGCGCACACAGCCATGGCCTGAGCGACCTTCATTAAAGAACGACATTAAAGAACGACGGCGGCCGTCACACTCCGGTGGGGCAGGCCGCCGTCGGCTAATCTCGCGCTATGGAAACCAAAGACATCACGTTCCGCACCCGCAAGTGGGTGCGGCCCGAGGACCTCAACGCCAACGGCACGCTGTTCGGTGGCAGCCTGCTGAAGTGGATCGATGAGGAAGCGGCGATTTACGCCATCCTGCAGCTGGGCAACGGCCGCGCGGTCACCAAGTACATCTCCGAAATCAACTTCGTCAGCTCCGCGGTCCAGGGTGACCTGATCGAGATGGGCCTGACCGCCACGCGCTTCGGCCGCACGTCCCTGACCATGCGAGCCGAGGTTCGCAACATGATCACGCGGCAGAGCATCCTCACGATCGAGGAGATCGTGTTCGTGAACCTGAGCCCCACCGGCAAGCCGGAACCGCACGGCTACACGGAAATCACGTACGACCGCGACCGCATCCCCACCCACCACCTCACCGAAACACTTCAGCAGGACTAGCGGCCCGCCGTCGTCCGCTTTACAGCCTGCCACCAGCCGCCATGCCCGCCAGCCTTACCGGGAAGCGAGCTTCAGCAGCCGGTCGCGCAGCGGCTGTCCCCGTTCGGCGAGGGCTACGCCCGCCATCGCGGAGGAGGCCAGCCTGAGCAGCTGGGTCCGGAGCGCGCGCTGCCGGTTGTAGGCCCTGAGCGCGTCTTCCAGGGGCCTGGCATTCAGAAGCTCCGCCAGCGTGACAGCGTCAACGATCGCCTCACAGGCGCCGCGGCCAAGGTTCGGCGTCATGCCGTGGGCGGCGTCGCCGGCCAGGACGGCGCCCGGCCGCACGAAGCTGCGGAGGCCGGGCGTGGTCCAGATCCGCTGCGCGAGCGTGGCCTCTGGCATGGCCTGCTCCAAAACCGTCCGGACGGCCGGCGCGCTTCCGGCGAAACGCTCCTGTGCCTGTTCCAGGGCCTGGGCAACATCGACGCCTGCCGGGCCCAGGCCGGAGCGGAACGAGGCGTACCAGTAGGTCCTGCCGCCCGCCGCGGGCGTGATGCCGAACAGCTGTCCGCGCCCCCAGTATTCCCCGCCGGCGTTGTCCTGGACGGGCGCCGGAAGGACGCCGCGCAATGCCAGATACGGCGTCAGCCTGGCCTGCGACCTGGTGCCCCAGAAGGCGCGGCGGACCACGCTGTGCACGCCGTCCGCCCCCACCAGCAGGCCCGATGCCAGCGGTCCTGTTGCGGGGATGTCGTCCACTCTGCCCTCGATACGGTGCACGGAGGCGGGCACGGCGGCGTCGAGGATCCGAATGAGGTCCGCGCGCGAGACGCCCATGACCCCGCGCACCTCGGGTGCCACCAGGGCAGTGCCGGCGGCGGCGCGCAGGGCCATCCCGCCGAAGGTGGTCCCCGCCTCCCTGATCAGCGGCAGCACGCCGAGAACCGCCAGTGCCGCCTGCGCCTCCGGCCACATGGCCAGTGACGTCTCCACCGCCGGCACACCGGACCGCTGCTCATGGATGGCGACGTCGAAGCGCTGCGGGTCCAGGCCGGCCGCGAGCGCGAGGCCGGCGATGCCGCCGCCGATGATGGTTATGGCTTCCATGGACCGATGGTAGCCTTCCTCCCCGTGACCGGTCCTCCCCCGCGGAGGCGGCCGGGGCCCGGGCCCGGGCCCGGGCCGGTCCTGCGGCGCGGCTAGGCCGACGGCCAGCCGGTGTAGGCCTCGGCAAGGTACGCCTGGCCGTGCCGGGAGGACACCACCGAGTTCAGCTCGCCCAGCTGGCGGGCGCGGGCGAAGTCGCCGGCGTCGGCGGGGGTGTGCAGCATGGTGGTCATCCAGTAGGAGAACTGCTGGGCCTTCCACACCCGGTCCAGGGCCCGGTCGCTGTACGAGTCCAGCAATGCCGTGGAGCCGCTGTTGTAGTAGCTGTCGAGCCCTTCGAACAGCACCTTCACGTCATGGATGGCCAGGTTCAGGCCCTTGGCGCCCGTCGGCGGCACGGTGTGCGCGGCGTCGCCGGCCAGGAACAGCTTGCCGTGCCTCATGGGGGTGTGCACGAAGCTGCGGAAGGGCAGGACCATTTTGTCGATGACCGGGCCTTCCTTGAGTTCGAAGCCGTTGCCGTTGACCCGGCTGCGGAACTCGGCCCAGATCCTCTCGTCGTTCCAGTCGGCCGGGTTTTCCTTGGGGTCGCACTGGAAGTACATGCGCTGCACGGTTTCGGTGCGCTGGCTGATGAGGGCAAAGCCGTTCTCGGAGTTGGCGTAGATCAGCTCGTCGGAGCTGCGGGGTGCCTCGGCGAGGATGCCGAACCAGGCGAACGGGTATTCGTGGAAGTACCACTTGCGGTGCGCCTCGGGGATCTGGAAACGGCAGTGGCTGCGCGAGCCGTCCGCACCGGCGATGAAGTCGGCCTGCAGTTCGTACTCCCCGCCGTCGGCATCGGTGAACCAGACCTTGGGCCTTTCCTCGATGCCGTGGATGGTGGTGTCGGTGACGCTGTAGCGGACGTCGCCGCCGTCGGCTTCCCTGCGGGCGGCGAGGTCCATGAAGACGTCGGTCTGCGGGTACAGCCAGACCGACTCCCCCACCAGTTCCTTGAAGTCGATGCGGTGGCTCTCGCCGTTGAACCGCAGCTCGATTCCGTCGTGCCGGTCCCCTTCGCGCAGCACGCGGTCGGACACGCCACCGTCGACGAGCATACTGACTGTGCCGTGCTCCAGGATGCCGGCGCGGACTGTCTCCGAGATCTCCTGGCGGCTGCGGATCTCGATTACGGTGGATTCGATGCCGGCCTTGGCCAGCAGATGGGACAGCATAAGTCCCGCGGGGCCTGCGCCCAGGATGGCCACCTGGGTTTTGATGGTTTTGCGTGCTGCCACGATGTTCCTCGCTTCATTGCGGGGCCCTCGGCGGAAGTCAGGGCCGGCGTTTCTTTCTGCCTAACAGTGTGCGCCGGAGAATGTGAACGGCGTTACGCCGATTCCATTGAATGGAATACGTTTGTGCCCTCCACGTCGCCCAGGCGCCGGGCGATGCCCCTGGCAGCCGTCTGCAGCGCGGGGACCAGCGCCTGAAGGCGAACCTCCTTCAACGGAACGACGACGCCGAGCGCCGCCACCGCGCCTTTCTTGCCGTCCAGCACCGGAACCGCAATTCCCCAGGTTTCGGGGTCGATGACGCCAGCAAGTTGGGCGTACCCCAGGCGACTGGCCTCGGCGAGCAACGCGCGGAGGTTCTCCACCGTCACTTTTCCGGCGGGATCATGGAACTGGCCAAGGTACTCGGCCTGGACAGACTGCGGCTGATGGGACATCAGCGCCAGGCCCGCGGAGGAGATGTGAACTGCCAAGCGCCCTGCAATCTGGGCGCGGTTGGCAACCGATCCGCGGCGCGAGAGCCGTTCCACGAAGAGGGCCTCCCAGCCCTCGAGCACCGCCAGGTTTACGTTCTGGTTGAGGACGTGCTGGATGTCCTCCATGAACGGCATCGCCGCTTGCCGGAGTGCCAGCGTCGGTGAATTGCGGTTCACGAGCTCCCACAGCCGCAGCCCCAGCCGTACGGAACCGCCGGGCGTCGTTTCGAGGAGCCCATGTGCCGCCAGCTGCCGGACCAGCCGGTGCGCCGTGGTCAGCGGAAGCTGTGCACGCGCGGCAAGTTCGGAGAGCTGCAGAACAGTGACGCCTTCGGGAAAGGCGGCGATCACGCGGACCACGCGGTCCACCACGGAATCACCGGAGACGGAATTTGCCACGGTCACTGCTTCCAATGAATGGTTTGGGTTGTCCCAGATTACATCTACTGGTGATACAAATCTCATGTCGCACCGCCCGCGCCGGCCCCAGGCCCGGCAACAGCTTCCATTCCACCCAGTTCCAAAACCGAACAACGAGGTTCACATGACCACGCTTCCAGCCACCCGTCGTTCCCAATGGCCCGTTTGGCTTTGTTGGCTCGCCATGGTGTTAGACGGATTCGACCTGGTGGTGCTCGGCACCGTCATTCCCACCTTGATTAAGACCCAGGACCTCGGGTTCGACGCTATCGGGGCCACGTATGCCGCCACCATTTCGCTGGTGGGCGTAGGGATCGGTGCCTTGTTCATCGCACCACTCTCGGACCGCTTCGGACGCCGCCGGCTGCTGGTTGCGTGCGTCGCCTGGTTCTCCCTGTTCACCCTCGCAGTGGTCTTCGCCCCCAACGTCGCCATGTTCGGTATCTTCCGGCTGCTCGCAGGCGTGGGGCTCGGCGCCTGCCTGCCCGCGGCCCTCGCTTATATGAACGACTACGCCCCGGCCGGAACGGCAGGAAAGTCCACCACCCGGACCATGACCGGCTATCACGTGGGTGCCGTGGCCACCGCGTTCCTGGCCATCCTGGTGGTGCCGGACTGGCGCATCATGTTCGTGGTGGGAGGGGTTGCCGGGTTCGTGCTGGTGCCGTTCCTGTGGTTCCGGCTCCCGGAAACGCTGCCTCCTGTCCAGGCAGGATCCGGCAGGGACGGCCGGGGTGCAGCGGCTCCCGCGGCCCCCGCAAACGTTCCGGCCCACGCTGCCCGGGCACACCGCCCGATTGCCGTGCCGGCAGCCGAGCCCGAAGCGGCGCCCGCATCGCTCCTGCCGGCAGAGGCCTCCGCCGGGCGCGCCAGCTTCCGCGACCTTACGAAAAAGCCCTACCCGCTCGTGGCGCTGGGAATTGCCGTGGCATCCTTCATGGGACTCCTGCTGGTGTACGGCCTGAACACCTGGCTGCCGCAGCTCATGTCCTCCGCCGGGTACACCGTGAGCACCGGCCTGGTGCTGTTGCTCGTGCTCAACGTGGGCGCCGTCGTGGGTCTGATCGTGGCAGGCATCCTGGCGGACAAGCACGGCACGAAAAGGATCGTCCTGCTGTGGTTCGGCCTCTCCGCCGTGTTCCTCGCCGTCCTCAGCATCAAGATGCAGAACGAATTCCTGCTCAACGCCGCCGTCTTCGTCACCGGCGTCTTCGTCTTCAGCTCGCAGGTCCTCGTCTACGCGTGGGTCAGCCAGCTCTTCCCGGCGCGGCTCCGCGGCACCGCCCTCGGCTTCACCGCCGGGGTGGGCAGGTTCGGGGCGATCATGGGACCTGCCGTCACCGGAACGCTCGTAGCCGCCGGCATCGCGTACCCGTGGGGCTTCTACGTCTTCGCCGTCGCCGCCGTCCTCGCGGTCGTTGCACTGGCGGCCATCCCCCATGCCATCGCCGCGGCACCCGGCCGGGAACCCGCCGTCGAACGCTCAAAGCAGACTCCTTCCGCTGACGACGGCGGCAGGTAACCTAGGGTCGGTAAGTTCACTTACCATCCAGGGAGGCTGCCCCATGACGGACCGGATCGCTGACATCTGGGGCGGGCGGACACCGCACGGAAGCGGGCAGGCGTGGCCCGAGCGCGTGGACCAGGTTTTGGCCGAGGGTCTGGCCGAGGGCGACGTGGACCGCTGGGTGCAGTCGGCCTGCGTCCTGTGCAGCAACGGATGCGGGTGCGACATCGCCGTCAAGGACGGAAAGATGGTGGGCATCCGGGGCCGGGCGCAGGACCGGGTGAACCGCGGCAGACTGGGACCCAAAGGCCTCTACGGCAGCTGGCAAGGCGAGGAGCACCGGGACCGCCTGACCCGCCCGCTGATCCGGGTGGACGGCAAGCTGGTGGAAACCGACTGGGACACCGCCATGGGCCGAATCGTGGAGCGCAGCAAGGAACTCCTGGCGTCGAAGGGTCCCCTCAGCCACGGCTTCTACACCAGCGGCCAGCTGTTCCTGGAGGAATACTACGCACTGGGCATCCTCGGCAAGGCCGGGATCGGCACGCCGCACATGGACGGCAACACCCGGCTCTGCACCGCCACCGCTGCTACCGCGCTGAAGGAGTCCTTCGGCGCCGATGGCCAGCCGGGCAGCTACGAGGATGTGGACCACTGCAGCGCCATCTTCCTCTATGGCCACAACATGGCGGAGACGCAGACGGTGCTGTGGGCCCGGGTGCTCGACCGGCTGGACGGGCCCAATCCGCCAAAGCTCGTGTGCGTCGATCCCCGTGACACCGAGGTGGCCCGCCGCGCCGACGTGCACCTTGCGGTCCATCCGGGCACCAACCTCGCCCTCATGAACGGCCTGATCCGCGAGGTGTTGGCCAACAACTGGATCGACGAGGACTACATTTCCCGGCACACCGCCAACCTGGAGCAGCTGCGCAGCGTGGTAGAGCCGTGGACGCCCGAGAAGGTCGCGGAAACATGCGGTGTGTCAGCTGCCGATGTACGGCGCGCCGCCGAGATTTTCGGCACCGGGGAGAAGGTGCTGTCTACGGTCCTTCAGGGCTTCTATCAGTCCGCCCACGCGACGGCCTCGTCCTGCCAGGTCAACAACCTGCACCTGCTCCGCGGCATGCTGGGCAGGCCCGGCTGCGGCCTGCTGCAGATGAACGGCCAGCCCACCGCCCAGAACAACAGGGAATGCGGGGCCGACGGCGACCTGCCGGGCTTCCGTAACTGGGAGAATCCGCAGCACGTCGAGGACCTGGCCCGGCTGTGGAACGTGGATCCCGCCATCATCCCGCACTGGGCACCGCCGACGCACGCCCTCCAGATCTTCCGGTACGCCGAGCAGGGCTCCATCGGGCTGCTGTGGATTTCCGCGACCAACCCGGCCGTGTCCATGCCGCAGCTGGAACGGATCCGGCACGTCCCGGAGAAGGAGAGCCTGTTCCTGGTGGTGCAGGACATCTACTTCACCGAAACGGCGCAGTGCGCTGACGTCGTCCTCCCCTGCGCCGCCTGGGGTGAGAAGACCGGCACGTTCACGAACGCCGACCGCACTGTCCACCTGTCCGAGAAGGCCGTGGAACCACCCGGCGAAGCCAGAAGCGACCTTGACGTGTTCCTCGACTATGCCCGCCGGATGGGGTTCACGGACAAGGATGGGCAGCCGCTGCTGGACTGGTCCGGTCCCGAGGACGGCTTCGAGGCCTGGAAGGAGTGTTCGCGCGGCCGGCCGTGCGACTACACCGGGCTCAGCTACGACAGGCTGCGCGGGGGCAGCGGCATCCAGTGGCCCTGCACCGAAAGCCAGCCGGACGGGACCGAACGGCTCTACACCGATGGTGATTTCCCCACCGCACCGGAGTACTGCGAGTCCTTCGGCCACGACCTTCTCACCGGCGCCACCACCGGGGAGATCGAATACAAGGCAACGGTGCAGCCGGGGAAGGCCTGGCTGAAGGCGCTCGACTACACTCCTCCGCACGAGGAGCCCGACGCCGAATACCCGCTGCGCTACACCACCGGCCGCACGGCATACCACTTCCACACCCGGACCAAGACCGGCCGGAGTCGCCGCCTGAACAATGCCGCCCCGGAGCCGTGGATCGAGATGTCCGTCGAGGACGCGGCCCGGGCGGGGTGCCAGGAAGGGGATATCGCCCGGGTGACGTCTCGCCGCGGCAGCCTCGAGGTTCCGGTCCGGGTGGGCGACATCCGGCCCGGCACCGTTTTCGCGCCGTTCCACTACGGATACTGGGACGTGCCCGACGGCCGTGCTGCCGCCGGCACCGGGACCGGGGATCCCGCCGTCGTAAATGCCGACGGCGGCCACCACCGCGCCGCCAACGAGCTCACCATCACCGAGTGGGACCCGGTGTCCAAGCAGCCGGTGTTCAAGAACGCCGCCGTGCGGGTGGAAAAGCTGCGCAGCGGCGACGGCCCGTCGAAGGCTCCGGACACCACCGCATCCCGCCGTGCAACAGGAGCCCAGCGATGAAACTGCCTGTCTACATCGGCCTGCTGGATGAGGCGGAGGCCACGCTCGCATCGTCATTCCGGGTAGTGGCGGACGGCCACGGGGACGAACCCGACGTGCATTTCATCCTGCAGACCTTCGCCAAAAAGTGCGACGCCCACCGCGAAGCGCTAAAGCCGGTTATCGACCGCTACGGCGAGGACGTCGAGGGCGAGGAGGAACACCGGCTGACGGCCAACGGCGTAAAGGAGGTCCGCTCCGGGCCGCTGGCACTGATGCTTGACCTGCAGGACCTGTACGTCCTGGTCAACCACATCGACGTGACGTGGATGATGGTGGGCCAGGCCGCGCAGGGCGACCAGGACAAGGAACTGCAGGCCATCGTGACGCAGTGCGAGGGCGACTCCGAACTGGAGATCAGGTGGCTGCAGACCCGGATGAAGCAGGCAGCACCGCAGGCACTCCTGGTTGCCGAATAGCGCTTAGCCCGCTGCCACTCCCGCCGAAGCGCGCCGCGTCAGCCGGGTCCACACGGCGGGGGCCAGCACCACCGCGATTCCCACAGCGGCGCCGATCACGGTCTCCACGATGCGGTCCCGGAGCAGGATGCCGGGCGCTGCAGGCGAGACGAGCAGCGTGGAGCTCAGGGCCAGCGGCGTCACAAAGACCTGCGCCAGCACGTAATTCCGGGCGATGAAGAGCTCGGCACCGAACTGGCAGACCGCGATAACGAGGACCGTCTGCCAGGGCACAGGCTGCAGCAGCAGGATGCCGGCCAGCAGGATCAGGCCGAGCACGGTGCCGATGATCCTCTGGACGCCGCGGGCGATCCGGTGCCGCGTGGTGCGTCCCACCAGCGGGACCACAGCCGCCACCATGGCCCAGTAGTTGTGCCCGAAGCCGAGCCGCTGGCCAACGAGGGTGGCAAGGGTGCCGGCGACCCCGGCGGCCACGAGGTAGCCGACCGCTTCAAGTCTGGCCGTCCGCTTCTCCTCGGCGGTCAGCCGGGCAGGCGGGGGCATCTCCCACGGGGTCCGGTGGCTGCGCAGCACGCGGGAGGACAGCCCCACCGCCAGGCAAAAGAGTGTGGTCAGGACGGACACCAGCATGCACTGCCACAGCGGAGGCTGGCCGGGGATGGACGCGATCGCGGCGAATGCGAAGATGTGGAACAGCGAGCCGGCAGGCCGGTGCCGCCACCGGGCGATCACCAGCGAGCAGCCGCCGGCCACGAGCGTCGTGGCCAGCACCTGCAGCCAGGTGCTGGCCTCCGGGGAGACCCCGCCGGCGTGCATGGCGCGGGCGGTCAGCGTGGCCAGGAGGATCACCAGCAGCATGAGCGCGCCGGCCCGGACCTGGATGAAGAACCGCTTGCGGTGCAGCTCGCCGCGGCCGTAGATCCCGGTGAAGGCGCCGAAGGACGCAAAAATCGCCAGGTCCAGGCGGCCCAGCAGCACGAGGGTGATCAGCGGCACGAACACGCCCACGGCACACCGCGTGGCAACATGATGGTCCTTGTTTGCCGGGGCAAGGGTGAACATCTCGGCCAGCAGCTTCACGGGGGAATCGCGCCTTTCGTTGCAGTTTGGAACTGACGACGGCGGCCCTGGCGTCCGCTTACCAGTTTAAGGGGGCGGGCCCCGGCTTTCCCTATTTGGTGGCGTTGGTGCGGGCGTCGACGGTGACCACCTCGAAGGTGGTGGCGTTCGGCACTCCAAACTTGGCATTGACGGCGGCGAGGGTGTCATCGAACAGCGCGGCCGTCGTCGGGATGTTGAAGTCGGGGCTGGTGATGACCTCGCGCAGCTTTGCGGTCGATTCGTGGAAGTTCACGCGCAGCCGGCTGATCTGGTTGGAGAAGTTCTGCACGGCCCAGACGGTGTCGCCCTTGACCAGGACGCCGTCGACGTTGGCCACCTTCACGCCGGTGATCTCGGTGCTGTTGCCGGTCCGCGGGCTGACCGTGTACAGCGTCTGGTTGCCGGTGTGGGCCACCACCAGGCGGCGGGCGTCGCGGGAGTAGGCGATGCCGTTGAGGTTGAACTGCTTGCTGGTGTCTGCCGCGGGGCCCTTGATGGTCAGCGTGCGGACGCTGCCGAGGTCGCCGTCGTCGTCCACCGGGATGAAGTACAGCTCACCCTGGCGCGAATTGGTGAACCAGGCGCCGCGGTCCGTGAGCGCCACGTCATTGATGAAGGCTTCCTTCGTGGTCAGCTGGTAGGTCCTGACCGTCTTTCCCGTGTCCGTGTCGTAAACGTAGGCCTGGCCGCCGGGCCCGCCGGCCACGAACAGCAGGTCGTTGTGCCGGTCCGCTTTCATGCCCACTGCCATCCTGCCATCGGGCGCATCGATGAACCTGGTTGCCTTGTCCCTGCGGATGTCGCCGCGGTAGATGTCCCCGGTGATGAGGTCACCGGCAAAGAACCTGGTGCTGCCGGCGGCCGCGATGCCTTCGGCGCCCTTGGCGCCGTCGAGCAGGATGACGGGGGCAACCTCGCCCGAACGGGATGGCACTGCTTCCCCGGCGGAAGCGACCGGCGCGGGGACCAGGAGCGCGGCGAGGGCGAGGAATCCCGCGGCGGCACGGCGGCGTGTGTGGCCTGGACTGATGATGATGGACATGACGGTGCTCTCCACGAGTCGACTTTTTTTCGTGCGAGCAGGCCGTTGTACGGGAGCTCCGCACGCTGGTCCCTTCAGTCTAGGTACCGGGCCGGAGGCTGGCCATAGCCCGGGAGAGAAGCGGCGGCGGGTACTCCCGCTCCAGTCATACAGATGTTTCGCGGGATCGGAACGCCCGGGCAATCCCCCTGTAACAGGCGCCGGGCAGGCTGGCAGCATGAAGCCCTCCGAACTCAGCTGTGAAGTCTGCGGGCAGATGCCCGAGCCGACCAAGACCCGCCTCACCCTGGCCAATGTCGCCGTCATGCTCCCGATCGAACTGCTGGTGCACGCGCTGGTAGTCCAGACGCACCTGCCCTACGTGGCCAAAGTGCTGGTCCTGACGCTGACGGCCACCGTCCTGGTGATCTGGGTGGCCGAACCGTCCGCCGCACGGATCCTGCGGCGGTGGCTCCACGCACCTGCACTCCGCCACCGGCGGAGGCTTGGCACGGCCCCTGCACTGTGGCGGGCCAGGACCGTTCTCCGCGACGAGCCCGGCTCCCTCAAGCGGATCACCAGGTCGTTGGCGCTGCTGGACACCAACATTCTGGGCATCCACGCCCACCCAATCCGGGGCGGGGTCATGGACGAATTCGTGCTGTCCGCCCCGGGCGGGGTCAGCGAGCGCCAGCTGCTGGAGGCGCTGGCGGACGGCGGCGGACGGAGCACGCAGGTCTGGCCCACCACCGCCCTGGCCATGGCCGACGGCCAGACCAAGGCCCTGAGCCTGGCCGCCCGGATCGCCGCCGCTCCGGGGGAACTTCCGCTGGCGGTGGCGGAACTGCTGTCCGCCAGGATCCTCGACCCCGGCAGCGAGTCAGCCCGTCACGTCCAGGCCAGCGGCGCCGAAACGAACGACGCCGGCACCATCCTGAAGATTCCCACCGCCTGGCACGGGCCCATCACCTTCTTCCGTCCCGGCGAGCCGTTTACACCCGCCGAATCGGCCCGCGCCCACCGGCTCGCCGAGCTCGCCGAAATCCTGGCGCACAGGGAGCCCCTGCGGGCAGGTCAGAAGCCAGAGGGGTTGCGGGGCGTGTAGCTCTCCTCGAGGCGCCGGACCTCCGTCTCGGTCAGGTCAAGCTCGACGGCGGCAGCGGCGTCGTCGATATGGCGCTCCTTGGTCGCCCCGATGATCGGTGCGGTGACGGCGGACTTGCCCGCACTCCAGGCGAGAGCGATCTGTGCCATCGGGACGCCGCGTTCGTCCGCGACGGCGGCGACGGCGTCGACGATGGCCTTGTTCGCGTGCTCGTCCTGCTTGTACAGTCCCTTGCCGAACTCGTCGGTGTCCTGCCGGGTCCCGGATCCGGCAGCACCCCACCCAACCCCGCCGGCCGGGAACGCAAGCCCCACCAAGAATCCGAACGGAGCACCATGCTTACCGCAGAAGACACCCAGGACAAGGAACGCCCCCTCCGCGAGGCTGTCCGGGACACGCTCCGCACCAGGATCTTCGAGGGGCATTACGTTCCCGGCACCCGGCTGGTGGAACGGGACCTCGCCGCAGAATTCAACGTCTCCCGCCTTCCCGTCCGGGAAGCGCTGAGGATGCTCCGCCAGGAAGGGCTCATCAGCGACCGCGGGGCACGGGGTGCCGAAGTCAGCACCCTCAGCGCCAAGGATGTCGAGGACCTCTTCGACGTCCGGCAGTCGCTGGAGGTGCTGGCCTGCCGGCTCGCCGCCACCCGTGCCACGGCTGAGGACCTCGGGCACCTGAAAGGGCTGCTGGACGAGGCCGACCGCTGCCTGGCCAAGGGCGCCGTCATTGAGGCACACCGTGCCAACAGCAAATTCCACGACGCGATCACCGGCATCGCCGACAACAACTTTCTCAAATCCGCGCTGGAACCCCTGCAGGGGCGTATGCACTGGCTGTTCCGCCACGTGAGCGACCTGCCGGAACTGATCCAGGAACACCGGGACCTGTACGAGGCCATCGCCAGCGGCGACCCCGACCGCGCCGCCGCCCAGTCGGCCTCACACATCGGCAAGTACCGCGAACAGTTCCCCGAGGACTTCCAGAAAACGGAACCAGCCCTGCACCGGAAGAAAAAATGAAGCTTCTCGTCATCAACCCGAACATCAGCGAGGACGTCACCGCGCTGATCGAGTCCGAGGCCCGGCGCTCCGCGTCACCCGGCACCAGCCTTGTGGTCCGCACCGCCGGCCACGGGGTGGAGTACATCGAAACGCGCTTTGAGTCGCTCATCGCGGCGGGCGCCGTCGCCGAGATCATCGCCGAACACACCGCGGACCCTTCCCCGGAAGACCGGATCGACGGGATCGTGGTGGCCGCCTTCGGCGACCCGGGGATGCCCGCCCTGAAGGAACTTACAGATGTGCCGGTCATCGGCATCACCGAGGCCGCCCTCTGCGCCGCCGCACTGCAGGGGCAGCGCTTCTCCATCATTGCCATCTCCGACCGGATCCGCCCGTGGTACCGGGACTGCGTGGAGCACTTCGGCCTCGGCGGACGGCTGGCCTCCATCCGCTCCATCAATGAAAGCCTGAACAGCATCGGTTCCGTGCAGCAGGATTTCCAGGAAACCCTGCTGGCGCTCAGCCGCCAGGCGGTCAGCGAGGACGGAGCCGACGTCGTCATCCTCGCCGGCGCACCCCTGGCGGGACTGGCCCGCGAACTCCGCGGCCAGATCCCGGTTCCCGTGGTGGACGGCATTTCCGCCGGCATCAAGATGGCCGAGGCCGTCGTCGAACTGCAGTCCGGCCTGCACCGGGCCGGCGCCTTCGCCCCGCCGCCGGTCAAGGCCCGCAAGGGCCTGTCAGAGCATCTCGACGCCGCCCTCACCGCCGCCCAGACGGCAGCAAACGCCGCGGCCCCCACCAACTAAACCCATCAGCTTCCCAGTCAGGAGGACAACGATGTCCCGCATCCCCGAACTCGTCATCGCCAACGGCACCGTGGTCAACAGCTTTGGCCGCCGGCAGGCCCACGTGGTGGTGACCGGCGGCCGCATCAGCCAGCTCGTTGACGCCGCAGAACCCGCACCCGAGGCGCAGCGCACCATCGACGCCGGCGGCCTGCTGGTGATCCCCGGCGGCGTGGACGGACACTGCCACGTGGCCCAGGTGACCGGCCGGTTCCGCACCCTGGACGATTACCGGACCACCTCAACCGCTGCCCTCTGGGGCGGCACCACCACGATCATCGATTTCGGCATCCCCCGTGATGCCTGCGAAACCCCGCTTGCGGCCGTGCTCAATAAGAAGGAACTGGCTCAAGAGTCCCGCTGCGACGTGGCGCTTCACGGCTCCGTCATCAGCTGGGACGAGACCGTGCCGTGGCAGCTCGAACAGCTCGCCGCCGAGGGCGTCCGCTCCGTGAAGATGTACACCACCAACCGCGGCACCACCATGGCCGACGGTGACACCATCCTGAAGGTAATGCGTGAAATGGTCCGGCTGGACGGGCTCACCTACATCCACGCCGAGCACGATCCCATCATCAGCGACTGCACCGCACAGCACGCCGACGACGGCCGGATCGGCATCGAGCACCTGCACAGGACCCGTCCCGAACTGGCCGAGGAAATCTCCGTGAAGGAAACCCTGGCCATGGCCGCGTACACCAAGGCTCCCGTGTACTTCGTCCACCAGTCCACGCCGGGGGCAGTGGACCTGGTCACCGAAGCGCGGTCCCTCGGCCAGGAGGCCTACTCGGAAACCTGCCCGCACTACCTCACGCTCGATGACACCGTCTACGGCTCGGGCTTCCCGGAGTGGTACGCCTGCTGCCCACCCATGCGCAGCCCGGAAACCGTTGCCGCGCTCAAGGAGCGGCTCGCGGCCGGCGCCATCCACACCGTGTCCTCGGACCATTCCTGCTATGACCTGACCCAGAAACGGGAACGCACCGACGACGTCCGCGCCATGCCGCACGGGCTGCCCGGCGTGGAGACCCGCATGCCCGTCACGTTCACGGCCATGGCTGATGCCGGCAGCACTGTCGAGGAGTTCGTGGAGGTCTTCTCCGCCGGCCCGGCGCGCATCAACGCCCTGCCGGGGAAGGGCGCCGTCGCCGAGGGCTTCGACGCGGACCTCGTGCTCTTCGATCCCGCCGAGCAGCGGACCGTGGACGGCGGCGCGCTGCACATGGGCAGCGACTTCTCGCCGTTCGACGGCCGCACACTGGCGGGGTGGCCCGCCGTCGTGGTTTCCGCAGGCCGGGTGGTGCTGGACCGGGAGGGCTTCCATGATCCGGGGGCCGTGGGCCGCTTCGTGGCCCGGAACGGCTTCCGGGAACACCACGCCGCCATTGCTGATCTGTCCCCCGCCACCCTCTAGGAGCATGCCATGACCGCCGTCAAACGCACCACCCGGATCGGCATGATCGTGCCGTCCTCCAACACGTGCCTGGAGCCGCAGAGCTACCGGATCCTGGGCGACCGCACCGACGTCACCATCCATTTCACTCGGATCCCGGTCACCCGGATCGCGCTGGACGACTCATCGGACAGGCAGTTCGACCCGGCCGTCATGCGCGAGGCCGCCCGGCTGCTGGCGACGGCGGACGTGGACGTAATCGCGTGGAACGGCACCTCCGGCTCGTGGCTGGGATCCGGGCATGACCGCGACCTGGTCCACGAGATCACCGACGCCACCGGCATTCCCGCCACGACGTCCACGCTGGCGTACCTGGAGGCGTTCCGCACGTTCGGCACGGAGCGGATCGGCCTGTTCACGCCGTACACGGAGGACGTCAACCACGCCATCATCGGCTCCTACGAGCGGGACGGCATCAAGACCGTGAGCCACCGCTGCCTGGGTCTGAGCGACAACGAGTCCTTCGGCCGGGTCACGGACGACGAGATGCGTCCGGGCTCCCTGGAGCTTGCGGCTGACGCCCCCGACGCGCTGATCTACCTCTGCACCAACCTGTACGGCGCCAACATCGCGGCGGAGATCGAAGCGGGCACGGGTGTTCCGGTGCTCGACTCCGTGGCCGTCACGCTCTGGCACTGCCTCAAACTCGCCGGATCCCCCTTGCTCGCGCCAAAGTGGGGCCGGCTGCTCGCGGACTGACCCTGCGCTGCTGGCGGCTTGGGAGCCGCCAACAGCGCACTACATCCGGACTTTCAGAGCCCCCGGGTCCACCCAGATGGTGAGGTGTTTGACGGTGCCTACATGGTCGCCGTCGAGCTGGAATTCCTCCTCGTGTTCCAGGCTCACTTCGACCTTCTTGCCCTGGAAATACTCTGCAGATTCCTTCTGGTTCTTCCGGCGGCCGAAGATGCCGGCCGCAACGCCGAGCCAGCCAAAGTGCCCCTTGGGGGCCAGGACCAGCAGGTCCAGCACGCCGTCGTCGATCTTGGCTTCCGGGAAAATCTCGATGCCGCCCATGATCCGGCCGCAGTTTCCGGCCATCACGCTGCGGATCCGCCGTTTGACCGGGTGCTTGCCTTCCACGCGGACCGTGGCCCTGACCGGCTTGCCGGGCAGTTTGCGGATCCCCGCTTCAACGTAGGCGAGCCAGCCCATCCGGTCCTTCAGGGCGTCCACAGTATCGGCCATGATCGCTGCGTCATAGCCGACGCCGGCCATCACCAGGAACACGTTCTCGTCGTCGGACCCGTCAAAGGTGGTCCTGGCGACGTCCACCGTCCGTTCGGTGCCGTTCAGGACGTCGTAGGCGGCGGAAATGGGGTCGGTGATGTCCACCCCCATGTTGCGGGCCAGCAGGTTGCCGGTCCCCAGCGGCACCAGCCCGATGGGTGTGTCCGTTCCGGCCAGCGCCTCTGCCACGCACCGGACGGTGCCGTCGCCGCCCGCGGCCATAACGACGTCGACCCCCGCCTCGAGTGCCTCCCTCGCCTGCCCGACGCCCGGGTCCTCCGGTGTGGTCTCCAGCCACATTGGCTCGGCCCAGCCCTGTGTTTCGCACAGCCGGTACAGCGAGGCTTTGAGGTCGGCGCCAACAGCCTTGGCGGGGTTGACCACGACGGCGGCCCGTGGCGGCGAGGAAGCGTTCTGGGCTGTCATGGCGTCCTTCAGCTGCGGCGGAGGGCCCGAAAGCCCTTGGAACTCACATCGTAGCCGCGTTCCCCGGTTCTGGGGATGAACCCGCCAATCCGGCTGCAAGTTCCTCATGTCCTCTGCCCGCAATAAGTGGCCTCAGGGCGCGGCCTCCGGCCATTCGGCGCTGCGGCGGTCCAGGACCGAGGCAGCGGCCACGGCCAGAATGAAGGCGGAGACCAGGAACAGCGGAAGCCGGGGCTCCGGGCTCATGACCGCGCCGGCCGCCACCGTGCCTGCGGACCCGGCGGCGATCTTTAGGGCACCAACCCAGACGAAGACCTGCCCGCGGACGTGCGGCGGAGCAAACTCGCTGCGGGCGGCCAGTGTGGCGGCGAAGAAGTATGAGTTCAGAAGCCCGGCCACCGCATAGGCGGCAACGGCCGGCACAAAGGACACCGACAGTGCGGCCACGGCGAGCGCCGCGGCTACCAGCACAGCGAGCCGGGTGACCAGCCGGTCGGCATCACCGCGCAGCGGCCGGAGCATCACGGCCGCCGAGCCAGCCAGTCCGCCCAGCCCGTAAGCGGCCGTCAGGACACCGGCGGCGGCCGGCTGGACCTGGAACATGGCGGCGGAGGCGACGGCTGTGATGGGCAGTGCCGCGACTGAGAACGCCACCGTCACGGTCAGGTACAGCATTCTTCGGAGCCGGCCGGAGGAAACCATGATCCGGAGCGTCCGGAAGGGGCCGGGAATGTCGGCTGACGCCGCGGCGGGAGGGGCGTAGGGCAGCAACCGCACGACGCCGGCCGCAACCAGTGTGGCCGCAGCAAGAATGAGTGCGGCCACAGTGGCGCCGGCCCATGCCGAGACAGCGGCCACGATGCTCGGACCGATGGTTCCGCCGATGCCGTAGGTGGCCACGTCCCAGCCCTGGGCACGGCGCTGGCCGATCCGGTCCTGCCCGGCGATCGCAGGAAGCCTGCTGCTGATGCCCCCGGTCAACAGCGGCCCGACGAGCCCCGAAACCACCAGCAGGATGCCGGTGACCGGCCATGCCACCGGGTACAGCAGCACGGCAGCCGCCAGGGTGGCGCCATGGACGATGCACGCCCACGCGATCAGGACGCGTCCGTCGCGGCAGGAGTCCAGGCTCGGTGCCACCAGCGGGCCCAGCAAGTGGGGCCCGGTGATGCAGGCGCCGAGCAGGCCCGCGAGCCAACCCGGCCCGCCGGCTGTTGTGACCATGAGGACAATCGCTACAACCGCTCCGCCATCCGCTGTCCGCGCCACCGCCGCCGCCGCCACGTAGCGGGCCAGTCCGCCACCGGCCGGGGTCGGGCCCCGCTCTGTTTGTTGCCCCCGCGCATCCTGTCCTTGTTGTTCCGCCATGCTGCGATCCAAACTACCCATGCCGCACGTCCTCAGGAGCCGAGGCCCGAGAGGCGCAGGGCCTCCTCCACCTTGGAGCGGCCTCCGGCGTCGAGGCTTTGCAACGGCCGGGGCAGGCACGGCACCTCGACCAGGCCGAGCACTTCGGCCATGGTGGCAGTGACGCGCAGGCTCCCGTAGGTGCGGAAGAGCGCCCATACGGGCTCCAGCGCGGCAGAGGCATGAAGCGAGGGATCAGCCACAGCGGAATCGACAATGACTTTGGCCGTTTGCGGAAACAGGCCGGCGATGACGGAATACCAGACGTCACACCCGGCGAGCATTGCCTCCGCTGCCGCCCAGTCTCCGCTGATGCCGAGGGTGACGCCGCCGGGAACCACCGCCCTGAGCCGGGCGATCCGGGCAGCAGCCTGGCCCGGCGCCGGGGGCGGGAACTTGATTGAGGCGATGCCGGGAAGTTCGGCGATGCGGCCGTGGAGTTCATCGGTGAAGGTGAACCCCGTGGTGGCCGGATTGTCGTAGACGGCCACCGGCAGATCGGACGCGGACGAGACCTCGCAATAGAGACGGTAGACCTCTTCTTCGGTCAGCCGCTGATACGACACCGGCGCCAGCAACAGGCCCGAGGCGCCGGCAGCCTGGGCATCTTCGACGCACGCAAGCACGTCACGGGTCCGCATGGCGCCGACACCGGCCACCACCGGAATCCCCTGGGCAGCCTCAACGGCTGCCTCCACAACCTTGCGCCGTTCCTCGCGAAGCAGGTAGGTGTAGATGCCCGTCGACCCCAGCACGCCGATGGAATCCACCCCGGCGTCTGCGCAGCGCGAGACGAGACGCGCAAACGCGGCTTCGTCGACGATCTCTCCGACCAGCGGAGTGAGGGGAAATGCACAAAGGCCGGTAAACACGGACTGGTCCTCTTTTTCAGTTCAGCGTTGGTTCAGCCTTCATGCTCACAGCCGGATTGGTCCTAGCATAGATCCAAGAATCGATAACTTAGGAGGACCAAGATCGAAGCTGAACTGCCGCTGGTTCTCGACCAGCAGAGCCGCGTTCCGCTTGCCGCCCAACTGGTCGCCCGGCTGCGGGAGGCCATCCTGGAAGGAACCCTCAGGCCGGAGCACTCGCTTCCGGCGTCGCGGCGCCTTGCCGCCGGACTGGGTGTCTCCCGTGGGGTGGTGGTCCGCGCCTACGAGCAACTGGCCGGCGAGGGGTACCTGGAAAGCCGCGGCTCCGGGGGCACCCGCGTGGCGGTCCGTTCGGACGGCCGGGGCATGGTCCCGGAAAGCCTGCAAGCAGGATCCGGCACGGAACAGACTGCTGCCATCGACCTCACGCCGGGGCGGCCGTCGGGCACCCCCTTCCAGGACCGCGACTGGCGGGCCGCCTGGCGGCAGGCCGTTGCCGAGCCGGTGGAGGTTGAGCTACCGGATGCCCTGGGCACTCCGGCCCTTCGCACGGCCGTGGCCGATCACCTCGCCGCGTCCCGCGGACTTACGGTAAGTGCCGACGACATCATCATCACAGCGGGCACCAGTGACGCCCTGCATCTGGCGGTCGCAACACTCCGTGCCCAGGCGGACCGGCCCCGCGTTCTGATGGAGGACCCGGGCTATCCCACGGCCCGGCGGGTGCTTTCCGCGGCCGGCGCCGCAGTGGAAACCCTGCCGGTTGCCGTCGACGGGCCGCAGGCGGCACAGCTTGCGTCCGTTGATCCCCGCCCTGACGCCATCCTGGTGACACCCAGCCACCAGTACCCCTTAGGCGGCCGGATGCCGGTGCAGGAACGGCTGGCGCTGCTGGCGTGGGCTGAGGCCAACGGGGCGCTCATCCTCGAGGACGACTACGACAGTGAATTCCGGCACCGGCGGATGCCCCTGCCCGCCCTCGCCTCGTTGCCGTCCTCGGCTGAAGTCGTCCTGGTGGGCACCTTCTCAAAGTCGCTGAGCCCCTGGCTGCGGTGCGGCTACCTGGTGGTGCGCGGCACCTCCGGGCAGCGCCTAAAAAACACCCGGCGTGACCTCGGGTCACCCGTTCCCGGGGTACTGCAGTCGGCCTTGGCCAACTACATCACCGGCGGCGGCCTCGCACGCCACATCGCCCGGGCACGGCGCCAGTACTCCCATCGCCGCGCACTCCTGCTCGACCGGCTCGGAGGACGGGAAGACCTGCAATTGGCAGCCCTCGACGGCGGCCTGCACGCGGTCATCCGGCTCCAGCCGGACATTCCTGCCGCGCGTCTGGCCGAGGAAGCACTGGCACTCGGGGTCCGGGTCGTTACGCTTGGAAGCTACTTTTTCGGACGGACGCCGGAAAACGGCCTGGTCATCGGGTACGGCGCCCCGACCGACCTGCAGCTGGCCGCCGCACTGGACGTCATCACCGGCATCCTCGACCGAATGGCGGAGAGCGCCGCTTAACGCTGCCGCCGGCCGCCCGGCCTGGCAAAACGGCCCGGGGCACTTGCCGCCGGGAGCACGTGCTGAAAGTGTCAGTGCCCCGTGGCGAGGAA
Organism: Arthrobacter sp. NPDC057009; assembly: GCF_042673905.1. Lineage (NCBI taxonomy): Bacteria > Bacillati > Actinomycetota > Actinomycetes > Micrococcales > Micrococcaceae > Arthrobacter > Arthrobacter sp. NPDC057009. The sequence goes on from NZ_JBHUSB010000010.1 coordinate 132,412, forward strand.
GAAGGCCAGGGTGAGCATGAGCAGGGCGACACCGCCGTCGAGGATGCGCCATGAAGCGGGCCGCGCGAAGAAGTTGCTGAGGCCGCGCGCCCCGTAACCGATCAGCGGAAACCACAGTGCGCTGCCCGTGGCAGCGCCCGCGCCGAAGAGCCATTTGCCGGGATCGCCGTGTGTGTTGGCCAGTGAGCCCAGCAGTACGAGCGTGTCGAGGTACACGTGCGGGTTGAGCCAGGTGATGGCGGCGGCGGTAAGCACCGCCGACCAGACAGTCCCCTTGCCTGGAGCATCTGCAGCCTTCAGCGCCCCGGGCCGCAGGGCCCGCCGGGCAGCGAAGACCGCATAGGAAAGAAGGAACGCGACGCCGAGCCAGCGCACCACAGTGAGCAGGACCGGGGCGCCCTGGATGAGCGCACCAATTCCGCCGACGCCGGCAAAGATCAGGACAGCATCGCTCACGAGACACATGAGGACGACCGGCAGCACGCCTTCACGCTTGAGGCCCTGCCGCAGGACGAACGCGTTCTGGGCTCCGATGGCGACGATGAGGCTGAGGCCGGCGCCGAAACCGGTCAGGAAGGGGATCATGCCTTCGACGGTACGGCTCGAGAATCTTAAACACAATTCATTTTTTCTGCAGTTCCATTAGAATCTCTTCATGGAACTCGATCAGCTCAGGGCCTTGGCCGCCGTCGTCGACCACGAAACCTTCGATGCCGCGGCAAGCGAACTTCGCCTCACGCCCTCAGCGGTGAGCCAGCGCATCAAAGCCCTGGAACGCTCGGTGGGAAGCGTCCTGGTGCGCCGCCTCAAGCCGGTCCGGCCAACGCCGGCCGGCGAGCAGCTCCTCCGCTCGGCCCGCCAGCTCCTGCTCCTCGCCGACGAGGCGGTCCTTGCCCTCCGCGGTTCCGCGCCTGCGGAGGCGGACGGTGGCGGACTGCCCGGTGCCGGACGGCTGCGGGTTCCGGTCGTGGCCAATGCCGACTCGATCGCAACGTGGCTGCCGGCCGCTTACCGGGAGATTGCGCTTGGCGGGCGGGTGGCCCTTGAGCTGCTTCGCGACGATGAGCATGCCACGGCCGATCTCCTGCGGTCCGGGGACGCCGTCGCAGCGATTACCGCGGATCCCCGGCCGGTGCAGGGATGCACTATCCGCCCGCTGGGCATCATGGTGTACCGGGCGAAGGCATCACGTGAGTTTGTGGCCCGCTGGTTTCCCGACGGACCCACACCGGAGGCCCTCGCCGCGGCCCCGGTCATGCAGTACGACCGGAAGGACACCCACCAGCTCGCCGTCCTCGCGCGCGTCGCCCCGGACGCCACGCCCCCGCAGCACTTCATTCCCGATTCGGTCCAGTACGTCGAATCGGTGCACGCGGGCCTGGGATGGGGCATGGTGCCCGACCAGCAGGACCCGGAGAACGAACTCGTGGAGCTTGACCCTTCGTGGAGCGAGGACCTCCGGCTCTACTGGCAGGTGTGGACGCTGGACTCGCCGGGCCTCACAGAGGTGACGGACGCCGTCGTTCGCGCCGCACAGGCGCTGCCGCCGCATGGCGGCTAGTTAGCCCCGTCAGCCAGCCTGACCGCACCGCCCGGCCGCCCGTCAGAGGCTGCGGGGAAGCCATTAAACGCAGCAGCGGCGGATGCCAAAGCATCCGCCGCGGCCGGATCCGGGTGCCGCCCGGCCGGGGGGGCCGACGCGCGGGTAGGCGTTATC